>NZ_SJPQ01000002.1:736587-1036587 GCF_007859945.1 Pseudobythopirellula maris | reverse complement strand
CAGCGGCCGTCTTGTGGGACGCGGTGTTCGGCGATGTCCATCTTGGCCATGACCTTCACACGCGAAACGACCGCCGGGTAGATGTCTCGCCGCGGGGTGAGCACCTCGACCAATTGACCGTCGATGCGGAACCTCACGACGGCCGATTTGCGTCCCGGCTCGATGTGGATGTCGCTCGCGCCCTTGCGCACCGCTTGCAGCATCAGGTAGTTGACCAGGTTGATGACCGGGCTGCCGTCGGCCAGCGTGTGGACATTCGTGATGTCGATGTCGGTCGCGTCGCTACGCAGCTCGAGGGCGTCGTCGTCGAGGTCGGCCGTGACGGCGTCGACGCGGAAGTCGGCCTCGTAGGCGCGGCGGCGCCAGCGGCCGAGCGACGCGCCGAAGGCGAAGACGGGCCTCACCCGCAGGCCCGTGATCGCCTCGATGCGATCGATCGCGTCGAGGTCGTTCGGGTCGTCCATCGCCACGGTGAGCTCGTCGCGCACGTGGAACAGCACGAGCGAGTCGAGCGCCTCGGCAAGCTCGAAGGGGATCCGGTGCACCGCCTGCGGGTCGAGCAGGCCCTCGCGCAGACGAACCGCGCGGGCGCCGAGCTGATCCTCGATGAACGGGAGCAGCTCCTCCTCGCTGAGGATGCCTAGCTCGAGCAGTGTTTCGCCCAGTCGCTGGCCGCTGGCCTGCTGGTGGATGAGGGCCTTCTCGAGGCCCTCGTCGTCGAGCAGGTTGGCGCTGATGAGCCGCTGACCCAACGGCCCGGTGAAGACGCTGGGATCGATCTTGCCACCGCCCGTTCGGGCGTCGGCCTCGGCCGCCTTCGGTTGGTCCTCAAGTGTCGTGGTCATCGTGCGAAACTCCCGACGGCGAGTTTCGTGTTGGGGAACCGCTCGAACCGGTCGCCCACGCCGGTGATGCGCAGCACCTCGTCGAGGAGCTGCCCGGCCCCGGCCAGTTTGACCTCGCCGCCGCGCCCGGCGGCGTGCTCCTGGAGATCGAGCAGCGACTCGAGGCCTTGGCTGTCGGCGATCGGGGCCGAGTGGAGATTGACCACCACCTGCGGCAGACCCGGGTCGAGCCGGCCGACGACCGTCGCAGCGAAGCCGGGGTTCTGTTCGGCGGTGAGCGGACCGCTTGGCGTTACGACCAGCACCGCTCCCTGATGGGTTATGTCGCACATGGCATGCCTACCCGATCGGGAGTGTGAGGGTGAACGTGCTGCCTTGGCCGATCTTGCTCTCGAGCGTGATGTCGCCGTCGTGCAAGCGGGCGACCTCACGCGCCAGCGGCAAGCCGAGCCCGGTGCCGGTCGTGTCGCGCACCCGCTCGTCCGCGCTGCGGAAGAACTTCTCGAACACCCGGGTGTGCTCGTCCTCGCCGATGCCGAGGCCCGTGTCGGCCACGGCGATGCGGAGCTCGCCCCCCTGGGCGGTCGCCTTGAGCGACACGTGACCCCCCTCGGGGGTGTATTTTGCGGCGTTGCCGAGCAGGTTCGTGATCGCGGCGGCGATCTTGTCCTTGTCGAGCTTCATCTCGATCGGCTTGGCGGGCGCCTGCACCTCGAACTCGATCTGCTTCTGCTCCATCAGCGGCTTGGCCTTCATGGCGGCTTCGCTGAGGAGGCGGTCGACCATCACGTTGTGACGCTCGATCGTCAGGGCGCCGACCTCGAGCGAGCTGATCGTCAGCAGGTCGTCGACGAACCGGCCGAGCCGAGTCGCCTCGCTGTTGATGATCGTGCAGAATTCCTTGACGGCCTCCAGGTCGACCACGTCGCCCGTGGCGAGCGTCTCGGAGTAGGCGCGGATGTTCGAGAGCGGCGTGCGCAGCTCGTGGGTCGCGGTGTCGATGAACTGATCGCGGGCTTGCTCGACGAGCTTCTGCTGCGTGACGTCGCGCAGCGACCACAGCGCCCTGCCCGCCTTGCCCTCGGTGAGCGGCTGGCGGGCGACGCGCAGCACGCGTTCCGCCTCGCCCTCGCCGCGACGCAGCTCGCTGACGGTGCGGCGGCACGCGGTGTCGGCGCTGGGGGCGGCGTCGCCGAGCAACTCGACGAGCGATTGGTCGCTGAGCTCTTCGGCGCCGAGCAGGGCGGCGATCGCTCGGTTGGCGAATTCGACACGGCCCGCCGCGTCGGTGACCGCCACGCCGTCGGAGAGCCCCTGCACGATCTCTTCGAAGCCGGAGCGGCGGCGGTCGACCTCGGGCGTCGGGGCGGCGGGTTCGGCCGTGGACTTCTCGCTCAATTCCTCGACCAAGCGGTTCCAACCGAGCGCGGTCGCCGTGGCGGGGCGGAGTCGGTCGAGTTCCAGCCGCTCGGTTTTTGAGGTTCGTGCCGCCCGCGTGAGCTGATCCTGCATCTCGTCGAGCGGACGCGTCATGCGGACCAGCGCCAACGCGCCGATGAAAATCAGAACCAGGGGCGCCAGCACGGCGGTGGGGGTGTTGCTCACCGCCATCGAGAACGCGTCGACGCCGCGCATCTCGTCGACCGTCAGACGCAGTTCGCCGAGCGCGGCGCCGTCGCTCGAGAGCGCCGCGCGGTACTCGTTCTTGTAGCGGCCGTTCGCCCCCTCGTAGCGGATCGTCTCGATGGCGCCCCACTGCTTGCGCTCGCCGACCGGCTCGCCGACCGGCTCACCGACCCGGTCGGGATCGGTGTGGGCCGCGAACTTGCCTTGCGTGTCGACGACCGAGCAACTCTTGGCGTCGACCGACCTTTGGAGTTGGTGTAGCGCGTCGGCGATCCGCTGCGACTTATCGGCGTTGTCTCGGAGCAGGGCGACCTTGACGGTCGCGGCCGTTTGGCCCAATCGGGCCAAGCAGCTGTCCGACACCCGCTGGCTGTGGAGTGTGTAGGAAGTCCAGGCGGACCCCACCAGCAGCCACGCCACGGCGGCGACGCAAAAGAACAGGTAGTAGGCGACGACCCGTCGGGCCAGCGGCTGCCTGCTGAATGGGTTCTTGCTTAGCGGGATCCGCATCGGTGACTCGTCGGAGCGGGGGGTCGGGCGCAGCTCAGGTCGCCGTCGCCTCGCGGAGAGTCTCTTGGACAACCGCCACCAGCTCGGCGGGACTGAACGGCTTGGGGAAACAAGCGGTCAACCCGAACTCGTCTTTCAGTTTCGATAACTCGAGCTCGATCCCCTTAGCCGTCAACAGGATCAGGGGCGTCTCGCTGTATCGCTTACTCTTACGTAGCTCACGGCAGAGCTCCACGCCGGTCATCTCCGGCATTTGCTGATCGGTGATGACCAGGTCGTAGGGGTGCTTCATCGCCGCGGCGTAGGCCTGGCGACCGTCGCGGGCGACCTCGGCGCGCATGCCGCTCTGGGTGAGCACCATCTGCACCACCCGCGCGAGCGCCGCGTTGTCGTCGGCGATCAGGACCGAGGGTTTTTCTTGAAAGTCGGTAGCAGCCATGGCGTTTGCCTAGGGACGGGATAACGCTCTGCCGTTCTTACCGCGAGCGGGATCAAAGTTCGTCGTAGTCGATGCCCGATTTGCTGGCGAGTTCGGCGCTGTAGTTGCAGAAGAAAGTCTGGTCGGTGGAGTTGTAGGCCCAGCCCGCGGTCGGCACGGCGTCGCCGCCCGCAGCGGTCACGATCTCGACCGTGGCGTTCTTCGCGGGACCGACGGGGCAGACCGGGAACGAGCCACGGATGTACGGTTCGATCGCGGCGACGAAGTTGGCGCCGCTGTCGCTCGGCGGCTTGGCGCCGTCGTTCTTGGCGATGTAGATCTCGATCGCGTCGCGGACAATCGTCAGCGTGTGTTGCAGGCCGTTGTCGACGGCCTCGCTCGAGGTGCTGAGGAACTTCGGCGCGGCGACGCCGGCCAAGATGCCGAGCACCAAGATCACGACGACCAGTTCAACAAGCGTGAATCCATTTTTTTTTGTCTTATTCATTTTCATGAGGCCTTGCACAGGTTGCGACATTGCCGTGGGGTCGGGTAGGTGACGTTGAGGCGTCCCTTGAAGGAACGCTCTGTGAGTAAACTGCCAGCAGGCGGGGGCCTTAGTTGGTTAGCGGCGGACCGCTGCCGACCCTCAAACTTAGCTCGCCAAATGCGAGATTTCGCTTGCGTCATGCGGTTTCGCGTTCCCGAAATGTCTTCGGAGCCGCTGGCGGGAACGCGCTACCCGCATCGGGTGGAGGGGTGGCGCCGGCTTTGACAACGGCTCCGTCGCGCGGGTGTGTACGAACGTTGCGACCGGCGCCAAACGTCGCCAACCGCTGCGGTAAGGCGCGATTCATCGAACGGTTACTTCCCTCACAACCGGCTGAATTGATCGCGAGTTTTGTGCGCGAGCGTGGCGCGTGAGCTACTCTTTCAAGGCGAATCGGTCTCAGTCGGCGACCCGCTCGACAGCGGAGCAACGCCGAGGCCTTACTCGCCACCGAAACCAACGACCACCGCGGGTCAGCGCCCCGGCCCCGCCGCCAGCCCCCCTAAGAAGCATGCCTATTTCCCCCATGATCAGTGACGGCTACGACTGTCAACTCGCCTTGGTCGAGGAGTTGAGCGGCGTGCTCGGCGGCGAGTACGACATCTGGGAGCGCCCGAGCCCCCTGCTCGCTTGCCCGTTGCGTGTTCAAACGTTCGGCCCGCAAGGGGCGCGGCTCATCGACGCCTTCGAGTCGGAGCTCGAGAGCCTGCTCCGCGACGCGTCGGACGACGACGCCGCGTGCTTTGCGCTCGAAGACCAAGAACACTCCGCTTTGATTGCGGCGGTCGACCGAGACCGCTCGGCCGTTTGGGTGATCGACCGCGAGGTGGCGCCGATGGTCGAGGCCTACGTGCAGGCCGTGCTCGCGCGGCAGCGTCTGGAAGACCAGTCGATGGGGCTGCGCGAGGAGAACACGGCGCTCGTCGAGCAGGTGACCAACGACTTCGAAGAGATCAGTTTCCTCGGCCGTTTGGCGAAGTTGCTGCGTCTGACCGAAACCTCGCACCAGTTGCCGGAGTTCATCGGCGAGGCGCTCACGTCGCTGCGGCCGATTATCGCCGCGAGAACCCTGGTTTACCTCGACCTCGAGGGCGACGAGCCGCGGGTCACGGCCCGAGCGGACATGGGCGACGAGCTCCGCTGGGACAACGAGACCCTCGAGCTCCTCGCCGCCCGGCACGCCGAGCGGGCCTCGGCCGGGGCGTTCGTGTCGAACGACAAGGCGTTGCACGTCAGCCCCGACGGCGAAACGATCACCTGCTACGTGCAGGTGGCGGTGGCCAACGAGAGCGACAGCTACGGCTACCTGATGGCCATCAACCGCGCCGACGACGCCGCCTCGCGGGCCTGCGGGCCGCTGCTGCGGCTCAGCGAGAACGAGTACGGCACGTGGGAGACCTCGCTGCTCGAGACCGTCGGCTCGGTGGTCGCCGCGCACCGCAGCAACCTCGACCTGGTTAGCGAGAAGGAAGACTTGTTGGTCGGCGTGGTCCGCTCGCTCGTTTCGGCGATCGAGGCCAAGGACTCTTACACACGCGGCCACAGCGACCGCGTGGCGCGTTACGCCCAGCGGATCGCTCAGCAGATGGGCTACGATCAGCCGGCGCTCGACAAGATTTACCTCACCGGGTTGTTGCACGACGTGGGCAAGATCGGCGTCGGCGACGCCGTGCTGAGCAAGCCGAGCAAGCTCACCGACGAGGAGTACGACGAGATCAAGCTGCACCCCGACTTCGGTTGGAACATCCTCCACGGCCTGGAGCAGCTGAGGCACGTCCTGCCCGGCGTGCTGCACCACCACGAGCGGCACGACGGTGCGGGCTACCCCGATGGTTTGCGAGAGGACGAGACGCCGCTCGACGCCCGCATCCTCGCCGTCGCCGACGCCTACGACGCGATGACCAGTTCACGCAGCTACCGCGCGGGGATGACCGACGAGCGCGCGGTCGACATCCTCAAAGAGGGACGCGGCACGCAGTGGGACCCCGAGGTGGTCAACGCCATGCTCGAGGCGCACGACGACATCCTCGCGATCAAGCAGGGCTACTGCCCCGCCGAGAGGATCACGCGCACCGCCCCGGCGTTGGCGCCCACCTGCCAAACAAGTTGATCGGGGCCGCGCCGCCATGTACTCCCGCGACCAAAGAACCGCTCGCCCGCCGCGCTGCGCCGCGTACACGCTCCTCGAGCTGATTGCGGTGATGCTGATCGTTTCGATCCTCACGGCCGTCGTCGCCCCGCGGTATTACGAAGCGATCGACCACCGCGACGCCGACACGGCCGCCCGCCGCATGGCGGCCGACATGCGGCTCGCCCGCAGCGAGGCGATCCGCAAGAGCCAACCGGTTGTCGTCCGCTTTGCCGACGACAGCGCCTCGTACGAATTGGAGGGCGTTTCGCACCTCGATCGTGCTGGGCAATCGAACATCACCACCCTCGGCTCGAACGCGGAACGCGCCAGGATCGGCAGCGCCGATTTCGGCGGCGGCCGCGTGGTCACGTTCGACCCCTTCGGGCGTCCCAGCGTGACGGGCACGGTCACGATCAACTCGGGCGACACGACAAGGAGCGTGCAGCTGCGCGCGGATGGGAGGGTCGATGTCAACTAACCGCACCCAACGCCGACAACGCAGGGCCGGCCACGCCGCCACGCGCCGCGGCTACACGCTCGCCGAGCTGCTGGTCGCCTCGTCGTTGGGGTCGACGCTCGTGGTGGGGCTCACCTCGTCGTTGTACCTGGCGAGCCAGGCGCTCGACTTCGACGACGGCGGGGCGGCCAACCGGCTCGAGGCGAACGCCATCGTCCAGCGGATCGCCCGCGACGCCCGCACGGCCGTCTCCATCACCGAGTTGTCCGCCACCGAGATCACGCTGATCGTTCCCGACCGCGACGGCGACGGCTCGACCGAGACCGTTCGCTACGCGTGGGGGGGCGAGCCCGGCGACCCGCTGACCGAGGAGTACAACGGCGGCGAGGCGATGACCCTGGTGGCCGGCGTGCAATCGTTCGACTTGGGATACGCCGCTCGCGCCATGGCGGGACAAGCCGGCTCGGTCGAGTCGGGCGTGACCTACGAGAGCTTCACGGAGGGCAAGATTGCCTCGAACGCAGATTCGGTTGACGTTCTTCTCCCGAGCGATTCGGCGGCCGGCGACTTGCTCATCGCCGCCGCTTCGGTCGATGGCGACGTGAGCGCGTCGCTGGCGATCTCCGGCGCCGGGTGGACGCCGCTCGTCGTTCAGAGCAACTCCACCGCCGTGACGTCCGGCGTGTGGTGGAAGACCGCCACCGGCGCCGAGCCCAGTACGTACACCGTGAGCTGGAGCGGCGGGCAGCAGGCCTACGCCTGGGTCATGCGATTCACCGGCCAGCACGCCACGACGCCGATCAACGCGACCGGCACGGGGTCGGGGAGCGCGAGCCTGAACTACGTGACTTACTCCTCCTACGACATCACCTCGCCGGCGGTGACCACGACCGCAGACAACTGCCTGATCCTGCGGCTGGTGGCGATGGACGACGACGACATCACGGCCGACGCGCCGGGTCTCACGGGCCACGCCACGATCACGATGGACTCGGGCGGGACCGGCAGCTCGACCGCCTCGGGCGGAGCGGGCTACACGTCGCTGCCGTCGGCGGGGAGCTCGGGCAACTCGGTATTCGAGATCAACGCCAGCGAGCAGTACTACGCCACGACGATCGCCATCGCCCCGGCGGAGGAAGAATGACCCGACGCAAACTAAGCACGAAGCCGGCCGCCCAGCGGCGCGGCATCTCGCTCCTCGAGGTCGTGGTGGCCGCCGCGCTGGTGGGCGCCGTATTGGTCGGGTCGATGGCGGCGCTCGGCAACTCGGTCCGCAGCCGCTTGGCGGCAGCGGAGCAAGCGGCCGGCCCGCTGCTGGCCGACTCGCTGCTGGCCGAGATCATGGAGCAGCTCTACAACGACCCCCAGGGCGTGGCGGACTACCTCGGCCGCGGCGGATCCGAGAGCGCCAGCGAGCGGAGCGCCTGGAACGACGTCGACGACTACACCGGCTGGTCCGCCACGCCGCCGCAGACCAAGGCGGGCGCCGAGCTGACCCAGTACGACGGCTGGACCCGCGCGGTGACCGTGCGGTACGCCGACCCCTTCGACCACGACCAACTCAACTCGGACAACGGCCTGAAAAAGATCGTCGTTACGGTCACGGCGCCCGACGGCGCGGTCACCACGCGGATCGCCTACCGCAGCGCGTGGGGCGCCCTGGAGCAGGCCCCGGCGGCCGACTCCACGGTCGTCACCCGCATCGATCTGTCGCTCGACCTCGACGCCTACGAGGCCGCAACCACCTCGACCCCTTTGCTCAACCATGTTCGCGACCCGAACGAATAAGGCCGGCGGCCCGCGTCGCAGCGGCACGGTCTACGTGGCCGTGGCCGGCGTGGCGGTGCTGGTGTCGATGATCAGCCTCACGGCGATGCACCTCGCGCGTGTCGACCTGCGCCGCTCCAGCACGCTGCGCGACGCGCGGTACGCCGACACGCTCGCCCGTTCGGGTGTCGAGCACACGCTCACCAAACTGCACTACATTTGGTTGGGGGGCGACTGGCGCGACGTTTACGAGAACGGCACGGAGTACTCGAGCGGGGTGGCGATCGACGGCGGCTCGATCGCCTTTAAGCTCGTCGACCCGCTCGACGGCGATCTCGCCAACAGCGATGACGAGCCGCTCGAGATCTATGGCGTCGGACGCTACGGAGGCGCCACGAGCGTCTACAAAGCCACCTTCGCCAAGGGATACAGCCCCACCGAGCTCGCTGCACTGGAAGATGGCGTCTCCACGGCCACGTCGAACGTTTACAGGGACAGCTGGATTGCGCAGTACTTTATCCCCGATCTGCCTCCCGACGCCATCGCCTGGGGCGTCAGCTCGGTCGAATTGATGCTCAGCAACAATGGCTCAGATGACGCCGATATGGACGTTTGCCTCTACACGGCCGACGGCGCTGGCGCCCCCAACGCTGAGATCGAGGCGGTGGAGACGGACGAGGACGACCGGCCTAACACGTACGATTGGGTCACGATCCCCTTCTCGTCGGTCTCCTCGATCCCTCCCGGCACGGGGCTCTGCATCGTTTGCCGGAGCGACGAATCGTCTAAACAGGTCCGCGTTCAGTTCGAGGGCAGCAATGTGACCCAGACAGACGCCCACCTGCTGTTCGGCAGCCAATACGGCTGGGGTGCTGGCGAGACCGACAAAGCGCTGTGGTACCGGGTGCACGGCTTTTACGTCACCGAAGGGGGAACGGACTCCGATTTCGAGATCGTCCCCGGTTCGTGGCGTAAGACGACAGCGGATTAAGACTCGTCAATCGGTCGCCCGCAACGCGCTCACCTAGATGAGCGATAAGAACGGCCATCTTTCTTCACGGCATTCTACGCAGCCCCCCAAATCGGTGGTTGCGCGAGCATCAATTGCAGTGCGCAAAGGAGAAGGTTTGCGTGAAAATTTCAAGGAATTCCTAAGCGCTGTCTCAGTCGCTCGCCATTTCTGATTAGAATTCCCGTGCAAGCAACGCGGCCAGTTCCGTAAGTTGCAACCTTTTCACCATGAATTTGCATCGCTCTCGATTCGTACGCCAAGCCTTCGATCGCAAGAAGTCATCGGACGCTCGGACGCTCGAACCGCGAGCCTTGTTCACCACCTCGCGTTCCTGGAGACCAGTCCTATGCGCCGGTTGTTTTCCACTAAACGGTCCCCCGCCCCTTCGCGTCGCCGCGCCGCGGCTCGCTCGCAACGCCGCTCACTCGAGCAACTCGAGAACCGGGTCGTGCTGAGCGCCGACCCCGTGTTCTCGTTCATCTCCACGCCGAGCGAAGCGCAGGAGGGGGCCTCGTTCTTCTCGGTCTACGAGTTCTCCGACACCTTTGAGGGGGCCGAAGACTACAGCTACTCGGTCGACTGGGGCGACGGCGTGGTCGACAACGGCACCCAGGCCGGCGGCGACATCAGCGTGAACTACGGCACGTCCGGCGGGGCCGACACGACCGGCTCGTTCAACCTGCTCCACGAGTTCGCCGACGACGGCGTTTACAACGCCTCGTTCACCATCACCGACAGCTCGGGCGCCTTCTCGACCGAGTTGCTCGAGATCACCGTGACGAACGACGTGCCGGACATCCGCCTCATCGGCGGCGACGTCGCCGAGGGCGAGACGTTCGAGCTGATCATGGTCAACCGAGACTCGGGCGACTTCGACGCCGTGACCGAGTGGACCATCGACTGGGGCGACGGCCAGGTCGAGACCATCTACAACCCGGTTCCCGTGAACCAAGACACCGGCCTGAACACCCGGGCCTACCTCGCCACGCACGACTACGCCGACGGCGAGAACGAGTACCTGATCGAGGTCCTCTTCTCCGACGAGGACGGCGACTACGACGAGCAGACGCTGATCGACGCTGGCAAGATCTTCACCGACTTCACGTTCGAGACCGTTGTCGAGAACGTTGAGCCCGAGCTCGAGATCGCCGCCCTCGAGGAAGAGGCGCTCGAGGGCTCGCCCTTCGTGCTGGAGCTCAGCTCCGAGGACCCGGGCGACGACACGATCAGCGAGTGGGTCATCGACTGGGGCGACGGCGTCATCGAGACCGTGCTCGGCGACCCGTCGAGCGTGAGCCACGCCTACGCCGACGACGGCGAGTACGAGATCAGCGCCTCGGCCACCGACGAGGACGACACCTACGACGTCTTCGACACCGTGACGGCCGTGATCCTCAACGCCGACCCCGTGCTGGTCACGGTCGGTAGCTCGGCGAGCGAGATCGGCGGCGCCGCCGCCGGCGAGACCGTCACGCTCAGCGGCACTTACTCCGACCCGGGCGTGCTCGACACGCACGAGATCACCGTCGACTGGGGCGACGGCACAGCGCCCGAGACCGTGGCGGTCTCCGGCGGCGTGTTCTCCCTCGACCACGTCTACGCCGAGGCGGGCTTCTACGACGTGAACGTCACGCTGGTCGACGACGACGGCGGCGAGGACTCGGCTGTGGCCAACAACGCGATCACCGGCATCGCGCTCCGCGACGGCGCGCTGCAGATCATCGGCACCGGCGGCAACGACTTCGCCAAGGTCTACCAGCACTGGTGCTACAGCGACACCGTGAAGGTGTTTGCCCACTTTGCGGGCGTGGGCTACGAGTATGAGTACTTCGACATCGCCGACGTCGACAGCATCGAGATGTACCTCGGCGGCGGCGACGACATCGGCTACGTCTCGTCGCGGCTGTCGATCGACGCCAAGATCGACGGCGGCTCGGGCGACGACCTGCTGATCGGCGGTTCGGGCGACGACATCCTGCTCGGCGGGGATGGCTACGACACGATGGGCGGCGGCCACGGCCGCGACCTGTTGATCGGCGGCAACGACGGCGACGTGATCTTCGGCGAGAGCGGCGAGGACATCCTCATCTCCGGAACCACGGCGTTCGACAACGACTCGGCGGCGCTCGACTCGATCATGTCCGAGTGGACCTCGAGCCGCAGCTACAACGACCGGGTCGACAACCTGCTGGGCCTCGGAGTCGGCGCCGCCTGGGACGCCCGTCTCAACGACGAGGTGTTCCTGATCGCCAACGGCGAAGACGCCACGGTGTTCGACGACGAGTCGACCGACTGGCTCGTCGGCGGACGCGGCAAGGACCTCTACTTCGATGGCGACGACGACATCAGCTTCGCCCGCTGGGGTGAGGTGGTCGAAGACATTGAGGCCGAGGGCGAGCTGGAGGAGTGCTGATCGCCAGCGTCCTGTAAGGCAAGCGAATCAACCCGCCCGGGGCTCAGCCCCGGGCGGGTTTTCTTTTGCCCCCAACTCAATGTCCTGTTGCGCCGACGCAAGGCCCACGCCGCAAGAGGCGCCGCCATCGTCAGCGCCGCGCCCGGCTCGGGCGCCGTCACTCCCGGGGTCGCCGGGGCGAAGTGGTCCCGCCACACCGTGAAATCGGCGCCGTCGACGCGGCCGTCGCGGTTGCCGTCGGCGCCGAGGCCGGCCTGCGCGACCGAGTCGCCAAACTGCTCAATCCATAGCGTGTGGTCGAGCGGGTCGACGACTCCGTCGCGGTTGTAGTCGCCCGGGCGGGCGGCGGCGTAGATCGCCTCGGAGGCTGGCGCCACGAGGTCGTACGCCACGCCGTGATTGAAAGTGACCAGCACCGGTGCGCTCGCCGCGTCGAAGTCCGTGTCGAACCGCATGAAGACGCCGTACACGCCCGTGGGGGCAGCCGCCCCACCCTCCAGCGCGAACCGCACGAGGTCGTGGTTGTGGTAGCCTTGCTGGCCGACGAGCGAGTCGGCGATCTCAAATGGCCCGGGGGCCGAAGAAGAAACAGCGCCGAACGACTGTGTCGTGAGCGTGCCGCCGGCGACCCCCACGAAGCTGAAGCCGTTGTCGGAAAGCGTGACCGCCTCGCTCTCGGCGTCCCACCGCCAGACGTACCGCTCGGGCGCGTCGCCCACCGGCGGTTCGGCGAACGGGTCGGCGTGGCCGATCGCCTCGACCGAGAACGAGCTCGCGTTGTCGAGGCCCGTGATCGACAGTCCCGGCACGCCCCACAGCACGGCGGGGCCGATCACCGGCAGCGCGCCGATCGCCTCGGGTTCGCCGTTAAAGTCGTCTTGGCCGAACACGAGCGGCGAGAACGGGTGGTCCCCCGGCGGGTGGCTCACGACCAGTCGGTTGTCCTGCCGCGTGACGCGCAGCTCGCGGCCGTGCCCAAGAGCTTCCATCGCTCCGGCCGACAGGAGCGAAGCGGAGGTCGCGAGCAGCAGCAAGGTGTTACGCATGGGAACGATCGGTGTTGAGTAAAGTTTGTTTCAACTGTGGGAGGCGTCTACGACGCCGATTACGCGCTGCTAGCCGCATTGGCTTTGACGCCGTTATCGGCGTCGGAGACGCCTCCCACAGCAAACCTTTAGCAGCTCAGTCAGCACGGTGAGCGCAGTCAGCTAAGATCCTGCCCCGGAAGTCGTGCTACTGGGGCCGGGCAAAGTCGCGTTGCTCTTCGATCCAGCCCTCGACTGTCGCGGCGGGGATGGTCGTCACGTGGCCGTCGACAAACAGGTAGTTCGCCGCCCGGAAGTGTCGGTCGAGTTGGATGTCGTCGCGCACCTTCTCCTCCACCAGTCCCAGCAGAACGTTCAGGTCGCTGAACCAGGTCGAGGCGTGGGCGTGGTCGAGCAGCGGCTGGTCGTCGAGTCGCTCGGTGTCGACCAACCGGCGATCGGAGCCCTCGAACACCGCGTGCGTCTTGCTCGTGGCTTGCAGCTTGTTGAGGTTGCGAACGGCCCCTGGCACGTGTTCGGCGGCCAGGTAGTCGCTGACCACGTAGCCGGTGAGCCCCGCCCGCAGCCGCTCGTAGCGCTGCGGCTCGTCGGGACATACCCGCACCTCGTCGACGCCCTCAAGGAACGGCGCCAGCGTGTGGACCCACGACCGCCCCTCGCCGGCGTGCTCCCACGCGGGGAATTCGCCGCGGTGGGTGTCGCAATGGCGCAGCACCGCTAGGCCGATCTGACGCAGATTGTTCCGGCAGGCGGCGGAGCGCGCGGAAGCCCGCGCGCTCTGCACCGCCGGCAACAATAGCGCGACCAGCAGGCCGATGATCGCCACGACCACCAGCAGCTCGACGAGGGTGAAACCCCGGGGTCGCATGGCTACGCCTTTCGCCTACGCAGACCGCCCAACGCGAGCAGCGCAGCGGCGGCCAAGGCGCCGCTCGCCGGCTCCGGTACGGCGACCCACTGCACGGCGCCGGGCGCCAGGCCGAGCGACCAGACGGCGGCGCGCAGCTCGCTGACGGGGGCGTTCTTGCTCATCACAAAGCGGAACGGCTCGGAAGAGACCGTCGCTCCGCCGGCCGCGGCGTTGGTGACCGTGAGCGTGGCGAGGTAAACACCGTCGGCCGGTTCGGCGAGCGGCGTCGTCGATCCGAGCCGGTAGCGGACCGTGGCGTGCGACTGCTCGTTGTACGCGCCATGCCCAGAGCCGAGCGACGGAATGGGCGAGAAGGCGATCGACTCGGTAGTGCCCGACTTGGCGGTCACGCTCGGCGTCGCCGGGTCGCCCCGGAAGGCCTCGAGCCAATTCTCGTCGGCCAGCGAGAACGCCGACCCGTCCCACAACTGGAGCGCGCCGTCGAACGCCAGTGTCGTTTGGCTGCCGACCTCGAACGTGAGACCGACGCCGAACGCGATGCCGGGACCGGAGTAAAAATCGGGCACGCCGGGCACCGATTCCGACGCCTCGGCGCGGGTGTACCAAGTGGCGTCTGCGGGCGTTTGGAACGGCCGCTGCAAGAGCGGCATCACGTAGGCCGACTTCGGGTCGGTCAGCGGCGAGTAGTGGTTGTTGAGGACCTCGCGGGTGACGATTGTTGAGCCGTCGTTCGTGATCTGGATCTGGGGGCCGTGGGCGTGGGCCGCGGCTGCGCTGAGCGCAGCGGCGACCGACAACAATGCGGTGCGCATCATGGGGACTAAAACCTTGTG
This sequence comes from Pseudobythopirellula maris, assembly GCF_007859945.1. Lineage (GTDB taxonomy): Bacteria > Planctomycetota > Planctomycetia > Pirellulales > Lacipirellulaceae > Pseudobythopirellula > Pseudobythopirellula maris. Next base: position 1,022,108 of record NZ_SJPQ01000002.1, on the reverse strand, counting down.
AGTTAAGAATGCGATCGCGCGACGTCGCCCGCGCAGCAAAGCGTGGGCGCGGCAAAAGCGCAATCGTTCGAGAGAATGGACCCCGCCCGTGCGCGTGTCAGAACGCTCGGTAGGGATCAGGCGTGGGAGATGCGTCCACGCGGCGGCGGCACGGGCGGCGCGCTGGCGGGCGCCCCCTCGGCCGCGGGAGAAAAGAGCGACACGCGTTGCGTGTCGGGAGCGACCGGCAATTCCACCGCCGCGGGCGGCGGCGCCGGCGCCACGGCCAGCCAGTGCTGGCTGAGGCCCTGGCACGCCAGGGCGCTGAACGCGCTGTAGCGTTTGGTCGCGGGGAGAGCGGCGGCCTCCGTTTTGCGTGAGCAGCAAGACTTCGCACAGCAGGCGGGCTTAGGCTTGGTCGCGGCGAGCGACTCGGCGACCGACCGCGTGAGCTGGGCGAGGATCCTGGCGGGGGGCGTGACCCCCTCACGCTCGGCCCAGGCGAGCCGCTCGGCCGGGGTGTGGCAGCAGCAGCGGGTCCAGCACGCCTCGGCCGTCGCACAGCCGCAGGCGCACGATTCGCAGGGGAAGCGTTCGGCCGATTTCGCGGGCCCGAACGGCGGCGATTGCGGCAGAGAGAGCGACACGCCCGTGGCCGCCACAACGTACGCGGCCGCCATCAGCGCGGCGGCGGCCCGTCGCGCGATGCGGTGGCGGGCGATCAGAAGTCGAAAAGCGGTGAGCATGACCGCCGAGAACGGGGGAGCGAACGGCAAACAACGCCGCTATTCTCCCTCGAGCTTTCGTTCGTCGCAAGGCCGTTGGGCCGCGACAGATCGTCGCTTACCGCCGGGGTTCGGGCTAGGCCACTCGGCGGCGTGCGACCACGCCCACCAGCGCCAGCCCCGACAGCACGAGCACACTCGGCTCGGGGACCACGTAAACGTCAACCGTCACGAGGTTGTCCGAGGCCGTGCCATCCATGACGTCGAGCACGGGCAGGGCGCCAAAGGCGCCGCCGGCGTTCACCCTGCCGAGATCGGCGATCGCGTCGACCACGTCCATTCCGTTGTCCAGGACGATCCCGAACACGGTGAAACCACCGTCGATCCCATCGAGCGCGAGGTTGTCGGTGGTGTTGACGAACCACTGCGAAGTGGCGCTGTCGGGCTGTCCGCCCAAACGAGCCATCGCGATCGTGCCGCGGACGTTCGAACGGTCGGAGGCGAACTCGTTCACGACCGGCGCGTTGGTGGGAACGCTAGTAAAGTCGTCGTAGAACCCGCCGCCTTGGATCACGTTCACGCCCGAGTCGGCGGTTTTCGCCGAGCGGTGGATGATCGAGTCGATGAAGTCGCCGTCCTCAACGTATTCAAGGAAATTCGCCACGGTGAGCGGAGCCTCGTCGTCGTACAGCTCGACGTCAAAACGGCCGAGCGGCGTGAGGAACTTCACGACCGTAGCGTCCGCCGCCGAGGTCGTTAGCGCGACGGCGAGCACCAGAAGGGTCTGGGGGAGTGTGCGGTGGATCATGGTGGTGTGTCTTGGTGCGGTGTGGGAAGGCTGAGCGGATCGAGCGTTTACTTGCGTAGGGCGGTTGTCAGCCGCGCCGGTGGCGGGCGGCGGCGAAGGCCGCAGCCGTGAGGGCCAAGAGCCCCGTCGCGGGCTCGGGGACGGTTGGGGTCGAGCCCCCCGAGGCGGGCGGCGGCGGCGAGACAGACTCAACGATGGTCGGGCCCGTGACCACCGAGACGTTGGTCACCACCACCAGGTTGTCCGGGTCGGTCCCGTCCAGAGCGTTGAGCACGGGCAGCTCGCCGAAGGCGCTCCCTTCGCTCGTGGCGTCGATACGTGGGAGTTCGTTGATCGAATCGAACAGGTCCATGCCGTCGCCGAGGATCACGCCGAACACCGTGAAGCCGCCGTTCTGGAAGTCGAGATTGGCCGAGTTGTCGCCGAGATTCACGAACCACTGCGAGGTCGCCGAATCGGGACTGCTTCCCAACTTGGCCATCGCCACCGTGCCGCGGAGATTCGAGCGCGCGGCGCTGAACTCGTTCTGGATCGAGGCGTCGGTCGGAACGCTAGTAAGGTCGTCGTAGAACCCGCCCCCCTGCACGACAAAGTCTTCGGCCGAGCGGTGGAAGATCGAGTCGACCCAGTCGCCGTCCTCCACGTAGTTGAGGAAGTTGTCGACCGTGATCGGCGTCTCGGTGTCGAACAGCCCGATCTCGAAGTCGCCCATGGTCGTTTCGAAACGGACCGTGGTGTTCGCCCTGGCGGACGCGCCGAGGCACGCCGTGAGCGCGAGGGCGACGAGCGACGATCGAAGTGGGAAGGCGTGGAACATGGCGGGTCTAAGGGGTAACCAGAGGGGACTTTGGAAGACGCGGGAGCGCCGGGTAGACGGCGCGAAGAGCGACGAGATGCAGCTGCGGCTTCGCTCGCGGGGAGAGACGCGCGGCGACCGACGGAGAGAAACGCCCAGAGGGGGGATTCGCCGAGCGCGACGGAACGCTCGAACGAACATTTCGGTGGGGGGAGTAAACTCGCGTCGCAAGAAAAGCGACGCTCAACCCTCGACCGCCTCGGCTCGAATCCAATGCCGGCAGCGCCCCGATCGAAATCGGGAAACCCCACACAAAATGGGGCTTAAACGCGGGCGAAGCTTGGCATTAGCGGCGGTTGTGCGCGGGGTGCAGGAGGGGCCACGGGGCGGACGCCCGCACGGCTTATACCTCAAGACTAGTCACGGCCCACGGACCGGGCAAGCATTTTCGTCCGGGCGATCTAGTCAATCTGGGGAGAGTTCCCTCGTGCGGGGGGGCCGGTTCAGCCGGTCGCAGCGGCCGCACGCTCTGTGAGGTAGCGCAAGATGTCTCGGATCGAGATCAGGCTGACCGGCTTGGCGTCTTCCATCACCGGCAGGTGGCGGTAGCCGCCGACGTCCATCTTTTGGATCGCGAAGGCGATCTTGTCCGAGGCCGATACGACCGCCGGGTTGGCGGTCATGTAGCGGCTGATCGGCTTGTCGTGGGCCGCGGCGGCCTCGGCCCCGAAACGCACCACGGCGTCGCGTTCGCTGAAGATGCCGGCGAGCCGCTCGCCGCCGCGTCCGTCGGGCGCCACCACCAGCACGCAGCCGATGCCGTTGTCGACCATCAGCCGCAGGGCGTCGCCGACCGTCGTGCTGGGCTCCACGTAAACGGGCGGGTGGACCGGCAACTCGCCCACCTGGTCACGCAGCAGCGACGCCTCGACCGAACACTCCGGCACGCGAATGAACAAGTCCGTGAGCGGTTGTTGGCAGACGTCGCACTGGTCGTCGCCCTCGATGAGGTCGTCGGCTCCGCAGTTCGGACAAACTAGCATGGCGGCAAGCGGGTTGGGGACACGGCCTCCCTCTCCTTAGGGGGAGAGGGAACTATCTTAAGCCCTCCGCCGACGGGGGGAGGGAGAACACTCATTTACTCTACGGTCCAGGTCTCGCCGGCGTTGAATAGTTTGTCGAGGTCGCCCGGTCCGCGCTCGCTCGTGGCCTGCGTGATCTGGTCGTTGATCAGCTCGTCGTAACGCGGCTTGTCGACGCTGCGGAACACGCCGATCGGCTCGGGGAAGCCGTCCTCGTGACGCATGCGGCTGAGCAAGTAGGCGAGGCTCGGCTCGGCCGACTTCTCGTCGTGGAACAGCAGGTCGTCTTCGGTGATGCCCTTGCCGAGCTCCACGACCTCGGGCTCCAGGCCGTTGAGCCGCACGCCCTTGTCGCGGTCCTTGCCGAAGATCAGCGGCTTGCCGTGCTCGAGCTCGAGCGTGGTTTCGGCCTTGGTGTCGCGGTCCTTGGCGTAGCTCCAGGCGCCGTCGTTAAAGACGTTGCAGTTCTGGTAGACCTCAACAAAGGCCGTGCCCTTGTGGCCGGCCGCACGCTTGAGGGTTTGCTCCAGGTGCTTGACGTTCGTGTCGATGCTGCGGGCGACAAAGGTCGCCTCGCAGCCGATGGCGATCGACAGCGGGTGCAGCGGGTTGTCGATCGCCCCCATCGGCGTGCTCTTCGTCCGCTTGCCGAGCGGCGAGGTGGGCGAGTACTGACCCTTCGTCAGGCCGTAGATGCGGTTGTTGAACAGCACGATGTTCAGGTCCATGTTCCGCCGGATGCAGTGCATCAGGTGGTTGCCGCCGATCGACAGCCCGTCGCCGTCGCCCGTGATGACCCACACCTGCAGGTCGGGGCGGCTGGTCTTCAGGCCCGTCGCGACCGCCGGCGCACGGCCGTGGATCGTGTGCATGCCGTACGTGTTCATGTAGTACGGGAACCGGCTGCTGCAGCCGATGCCCGAGATGAACACCACCTTCTCACGCGGCACGCCGAGGGTCGGCATGACCTTCTTCATCTGCGCGAGGATCGAGTAGTCGCCACAACCGGGGCACCAGCGGACCTCTTGGTCGCTGGCGAAGTCGGCGGGCTTGAGAACGGGGAGCGGTGTTTCGACAGACATGATTGAGAGTGCGCAGTGCGGAATTCGGAATGCGGATTACTTTGCGATGAAAATGATACGTCTTCGGGCGGCTTGTAAGCACGGGATCCGCATCCCGAGTTCAGCAACCCGCACTTCTGGCCGCTGTCAGGCGACCAGCTCGTTGATCTTTTCGACGATCTCACCGACGGTGAACGGCTTGCCCTGCACCTTGTTGAGGCCCACGGTGTCGATCATGTAGCGGTCGCGGATCAGCACGCTCAGCTGGCCGCAGTTCAGCTCGGGGATCAGCACCCGCTTGAACGACCCGAGCAGGTCGCCCAGGTTTTTCGGGAACGGGTTGATGTACCTGAGGTGGGCGTGCGAGACCGACTTGCCCGCCTTCTGAGCGGTGTGGACCGCCGTGGCGCAGGCGCCGTAGGGGCCGCCCCAGCTGAGGACGAGCAGGTCGCCCTCGGTCGCGCCGTCGACGGCCTGCTCGGGGATGTCCTCGGCGATCATCGCGACCTTCTGGGCCCGCGTGTCGATCATGTGCTGGTGGTTCGTCGGGTCGTAGCTCACGTTGCCCGTGACGTCCTGCTTCTCGAGGCCGCCCAGGCGGTGCTCCAGCGTCGGCGTGCCGGGCAGCGCCCACGGGCGGGCGAGCCACTCGTCGCGCTGGTAGGCGTTGAACTCCTCGCCCTCGTTCAGCGGGCCGGGGTGAGTGATCGGGATCTTCGGCAGGTCGCTGAACTTGGGAACCTGCCAAGGCTCCGAGCCGTTGGCGATGTAGCCGTCGGTCAGCAGGAAGACCGGCGTCATGTGCTTGACGGCCAAACGCCACGCCTCCTGGGCCGTGTCGAAGCAGTCGCCCGGGCTGCTCGCCGCGATGATGGGCATCGGGCACTCGCCGTTGCGGCCGAACACGGCCTGCAGCAGGTCGGACTGCTCGGTCTTGGTCGGCAGGCCGGTCGAGGGGCCGCCGCGCTGCACGTTGATGACGATCATCGGCAGCTCCATGATCACGGCCAGGCCCATGCCCTCGCCCTTCAGCGCGATGCCAGGACCGCTGCTGGCCGTGACGGCCATCGCGCCGGCGAACGCGGCGCCGATCGTGGCGGTCATCGCCGCGATCTCGTCCTCGGCCTGGAACGTCATCACGTCGTAGTTCTTGTGCTTGCAGAGCTCGTGCAAGATGTCGCTGGCCGGCGTGATCGGGTAGGCGCCCAGGTACAGCCGCTTCTCCGAAGCCTTGGCCGCCGCCATCAGGCCCCAAGCCAGGGCGGTGTTGCCCATGATGTTGCGGTAGGTGCCCGGCTCGAGCTTGGCCTTGGGCACGTGGTACTGGGTGTGGATCGCCTCGACGGTCTCGCCGTAGTTGAAACCCGCCTTCAGCGCCGCCGTGTTGGCCTGCACCACATCGGGCCGCTTGGCGAACTTGTCTTCGATGAATCGCAGCGTCGGGTCGAGCGACCGGTCGTAGAGCCAGAACACCAGGCCCATGGCGAAGAAGTTGCGGCAGCGGTCGGCTTCCTTGACGCTCAGGCCGAGGCCCTCGACCGCATCGCGGGTGACCTTGGTCATGTCGACGCTGTGCAGCTTGTACTGACCCTCGAGGCTGCCGTCTTCGAGCGGGTTGGTCTCGTAGCCCGCTTGCTCGAGGCCCTTCTTGTCGAACGCGCTCGAGTTGCAGACCAGGATGCCGCCCGGGCGCAGGTCAACGAGGTTCGTCGCCAGCGCGGCCGGGTTCATCGCCACCAGGGCGTCGACCGCGTCGCCCGGGGTGAAGATCTCGTGGCTGGAGAAATGGATCTGGAATCCCGAAACACCCGCCTTGGTTCCGCGCGGTGCGCGGATCTCGGCCGGGAAGTCGGGGAACGTGGCGACGTCGTTGCCGGCCAGGGCCGAGGTCTGCGTGAACTGCGTGCCGGCCAGCTGCATGCCGTCGCCCGAGTCTCCACAGAAACGCACAGTCGCCGCGTCGAGTTGCTCGACGCCCTTCTCCGCTACAGTAGCCATCTTGGTTTGCTTGAAGCCTTAGGTGAGGAATTGGCCGGGGGTCGGAATGACCCGGTGTCTCTAAAACGGGTGTCTCATAAAAATCGTCGTCGCCGGGAGGACTACGCGCCTTCCCGTTCGGCGCTCGACTCGGCCCCGCTGGGAGGCAGGTTGTAGATCGTGTTGGGGAAGTGCTCCACCAAGTAGTGGACGATCCCCCGCACGTCGACCGAGCCGATCGGCGTCGAACCCGCTTTGCCGTCGCCCGACATCAGCGGCAGGTGACGGTAGCCGCCGTCGGTCATCAGTTGGATCGCCTCGGCAAGCGTGGCGTTCTCGTCGACCGTCACCGGTTCGGGCGACATCGCCGAGCTGACCGGCGCCGAGAAGTCGGCCTTGCCGGCCATCAGCCTCAGGGCGTCGCGTTCGGTGAAGATGCCGACAAGCTGATCGCCCTCGCACACCATCACTGCGCTCGACTTCTGCGCCCGCAAGAGCGAGATGGCCTCGCCGAGGGAAGCGCCCGGGTCAATCGCGAGCGGCTGATCGGGGTGGGCGGAGCGAGCCTTTTCGCTCTGCAAGCTGAGTTGGAAGTCCACAGTGGGAACTTTCGAGAACCGTCCGCTAGAAATGTGGCGCCCGGAGCGGTTGGCTGCGGGGTCGGACAGTTGGGCTGATGTGCTAAAGCCTGTTGCCGGTTGACGCTTCCGGGGGCTGGGCTCCCCTCACAAGGAGAACCGTTTCACTAAGAAATTAAAACGAAGGGACGCCCTAAAAAACAGGTGGCGCCCCTCGGCGCTCGCAAAATCCGTGGCGACCCGGGGGTCGAAACGGCGTGCTTGCTCCGCCTTCGTCCCAGATTTTATCACGCTCCCGCGACCCTTAGAACCGCAATAAAGCGCCGAATCTTGCGGATTTCTGGCGGGCGTCTTGCCGCGTGCGGCCCGAGGCCATCGGCGGCCGGGGCGCAATGGCGACCCGATCACGCCGCGCTCAGCCGGCCGGGGCTTCTTTCTCGGTCCAGTCGCGCCGCTGGCGGCTGCTGGGGATGTCCATCGCTTTGCGGTACTTGGTCACGGTGCGACGGGCCACGGTGATCCCCTCTTCGGCCAGGGCCTTCACCAAGGCGTCGTCCGAGAGCGGCGCCGACTTGTCCTCGGCGTCGACGATCTCTTGCAGCTTGATCCGCACCCGGTCCCAAGCCACCTCCTCGCCGTCGGCGCTCGTCGTGCCGCCGACAAAGAACCGCTTCAGTGGGAAAATGCCTCGCGGCGTCTGGATCCACTTGTCGTCGACCGCCCGGCTCACGGTCGTGACGTGCACGTGCACCTTGTCGGCGATCTGCTGCATCTTCAGCGGCTCGATCGCGTCGGGGCCGTCGTCCAGGAACCGCGTCTGGTGGTCGACGATCGCCTGCGAAACGCGGGTCAGCGTGCTGCGACGCTGCTCGATCGACTCGATCAGCCACTGGGCCGAGTTGACCTTGCGCTTGATGTACTCGCGGGTCTCGGTGTCGGCGCCCGAGGCGCGTTGCAGCATCTTGCGGTAGTACGGGCTCACGTAGAGCGGCGGCAGCGTGCCGTCCTCGAGCCGCACCTCGTACTTGCCGTCGTCGTTCTTCTCGACGAACACGTCCGGCGTGACGCTCGGCACGACGGCGTCGATGAAGTCGGCGCCCGGCTTCGGCTTCAAATGCCGCAGCTCCTCGAGCGCCACGTTGATCGTGTCGATCGAGTAGCCGGTCTTCTTGGCGATCAGCGGCAGGCGGTTTCCCTCCAGATCGGCCAGGTGGTCGGTGATCAGCGTACGGACCTCCTCCTCGAGCGGCATGCCGGGCTGCAGCTGCAGCAGCAAACACTCGCGCAGGCTGCGGGCGCCCACACCGCGCGGGTCGAGGTGCTGCACCACCACCAGAGCGCGCTCGGCCAGCTCGAGCTGAGCGGCTCGCGCCTCCTCGGCCGAGCCGTTGAGCTCCGGCGCCAAGGGGGGGAGCAATTCCTCGAGCGGCGTCTTGAGGTAGCCGTTCGTGTCGAGGCTGAAGATGATCCGGTCGACCATCTTGCGGAGCTCTTCCTCCAGGTCGAACCAGCTGATCTGGTGGTGCAGATAATCGGACAGGCTCTCCGCACGCGCGACCATGTTGGCCAGTTGGTCGTGGGCGCGGTCGGCCTCGGCCTCCATCTGACCACGCGAGGGGCGGCTACGCTCCTCGTAGTCGTCCGGCAGGTTCTCGGCCATGTTCACGAGGCGCTCGAAGTCGTCCTCGCTGTGGCTCTCGTCCACCACCAGCTCGCGCTCGCTGTCGTCGCCCGAGTCGGCCGACTCGCGGTCGTTCGAATCGCCGTCCGCCCCGTCGCCGTCCGACTCGGAGCCGGGCTCCACCAGGTCGAGGCACGGGTTGTCTTGCATCTCCTGTTCGATGCGTTCCTGCAGCGCCAAGATCGGCAGCTGGAGGATCTCCATCGACTGGATCATCCGCGGCGCGAGCACCTGCTTTTGCGCCAGCTGCATTTGCTGACCGAGCGAGAGGCGCATGGCGGGTCCTGCCTGAACTTGGGTGTTGAGCCGAGCGGAAAGAAAATGTCTACGCGATGACGCCGAGCGTCGTTGTCCGCTTGCGGGAAAGGTTCCGCATGCTAGCGGGGCCATCGCTCGGCCCAGTTGGTTTGCCCTCCGGGGGCGCGTTAAGCATACCGCTCTGGGGCCAACGAGGTCAAATCAATAGGCCCTGAACTCTACTGCGCTAAACCGGCGGAAGCCCCCTCTTTTAAGAGCACCCGCCCGCCCCGCGAAAAGCTCCACCGGCCCGCAGGTTCGGGTCGAACCGTTTATGCGTCCCAGCCCGCAAAGACCCCCTTCTGTGCCGGCTCGCTCCGCCGCACGCTTGGTCGCTCGGGCGCCACGCAAGCGTTAATTGTCGGCGCCCGGAGGCGGGTTGTCACCTTTCTTAAACAGGTACACGCCGTAGCCCAACGTGTGGCGGCCATGCCGCAGGTAGGCGGCCATCCACGCACGCCGCTTGGCGAGCGCGCGGGCGACCGACTCGGTGTCGGCCGTCGCGTCGTCGGCCGCTCCCTCGAATCCGTTGACGCCCGCATGCTTACGACGCCGCGCCGCGCGGCCCTCGACCACCCGCTGGCGGGCCCACTCGTAGTCGTCCCACTCCTGGTCGCAACTCGTCCAGGCGCCCAGGGCTGTGAGCCCCAGCTCGGCGCCTGTCATCACGTTCGCGGCGTGTGTTTGATCGTCGGGCGGCGCGGGGCCGAGCAGCCGGCGGTACTCCGGCGGCGCGGGTTGCTTGAGGTACTTGTCGGCGATCAAGATCAGCCCGCCCGGCTCGACCAGCTCGGCGAGCCGCTCGAGCGCCCCGCCGAAGGCGTGGGGGCCGTGGCCGAAGGCGTGACTGGCGCCCAGGCAGAGGGCGAGGCCATACGCCTCGCGCTCCAGGTCGAGCACCGTCACGTCGGCGAGCACAAACTCGAGCGCGCCGTACAAGATGCGCGACACGGCCCGCCGCCGCGCCTCTTCGAGACAAGCGGCCGAGGTGTCGACGCCCATGCCCGTGAGCCCGTGCCGCTCGTGCAGCCGGATCAACACTTCGCCGCAACCGCAACCGACATCGAGCACCCGGGCCCCGGTGGGCAGCTCGATGGCCGAGAGGCAACGGTCCATGCTCGCCTCGCTGAGCGGGGCGTTCCACAGCAGTTCAAGCATGAGAAGATCGCGCGTCGGAGAAAAGCTTAAGCGGACCGATGTCGCGGCGGGGTCTTTCCACCCCACGCACGCCACACGATCGCAATGTGCCCACGCCTCTCTCTGCCGCTATATTCTAGCCTATGCCGAATCCCGCATCGAACTCAACCACCGTTGGCGTCGATCGGCGCTCGTTGCTGATCGCGGTCGCCGCCCCGTCGGCCGTGGTGGCGGCCGACCTGCTGACCAACGACTACAACGTGTGGAGCGACGCCCTGCGCGTCGACGCACTCAGCTTCGCGCTGCTGGTCGCGTTGAAGATCGCCTTTCTGGCCTGGGCCGTAGGGCGGGGCGTCGCGCGGCCTGTGCTGCGGGTCGTGGTGTTTGTTTGGGCGGTGGCCCTCGTCGACTTGGGCGTTTACGTCCGATACGTCTCGACCTCTTTCGACTCCGCGTCGACCGCGGCCATCGTGCTTGCCCAGGCGGGGATGCTTGTCTTCTGGTCGATCCTCAGCGAGATCCGTTGGGTCTGGCGGCTGCCGATCGCCTGCCTGTCGATCGCGGCGATCTTGCCGGTGGCCTTCCACCCCGACACAGGGTGGAGCTACGACGCTTGGCCGCTCCTGCTCACTGTCAGCCTGCTCGGGCTCGGCGTGGCGTGCGTCGCGCTCCGCTGGCGCGGCTGGCGGCTCGCCGACGTCGCTGCGAGCCGCGATCGCACTGAAGTGGTCGGCGTGCGACGCGCCTCGCAGTTTGGCGTGGTTCACATGCTCCTCTGGTCCTCCGCGCTCGCCCCCCTGTTCGCGCTGCTGCGTGTGAACAGCGAAATGATGGTGCGGTCCTTGGGGAGTTTCGGAGTCTTCGGCAGTGAGCTCTTATACGTCCTGACGATCAGCACGCTGATGACGCTCGGCTGCTTGGTCGTGATCTGGGTCGTGCTGGGTGGGGCCCGCTTGTGGCTGCGGCTGCTGGTTGCCGCCGTGTTCTTCGCGGCGATCTCCGCCCCGTTGATCAATTGGTCGGCAGAGATATGGGGACGCGCCAGGACAACCAACTGGTACCCCGCTTGGCGGAGCATCGACAACCTCCTGCACGACATGCACGAGTATTGGCCCTGCTGGATGGTGCTAGCTTACGGCTCGCTCGCAGCGCTGCTGTTGTTCCTCCGCACCAGCGGCCAGCGGCTGCGGCGCGGGGCGCCGGCGGAATAGTTGACCGTCAGCAACCGAACCGAGGTTGTCGCAGACACTCCCCGCCGTTCTCACAGCATCTCGGCTCAATGGCTTCCGCTCCCCCCCGTCACGCCGGCCGCTCGAAGGATAGCCCGATCGTTCGGCGAAAAGCGCTGGGCCCTTTGCGTCTCTGCCGGCTGTCTTGGGTCGTCCTGGCGTTGTCCACTCTCGCGATGACGCTCGTCGTGCTCCCCGGCAATACGAGACTCTCAAACGAATACGGGAGGTACCAAGCCTACGGTAGGTCCGCGGGCATCGGGCCGCCCCCATGGCTTGAAGGCTATCGCCAAGTCACCGTGTGGTCACACGGTTGGCCCCACGAGTATCTCCGTAGGGAATTCTCACTACCAGACGAATTCTATTCGCCCGGGCCTCCCGTCTCCTGGTGCATTCCTACGGCCTGGTTCTCCCACACGAAGCTCTACTACTTTAGCCTGTCGGCTCTTGCCGTCGATCTGTTGATCGCCGCGGCGCTGGTGGCGGCGGTGGTCGCGTTGTGCGAGTGCTGGCGACGCCGTCGCCGCGGCCGGGGCTTTGTGCTGCTCGACCTACTGGAGCTGACGACGCTGGTGGCGCTCACGCTGGGGTGGCGCGCAACGCACCTGCACGACCAAGCTCGGGAGAACGCCGCGCTCAAAACGATTCGCCAGCCGACTGGGCCCGCACGAGTGGCATGCCGGCATGAGCTCCAATGCCCTGAAATCCTATCTCGCCTCTTAGGCAACCCGCTCTTGGTGCCCTTTTGCAATCACGTCGTAAGTTTGTCGACAACGGATCCCCATCTCACCCAATCGGACCACGACGCGATCAGCGAAATGCGGCGATTGGAAAGCTATCACGGCAATGGGGCCTACCCCGCCAAACTACCCTCCATGGAGCTACTCGACGCCCTCGGAGAATTGCCGAGGCTGACAGAGCTTTCTTGGGGCGGCGAGCCTGAGGGCGGATTCGCCGCCAATGTACAGAATCGATTGCAGGGCGAATGGGGCGCCGAGGCTCCCGGTCTTGAGCCGATCGCCAAGCGCCTTCCGCGACTAACCAGCCTCAGCCTGCAACATCTCTCGATCGACAAGGACGACTGGCGCGCGATTTCCTCAATGAGGCGGCTCGAATCACTTGAATTGAGAAGCAAAAACCTGTTTGTCGAAGACCTAGAGCCGCTCGACAACCTGCCCGCGCTCAAAGAAGTCCGACTGCACATTGTCGCGACGGACGAAGAATTGAGCGATTTCGCTAAGGGCAAACGCTACGAGGTGCTGTGGGAGAGTCGTGACACCGACGAGCTCTGGGACGTGACACGCCATCGTATCGATCGCTGGCTCGGAAGGGAGCGCTACTACCGAAGGCGTTCGGGGCCGATCTATAGCCTCGAGCTCGAAGGCGTCCATCTCGACCGGGAGATGCTCCGGCGCCTGCCAGACGACCTGAGCGCGGTGAAAGAGCTCTACCTGGGAACCTTCGACTCGCAAGAAACGGCGATCGAACTCCTCAGCCGCTGCGGCGAACTCCATTGGTTCGAGTCGTTCAAGACATCTTTCTCCATGAGCGAACTGAGCCACTGCCGCTTCTCGAACAAACGCCTCGAGTGCCTGACACTCAAGCAAGGATCATTGAACCTGGAGGAATGCGTTCGGATTGCTTCGTCGATCAGGCCTGAGCAATTCTTCTTGGTCTCGTCGACCCTCACCCCCGAAGACGTCTTGTTTCTAGAAAAGGCGTGCCCTCCCAAGGTGCAAGCCTTAGTCGAAGACTCACAAGAAGAGCTCATCCAATCGCCGCGTCCCGAGCCAACGGGGCCCGATCCGTTTGAAGGCGCCGATCCGTTTGGAGGATTCTGATTCTCTATCGCTCAGTGAACCGCGCCGCATGCACAAGTGATTGTCGGGGTGCGCAGCACATGAGGCCAAGGCGGTTTCGCAGCCGGGCGTCCCGTGGGTTTCGCACCGCGTCGCGGCATGATGAGAGTCGGTGAGACGCCGCGCCGGCTCAAAAGTTGGCCCAAGAATAGTTTTGCGCGACTTACGTCGATTCCTCGACGGGCGATTCTTGCCGCAAGGCGTTGCCCGGCGGGGCGTTAGAACAAAATGGCGTTGGCCTAAAAATGACTTCTGCGCGCTTGGCTCAAAACGCTTTGCAGAAATTTCGCGTTCGATCGGCTATCAAGATAATTGGGCGCCGCAGGGGGTCGTTTTCAGTGGCCGGGTTGCGTTCTGATGGAAGATCGCATGGTGTCGAGACGCTAGGTTGCGTTTTTCGGCCGACGGCTGGCGCGAATCCACGCGGCGACTTTTTTGCAGCGACTCTCGGCAAACGATTCTCAACGAATATTGGCCACTACGATTTCTCGCCACGGCTGGCGTCTTCACTCAACCTTCCACCGCTATGGCTGACGGCATGAAACCTCTTGGCGTGGCGGTCGTGATTCTGGTGGGCCTGGGGGGGTCGGCTGCAAGCGCCGCCGAGCGCGCGGCGCCGCCCACGTTCAGCGAGGAGGAGCGGGCCGTCTTCTTCGACGACGCGTTCGCGGCCCTCGAGGGCGAGCGGCCCGACTACTCGGCGCCGGCGGCGGAGCAGCCCACGGCGATCGCCCCGGCGCCGGCGACCGCTGGGGCGTGGGGAGATTGGATCGCCGCCGACGTGGTCGAGACCGAGATCAAACGCCAAGCCGCCGCGATCGCCGAGGCGACGCGCTCCGAGCCGGCGTTCCGCGCCGGCGGTTGGCGACAAACGCGCGACGCGGCGGCGCTGCTGGGGCTGATGTTCCGTGTGGCCGCCGAGCACGACGAACCGGTCCGCTGGCAAGCTGTGGCGCCGCGCTGGAGCGTCTCGTTCGCCGGCGCCGCGGCGGAGATCGACAGCGGCGCCCCCTTCCAACGAGCCGAAGCCCTACGCGACGCGCTCGCCGAGCTCGTCCGCGGAGCTCGCCCCGAGCCGCCTGTCACCAGCAACGGGTCGCCCGCCGGCCGCGGCGTGCTGATGCGGCGGATGGAGCTGGCCACGGGCGAGCGGCTGCCGGAGACGCTCGTCGACCGGCGTTCCTGGCGTCGCGGCGCCGCCGACGCCCGCCACGAGGCGCAGCTGCTGGCCGTGCTAGCCGAGGCCCTGCTCGCCGAGGGGCTCGAGGACGCCGACGACGAGTCGTACGCCGCCTACGCCCGACAGCTCCGCGAAGCGGCCAGTTCGCTCGCCACGGCGGCCGAGGGCGAGGACCGGGCGGCCGCCGCGACCGCTCTGGAGGCGTGCCAGCGGTCTTGCGCGGCGTGCCACGACGACTATCGCGGCTGAAGCGGGGCTCCCTGGGCCACGCAAACGCTGCTTTTTGAGGGTTCGAGTGGTTTTCTCGGAAAAAGCCATCCTGAGGGCGAACCCACCGGCGCCGGCGCCGGTCTCAGGGGGGACGCCGCGTGGCGAGGGCCCCGATTGCAGATCTCTCTGCTTGACCCCGCCCCGTGAGCGTGAAATGCTTGTGTTGGCCCCATTTGGGCCGCACCGGGGCGTCGGCCTGTGCCGATGTTCCGTCAAGAGTTTCCATTTGCAGTTCTCTCTTAGCCGCGCCAAGTGCGCAGCGAGGGCCGAAATGAGCACGATCATCAACCAAATCAACTCGATCCAAGTCGCCGCGATTCGCGGCATTGGCGCCGCTGTTACGGCGATCGGTTGCACGGTGATCGGCGTCTCGGCGTCGTTGCGCGCACTCTTTGAGCGTTCCCATGTGGGCGTGATGCGCGGCGGCTGGCTATCGGACGGTTGGCGCGGCGCAATGCCGTGCCCGGCGCCCGCGGCGGCGTGTTGTCGGCGCAGTGCAGCACGGAGCGTCTATGACGTATCCGTAGCGGCGCTCGTACCGGTCAAACGCGTACGCCGCTCCGGATCATCGCGCGACTCGGTAAGTCGCTCGATCGTCTCCTAGAGACGGGCTGAATCGACGGGCTCCTCACAAGCCCCCGACATCCCGACCTCACCCGAGACGACCCGGCGCCCCGCCCGGCCCCCGGCCTTTGCGCGTGTTTCCGCTTCAGGACTCACACGCTCCCAGGCCCAAGCCGTTGGATCCGCGCCTCCGCCGTCGCCCACCCCGCCACGCCCCTGGTCGCTCCGTTTAGAGAGCCGCCAGCTTCCCAGCACACCGCCCGCCGGCCGCTAGTCGCCGCGGGCCCCAGGCGAGAGAGAACTATGGCTACCGCTTTCGAGACCGAAACGACTTTCCAGCTGGACGACCGGTTGGCCGATCCGCTGACCGAGATGACCACCGAAGAGTTGGTGCTCGAGGCCCAACTGGGCGACCGGGCCGCCTTCGGCGAGCTCGTCACACGCTTCGAGGGGATGGTGCAGAGCGTCGCGATGCGGCGACTGGGCGACCACGCCGAGGCGCAGGAGCTCAGCCAAGAGGTGCTCATCAAGGCGATGGAGCGGCTGCACCAGCTCAAGGAGCCGGCCGCCTTCGGCGGGTGGCTGCGGCAGATCACCGTGCGGATGGCGATCAACCGTCAGGTGCGTCGTCGCCGGCACGTGTCGGCCGAGCCGCAGACGCTCGAGGCGGTTTGCGTCGAGCCCTCGACGCCGATCGACTTGGCGCTGACCGTCGAGCGGGCCGAGCAGGTGCGCGACGGCATGGGCCGGCTCGGCGAGATGGACCGCAGCACGCTCGAGGCGTTCTACATGCGGGGCGAGTCGCTCCTGGAGATGAGCGACGCGTTCTCGGCGCCGGTCGGCACGATCAAGCGTCGGCTGCACGTGGCGCGCAAGCGGCTGGCGGTGGAGCTCGCCGAGGCGTTCGCCGCGGCCGACGAGTCGCCCGAGCTGCTCAGTGCCTGAGACGCCGCGTCGGCCGGGTGGTTGGCTGGTGTTAATCGAAACTCCCCCTCGCGCCCGGCGCGGGGGCCGAGGGCTTGTCCGCCCCTAGGCCCCTGCGCCGGGTTTTGTCGTGTTGGGGGGCGTCGCCCGGGGCTGCTACAATCCGAGCCTCGGTGAGCAAGCGGTCGCACCCCTCAAGCCAAGGCCTCGCGTGGCTGTCGTCGCCTTCTTTTGTCTCATTGCCGTGTTCTTCGTGACGGTCGCCGTGCTCGGCGGCCGGCAGGCGAAGCTGCGCAGCGAGAAGCTCGCGGGGCTGGCGGGAGAGTTGGGCTGGAGCTTCGAGCCATCGGCGAATCGCCGGCTGCCGCACCGCTACGAGCCCTTCCGGCGATTCTCACAGGGGCACTCGCAGCGGATTTTCAACACGCTCGCAGGAACCGCGGCGGCGATGGGGGAGGAATGCCACGCCTGGACGGGCGACTTCCTGTACAAGACCACGTCGCGGCAAGGGAAGAAAACCACGACCCACACACACCGCTTCAGCTACCTCTTGCTCGAGCTGCCAATCTCGCCGGCGCCGGAGATGGCGGTCCGCGGCGAGGGGATGTTCGACAAACTCGCGGGCTGGTTCGGGATGGACGACATCGACTTCGAGTCGGCGGAGTTCAGCGACCGGTTCCACGTGACCGGCAGCGACAAGCGTTTCACATACGACCTGATGCACCCGAGGATGATGGAGTTCTTGCTCGACGGGTCGCCGCCCGACATCTCGCTGTCGGGACGCTACTGCCTGCTCACCCGCCGCAATGGCCTCTGGGAACCCGAGGCGTTCCGCGCGACACTCGCGTGGGCCGAGCGTTTTTGCCAGCTGTGGCCCGAGCACGTGTTGAGCGAGCTGCGCGCCTGAACCCGTCGCTTATCCTCTATCGCCCGACGAGACCGATGGAAGCCGCTATCCCCCTGCTCCTGCTGCTGGGCGCCGTGTTGGCGGCGCCGTTTGTTTGGTTCCTGATCAACTACAACCGCTTCGTGACGCTCAGGCAGCACTTGCGGGAGAGCTGGTCCGACATCGGGGTCGAGATGCAACGCCGCTACGACCTGATCCCCAACCTGGTCGAGACGGTCAAAGGCTACGCCTCGCACGAGGAGCAGGTCTTCCGCGAGACGGCCGAGTTGAGAAACCAAGCGATGCGGAACCACGGCTCGGCGACCGAGCAAGCGGTCGACGAGTCGGCGCTCGAGATCGGCGTCGGGCGGCTCTTGGCCGTGGCCGAAGGCTATCCCGAGCTGAAGGCCGACACCCACTTCCTGGCGTTGCAACGCGAGTTGTCGAACACCGAGGACCGCATCGCCGCTTCGCGGCGGTTTTACAACGGCAACGTACGGGAGCTGAACGAGCTGCGCGAGCAGTTCCCGGCGAGCCTTGTGGCGGGCGTGATGGGCGTCGAGCGGGCGAGCTACTTCGAGCTGACGAGTGAAGCCGCTCGTCGGGCTCCCGGCTGGGCCAACTGATCCCCACCGCGGGCGTTGGTTCCGTTGAGGTCTGCTCGTCGTGGGTGCGTGCGGCCGGCCGGGCCGCCTGCCGATGGGCGTTGCTACAATTGGAGGGTCACCGGCCCATGCGGGCCGGTGTTTCTTGCTCCCCAGCCTAGGCAGCGACCCGTCATGCTCAGCCCCATCCGTGAATTCGCCGCGCGGTTCCGAAGCCACTGGCGGCTGCTGTCGGTGCTGCTCGTGGGGGCGTTGGCGCTGTGGGGCTTTCTCGAGCTCGCCGACGAGGTGGCCGAGGGCGAGATGCAAGCGCTCGACGAGCGGCTGCTGCTCGCGCTGCGCGACGCCGACGACCCGGCCGAGCCGGTCGGGCCCCGTTGGCTCGAAGAGCTGATGCGCGACTTCACCGCGCTGGGGGGCGTGGGTGTCACGACGCTGATCACCGTGTTCGCCGCCGGGCTGCTGTGGCTGCAGGACAAACGCCGTGTCGCGACGCTGCTGCTGGTGGCCGTGGTGGGGGGCACGCTGCTCGGCCTGCTGCTCAAGAGCGGCTTCGACCGCCCCCGCCCCGACCTCGTGCCGCACGGCTCGCACGTTTACACACGCAGCTTCCCGAGCGGGCACTCGATGACCGCGGCGGTGGTCTACCTGACGCTCGGCGCCACGGTCGCCGCGGCCCAGCGGGGCCGCCGCTTGCGCTGGTTCGTCATGGGGTCGGCGGTGCTGGTGACCGTGGCCGTCGGCATGAGCCGCGTGTACCTGGGCGTCCACTGGCCGACCGACGTGCTGGCCGGCTGGGCGATCGGCGTCGCGTGGGCCATCGTGAGTTGGCTGGCGGTCACGACCCTGGCCCGCGGCTGGGGCGAACGCGGCGACGGCGCGCCGTGAGCCCTCCTGCGGCGGGTAAACGATGCGACCGGAGCTGCTTGCGATACGTTGCGGCGCGCCGGCAACTCCGGTAGCCAGCGCACGCGGCCCGCCTCAGCCTGCCCGAGGCGATGGTTTACGGCCGCGAGCGATCAGGCAAGCGCCAGCCATGACGAGGGCGGCCAAGCTGCTCGGTTCGGGAACCAGCAGGATCGCCCCCATGTCGCTCCGAGAGAAGCTGAATTCGAACGGCGTGCCGTCGAAGTAACGGCCGGAGAGCATGCCGGACTCGGGCGTGAGCAGGCCGAGCGGCTGGCTGAAGTGGGAGCCAATAATGCGCACGAACGCCGAGTCGATGACTTCGATGTCCGCAGCGGCGCCAAAAAACTCCCCGCCAAAGATGTCGACCGACGCCTGCTCGAAGGCGAACAGCCCGTTGAAGTCGTCGCCGGTGAACGACCCGCCGTGGATCGTGGAGAGACTTTCGCCGCCCGCGTCGAAGCCGTCGTCGAGGCCGTTGAACTCCCCGTCGAAGATCTCGACATCCGCCAGGTCGGTCGCCAGGAAGCCGAAGGCCCCGTCGAATAAACCGCCGTGGACTTCGACGGCGGACGAGCCGCCCGCCTTGAAGGCGTCCTCGTCGCTGGTGAAGCTGCCGCCATCGATGCGGACCTCGGCGTTTCCGGAGGACAGCGCGCCGTTCACGACGCCGCTGAAGGCGCCATCGGTGATCAGGACTTGGGCTCTGTCGATGGCGCTAAGCCCCGATACGTCGCCGCTCATGTCGCCGCCGGTTATGTCGACTGTCGTGTCGTCGCTGGCCCGGACGCCGAAGCTACGGTCGTTGATTCCAGGAAGGGGATCCGGCCGAGAGATGATCGATCCGGCCGAGACTTCCAGGCGCCCGTGGCCGGTGAGCTGGACCCCGGTGTAGCCTTGGACCGACCCGCCGGTGAGTTGCACGAGCGACGAGCCGCTGACTTCGACTCCCGGCGTCCACCTGCCGCTGTCGGCCACGGCGCCCGGCGCCAGCTCGAGCGAGGTCGGCGCCCCCCCCGAGGCGTTCTCGACACGGAACACCGACTTGCCGCCCGCGCCGGACTCGACGTGGCTCAGCCCGTCGTCGAGGCGTCGGATACGGGTGACGTCGCCGCCCTGGGCGGCGTTGATGAACGGCAGGTACGAGGAGACCCGCGTGCTGACCGCCATCTCGCCCCAGCTGCCATTGGTCAGCGCGGGGGAATCAACGTCGGTCGAGGGCGTGCCCGGCGGGTGGTAGATGAGCACGTTGACGCCGGCGACCCGGTACTCACCGAGTGTGTCCTGGATGAAAGAGGGGCCGCCCGAGTCGCCGCCGCCGAGGCCGATCTCGTCGGCGCCGAAGCCCAGATCGGCGGCGCCGATCTGGGCGCTAAAGTCGTTGGCGGCTTGGCCGCTGTCGAAGTCGAAGGCGAGGGTCCGGGGAGCTATTGGGTGGAACAATGCGGCGAGTTGCTCGCCGGTCGCCTCGTAGCGATTCAGCCCGGCCCGTTTGGCGCCGTCTGTGTGCGTGCCGCCGGTCGGCCCATGGCCGGTCTCCCCGTAGCCCGCCGCGATGACCGTCTTGCCGATCTCATCGGCGCCGGTGTACAGGCCGTAGCGCGGCGCCGCGGCCGGGGCGGGCGAGGCCAATTCGAGCACGGTGAGGTCGTCGATGGAGTTTATCAGATCGTAGCCGGGGTGGTTCGCGTAGCCCGAGACCGGCACGGTGACCCGCCCGCTGGGCAAGTCGAACTGAATCGTGGCGTCGATAAAGGACGTGTGGTTGAAGCCAATGCCGCCGGCAAAGACATGAGCGGCGGTGAGGATATGGGTGTCGTCGATCAACACGCCCGAACCAACGAAATCCGACTGAACCCGCACCACGCCATCGAGGTTCAGGCCGAAGGCCGGCACGCCGGGTGCTACGACGTGGGTCCCGTCGCCGTCCGAGGTGACAACGCCCCACGCCTCGCCCGGCACGATCGCGCTCGCCGACGCCAGCAAAACGAATATTCCAAGAGTCGCCAAGCGGAACGGATTCAGAGCGGGGCCGTTGAGGCGCACGCGCGCACGGCTCGAGTCGCGTCGATTGAGATTGTTCACAGTAGCTGCCCGTTCGTTGGCCCTTAGCAAGACGCGGCGTCAAGCGAGTCGTTGCGAGGAGAGGAGACTGTTAGGCGCCGTGCTTGCTGGACGCAGCGACGAAATGCGTCTTCCGGATGCGATCGCAGACCGGCACGGACGCGCGCGTCCGTGGGGGCAGTATATTTGGGGCGGACGACCTTCGTCGCTGATATGTCTGTCAGAAGCGAATAAAAACGATATTTCCCGCAGCGAGGGGGGCTAGAGATCCCCGCCAGGGGGTAGTGCCGACGGGACGTCGGATTTGGGCCTCGGCCCACAAAAAAACCCCGACCAAACTTGGTCGGGGTTTTTGATGTTTCCCAGAGCAGTGAAACGCTCACTTGCCCGGCATGTGCTCGATGATCTTGTCGACCATCTTGTACTCGAGCGCCTCTTCGGCGGACATGAAGTTGTCGCGGTCGGTGTCTTGCTGCAGCTGCTCGAGCGTCTGGCCGGTGTGCTTGGCCAGGATGCCGTTGAGCTTGTCCTTGGTCTTCTTGTACTCGGTGGCGTGGATCAGGATGTCCTCGGCCGTGCCCTCCATGCCGGCGAGCGGCTGGTGGATCATGATGCGGCTGTTGGGCAGGGCGTGGCGTTTGCCCGCGGCGCCGGCGGCCAAGAGCACGGCGCCCATGCTGGCGCACTGGCCGAGGCAGTAGGTCGACACGTCGCAGGTGACGAACTGCATCGTGTCGTAGATCGCCATGCCGGCCGTGACGCTGCCGCCGGGCGAGTTGATGTACAGGTGGATGTCGCTCTTCGCGTCGTCCGACTGCAGGTACAGCATCTGGGCGACGATGTTGTTCGCCACCTCGTCGTTGATGCCGGAGCCGAGGATCACGATGCGATCCACGAGCAACCGGCTGTAGATGTCCATCGCCCGCTCTTCGCGGCCGCTCTTTTCAACAACGTAAGGAATGAGGGGCATGAGGGGAGTCCGTTCTTGGTTCCGTCCGGAATGGCTGGGTGAGCGTGACGTGCGTTGGGGAATGGGGAAGGACGAATTCGGAATGGCGGTGAGAACGTCGCTCGGGCGACGGGCCCGTCATCCGTGTTTCGGCGTTCCTCAGTCGTCGTTGTCTTCCTCAGAGCCCGGCGGCTTGATCAAGATGTCGTCGACGATGCCGAAGTCCTTCGCTTCCTCGGCGGTCAGGTAGTAGTCGCGGTCGCACGCCTTGAGGATCTCGTCGGTCGTCTTGCCGGTGTGGCCGGCGAGGATGCCGTTGAGCGTCTCGCGGGTCTTGATGATCTCGTTGGCCTGGATCTCGATGTCGGAGACCTGGCCGCCGACGCCGCCGTGCGGCTGGTGGATCATGACCTTCGAGTGCTTCAGGGCGAAGCGTTTGCCCTTCTCGCCGCCGGCCAAGAGGACGCTGCCGCCCGAGGCCGCCAGGCCGACGCAGTACGTGGCCACGGGGCAGGAGATCATCTGCATCGTGTCGTAGATCGCCAGCGTCGAGGTGACGCTGCCGCCGGGCGAGTTGATGTAGAAGTGGATGTCCTTGCGGCGGTGCTCGCTCTGCAGGTAGAGGAGCTTCATCACGAGCTCGTTGGCGTTGCCGTCGTAGATCTCCCCCTGCAGGAAGATCACGCGGTTCTCCAGGAGCAGGTCGCCGAGCGTCATCTGACGCTGACGCTGGTAGTCGCGCGCGGCGCGGGGCGACGTGTAACCGGCGGCCGCCAGCGGCCCATCCATGGGAGCGAAATGATCGCCCATAAGTTATCTCCTTATAAAACGGCCGAGTCTGTCGCCCCGCATCTCGGGACACGCTGCTCGGGCGTAGCTGGACGGTTTACTGCTTGCCCGATCCGCTCACGTTCACAGGCTTCTTGGCTTCCTCGGCCCGTGCGGCGGCCTCGGCCTCTTCGGTCGCTTGGGGGATGTCTCCCTCGCCGCCGCCGGCGAAGAACGAGATCGCCTCGACGTCCGCCTCGGCTTGGTCGAACGGCTCGTCTTGGAACTTGGCCTCGGATTGGACCAGCTCCATGACCTTACGCTCGATGATCTGGTTCCGCAGCACGTCCATCAACCCCCGCTTCTCGAGCTGGGCCCGGACGCGGCGGGGCGACTCGCCGCTCTGCATCGAGATCAGGAAGATCTCCTTGTCGTAATCGCCCTCTTCGACGTCGAGGCTTTCTTCCTCGGCGATCCGCTCGAGGATGAAGTGCTCCTTCAGGGCCGAAGCGGTCGACGCCGCGCTGTTCTGGCGCAAGTCGTTCTCGCGGGCGCGGATCTCGGCCTCGCTGAAGCCGCTGCGACGCAGCTCCATGACGGCCCGCTCGAGCTCGCGCGAGCTCTGCCGCTTGAGCAGCCCCTGGGGCAGGTCCCAGTCGGCGGACTCGGTGAGCAGGGAAGTGATTTGCTCGCGGGCCTTCTGCTGCTGGGCGTACTCGAGCTGACGCTCGAGGTTCTGCCGCACCGCGGTGCGGAAGTCTTCTTCGCTCTTGAAGTCGCCGATCTCGTCGAGGAACTCCTCGGTCAGCTCGGGCAGCTTGAGCTTCTTGACCTCGAGGACTTTCAGCTCGACCTCGACCTCTTGGCCGCGCTGCGCCTCGTTGGGGGCGTCTTGCGTGAGGGTGGCGGTCGTGGTGATCACGTCGCCGGCCTTCTTGCCCTCGGCCAGGGCGACGAAGCCCTCGATGCGGCTGTCGGAGAAGCTGAGCGTCTCGCGGACGCGGATGAGCCGCTCCTCGTCCTCGGCGACGACCTTGCCGCCGGCGCGGCAGGTGACATTGGCCGTGATGTAGTCGCCCGCAGCCGCCGGGCCGTCGTGCGGGGTGAGCTGGCCGTAGCGCGACAGCATCTTCTCGACTTGGGCGTCGATGTCCGCGTCGGAGTACTCACGCGTGGGACGGGCGATCTCGAGCCCCTTCCACTTCGGCAGGTCGAAGTCGGGACGGACCTCGATCGAGAACTCGAACGTGAGCGGGCCGTCGTCGGGGATCTCGACGGCCGAGAGGTCGAGGTCCGGCTCGCTGATCGCGGCGAACGACTGCTCCTCGCTGATCTGCGAGAGGCTGTCCATCAGCAGCGAGCCCTTCACCTGGTCGGCGACCTCGTCCTTGAACTTCTGCTCGACGAGCTTGCGCGGGGCGCGGCCGGCGCGGAAGCCGGGCACCGAGGCGCTCGGCATCAGGTCGCTGTAGGCGTTGTCGAAGTAGCGTTCGATGTCGTCACGCGAGATCGTCACGGTCACGCGGCGCTCGCAAGCGCCGGGGCTCGCGACCTCGACCTCGAGGTTGAGCGACTCGGGGGCGTCGTCCCCGTCGGCCTCGGGCGGGAGGGCGTCGGTCGGCAGTTCGTCGGTTTCGGGCGGCGCCATGGCGTGGAACCTTGTGCGTGGTCGGAGGGAATTGATTCGGGAGGCGACGACGCCGTTGGGCGGCTTGTCGCGGTGGTTGTGTTTTTGCCGAGGCGGATTCGATCGGGCGGGGCGGCCCGGCGTCAGATCGCCTGGGAATCGGGGCGCCGATCCGGAGCAACAGTTATCGGCGAAACGCCCGTTGAGCGGAAGGCGCGGGGCGGAAGAACTGTGGGCGGCCTAGCTCGGAGCTGGGAAGCGTAAAAAACATCAGCCCGCGCCCGATGGTTGAACCGGTCGGGATCGAGCGTGATCCGTGTGGTCCTGTCGGGCCCGGGCTTGAGGGTGGACGCCGCCGGGGTTTCGTTTGGCCTTCCCACGGCGGTTTTCCGTCGTGGGAAGGGGCTGCCACGGGGGCAAGAGCGGCTGATCGGATTCGAACCGACGACAATCACGTTGGCAACGTGATGCTCTACCAACTGAGCTACAGCCGCACGCTGGTCGGCGACACGGGGCCAACTACGGTCGGCCCCCGGTGCTGCCGGGCGATTCGGTATTATAGGTTTCCTGCCGGCGTCATCAAGCCCCAGGAAGCGATTCCCAAGATGCAGGGCGCCGCTTGACGTCTCCCACCCGTGGGATAGACTCTAGGATCGGCCGATCGGGAGCCTTCTGCCAAGGCAATTTCCCCCAGTATCGGTTGTTTTGTGGGCTCGTGGCGGAATTGGCAGACGCGCATGCTTGAGGGGCATGTGCCCGCAAGGGCGTGCTGGTTCGACTCCAGTCGGGCCCACTGAGTATCGTAGCGTCCCCCTTAGGGGGCCGCTCGCAGGGTTTCGTGGCGTTCCCTTGAGGGACTGCTCTCGGGATTTCGTGGCGGCTTCTATCAAGGGTCGCTTACGAGAAACGACTTCGCGATCGGGGTTTCCCGAGCCGCGAACCAAGGCGTGGCCCAGGCCACGCCTTTTTTCTTGCGCCGCCCCGCCGCCTAGATGGCGCCCCGGGGGGGGACCGTGGTCATTCGGCAGAACGCTCGGTTGTGAGCCGCGTCTCCGACGCCGATAACGCGACGCCAGCCGCTTCATGCTGGCAGCGCTTCATCGGCGTCGGAGACGCCTCCCACGGGTTGCCCGGCTTGCCCCAGCATGGGGCGGTTCGTCCTGCTGTTCCGCTTGCCGAACTCGCAAGAACACTTACCGAGCGCGCAAGAAAAGGGCGTGGCTTTGGAGGCCACGCCCTTTTCTTGCGTCTTCTACACCGCCTGAATTGTTGTTTCGCTCGCTGCCTATGAGGCAGCGCCGCCTAAGCGGCGGCCGTGTGGCCGCTCACTCGTAGCGGACCCATTCCAGGTACAGGAACAGGCAGCCTAAGGCCATCATCAACGCCGACAGCACGATCATCACGGTGTAGACCGTGGTCTTCGGCTTCTGGACGATGACGCCGCGGGGCGATTTAGCTGAGCTTGATACGGGTTGCGA
Source organism: Pseudobythopirellula maris (assembly GCF_007859945.1). Classification (GTDB taxonomy): domain Bacteria; phylum Planctomycetota; class Planctomycetia; order Pirellulales; family Lacipirellulaceae; genus Pseudobythopirellula; species Pseudobythopirellula maris. Next base: position 996,678 of record NZ_SJPQ01000002.1, on the reverse strand, counting down.
CACGGTCCTTAACCTCGATGGGGCCTTGCTGGTAACGCACGTCGACCCGGCCGACGGCGCGGTCGGGGGCGACCGTGAGAATCTCGATGCGGCCCTTGTACTTCGAGCCGTTGAACACCTCGACGGTGTGTCCTTTGCGGATGCCGTCGTCCGATCCGATGCTGATCTCCACCAGCTGCACGCCGCCGCGACGCTGCGTCTTGCTGACGAAGCCGTCGACCTTCGGCGTGATGTCGTCGGCGGGGGTGGCCGGATTCAGGCCGTTCTCACGCATCACGCTGGTCATCCGACCGGCGTCTGACACGAGATCGCGGTTCCTCTCGACGGCGACTTCCAGGTTGTTGTTGAGTGTTTGCAGCTCTTCGGTCGCCTCGAGAGCGGCGGCGAACATCAGGTCGCGGGCGGTCTCGTTGCCGCGGATGTCGTCGCGGAGCGTGCTCACCTCGTCGGCGAGGCGCTCGTTGTTGAGCTGCGTCGCCTCGACGGCAGCGACCGACTGGCGCTGATCGCCAATCAGCTGCTCCAGGCGGGCCTGGGCGTTGTTGTTGCGATCGATCAAGGCGAGCCGCTCGTTCTCGAGCTTGCGAACCTGCTGCACGGCCGCCTCGACCTCGGCGCTGAGCTCGCTCTCCAGCCGGTCGTAATTCGACCGCAGCGTGTTGAACTTGGTGTTGGCCTCGCTCAACTGCTGCTGGGCCGTTTCGGCCTTGCTGCGCCAGTCTTTGTGCGTGCCGTACACGGCCAAGGCCAAGACCATGAACATGGCGCTCATGAGCATGAAGACGACGATAAAAATACGACCGATGAAGTTCATCGTGCTTTCATTCCCTGTCGAAGGGTGGTCCCAGCGGGCGGCTTAGGCGGTTCTTCCTTCCCCGCTTTACGGGGCGGAGGTGGGCCTAGGTCGCGCTGCTTCGGACACGCTGGGGGGTGTTCTCGTTCCTGCGCCCCGACAGCGTCGATCCCGAGAGGAACCGGCCCAAGGTGGGGACCGCTGCCGACTCGACCGGCTGCGGGGCGTCTACGCAGTATAAACAGGCCCCAAAAACGATGTCAATTTACGGAGCCTGCGTAAGATAAGAGGCGGCAACGGCTTGGGGCCGATTGTGACGCCTGGCGGGCCTAGGGCCGCCGCTGAAACGCTCAGCTGCGGTCAGACGCAGCGGGGCGCGCCCAAATTCAGCTCCCAGGGAAGCAACCGCAGCCCGATCCGCACCCGTGTCCGCCGCCCGACTGGGGACCCGGGCCGCCTTCGGCGCCCGAAGCGGCGGGGGCCGCGGGCACGCTGAGCAGCTTCATCAGCTTCTGACCGCCGCACTCGGGGCAGGCGGGCTGCTGGCCGCCGTCGACCGTTCCGTCAGAACTCACCAACAGCTCGGATTGCCGCTCGCAGTCGCGGCAGAGGTATTCGTAGAGGGGCATGGCGGGGGGGCGAATCGAGGGAGGGGTGGAAAGGCGGCGAAACAGACCCCCGGATTGTACCGAGCTCGAACACAAAACGGCCAGGCATTTGCCTCCGCGCCCCGCCAATCAGACGCGGGGGGAAGTCGAATCCCGATTCCATTGTTGCAGCCGTTGATTCACCTCCTAAAGAGAAGGAGGGGAATCCTGGTGGCAACCCGCATTTTAATTTGGGAACGCGTGCTAGCGGCTTCGTTAGCACAATAAAGTGGCCCGCTAACGCGTTGCGGCTGATTTTGCTGAACGACGCTATTTTCTGTCCCACAAGCTACGTTCCGTCCCAAAGTTCAACGTCGTCGAATTTGCGCAAGTCGCGGTCGAACGACGCGACCGCGTCACCGGAATCGGCCGCCATGGCGGCCAAGTAGCAGTCGTAGAAGTCGCACTTCTTCTCGCCGTAGCGTTGCAGGGCGTCGGTCAGCACCGCCTGGTGGGGGCAGGCGACTCCCGGCTTGCCGATGAGTGAGCCGAGCGTCTCGGTGATTGCTTTACGTCCCACGCGGTAGTGCGACTCGAGCACCCACACCGCCTCGGCCAGCGCGACATCGGTGAGCACGAGCCGGCACTCGCCCGCCTGGGCCCGCTCGAAGAGCCGCCGCGCTTTAGGCGTCAGGCGGGGGTGGTCGGCCAGCAGGAACCGCAGCAGCACGTTCGTGTCGAGCAGGTACCGCTTCACGTGTGCCGCCCGGCCCGGGCCGCCCGGGCCGCGGCCCGCTCCTGCGCTTTGGTCGCGGGGGGCGTGTCGGAGCGGAGCGACCCCTCCAGGTCCAAGAGCGTCTCGCTCTCGGGCCGGATGAGCACGCCGCCGTCGCGCAGCTCGTAGACGAGCCGCTGCCGCGGCTTCAGGCCGAGCGCTTTGCGCACGGCGGCGGGGATGGTCGTCTGCCAACGGTCGGTGAGCGTGGAGCGCAGCACAGGGCCGCTCCTTGGGGATTAGCAATGCATTGTTTCTGCAATTGCATTGTACCCCGCGGTCGGCGCCAGGGCAAATCGGCTGAATTGACTTCATTTCAGCCGTCCGATGCCACGATCTCGCTCGCGTCGATTTAGTCGGGCGTGGCTTGCGCCCCTTCGGCTGTCCCGACAGCTGGTTGAGGATTCTTCTCAGGCGCTGGCTGGATCAGCACACGAGCGGCCGAGGTCCCGTCGCTTTTGTCGAGCGTGTTGTAGCCGCCGTAAAAGACCTCAATGATTTGGCCTCGCAACCGGATCTCCTCCGCCCGCTGGTGTGGCGCCGTGAAGCGCAGCGGCTCGCCCTCGGCCAGGGGGTCCTCGACTTCGAACCGCAGCTCGTTCCTGTCGCCGCCGGTGAGCACCAGCAACGGTCGGTACTTCTTTCGCGGGTCTACGGGGACCGGGGCCTTGTCGCCTATATTCAGAGACGCCTCGACGGCCCACCCACGTTCAGCATGGACTTGATTCCAATAGTATTGGGCGACCATCGGCTTGCGGCGGAAGGTGATCGTTTCGGGATCGTCTGCGCTAAGGCCACGACTCGGTTCCCGTTCGGGCGTCGACCCGCTATCGGAGGACGCCGGCTCGGCGGGGGCGTCTGGCAAGTCCAAATCTTTACCACCGCCCAGCGCGGCGCGGGCCTCCTCAATGATCAGCTCCGCTAGGCGGTGGTCGATCTTGCGGATCGCCTCGCGCAATTTTTGCTGGGCGATGTAGACGGGACTCTTTCTATCAAGTCCGTATCCCCCTGGTACGTATCCCCCTGCTCCCCCAACCGAGTTGTTGGGGTTGTTGGGGGTGGCGAGGTTGGCGTAGGGGTAGTTGTTGTTGGGCCCGTTGAGTTGCTCGAGCTCACGGAGTTTCTCTTGGAGAATCTCCTTCTGGCGGACGAGCAGCATCTTCTCTGGCGGCGAAGCCGCCGGGGACGGACCGCTGACGAGCGGGCCGGAGAGCAGGCCGAGCGAGTTTTGCTGGCCGCCGCCGATGCTCGTCGTCGTGTCGCGTTGCAGGCGGACCTCGACGGGCGTCTCCGACAGAGACGCCTCGAAGTGCTCACGGAACCGCTCGCCCGCCTCTTCAAGGGACAGCTCCGCCACGGCCAGCTTTCCGAATGCTTTGCCCAAATCGATGGTCCCTTCGGGCGAGACGGGGAGGCTGCCGCTCAGGAGGATCGAGTGGTCGCTCTGCTTGCGCATCTGGAACGAGATACGGTCGCCCGGAGCGAGTGTCGGAGCGGCGGGTGGCGTGTACAGGCCCATCACCGTGCTCGGTCGCTCGTAGGGCGAGGCGGCTTGCTGGTTCTGTTCTGTGGCCTGCACGCCTGCGGCTGCGCTGTCGGCCGCGGTGGGGCCCTCGCCCCCCGCCACGCCAAACCGGTCGTGCATCACCCGCACGCGCACCTCGGGGTCGCCGGTCACCTTGCGCACGCGGGCAAGGATCGCCTGCTGCGCCTCGGCTAGGCTCATCCCGGCGATCCCGGGGAGCACGCCTAACCGGCTGGTGAGACTCTCTGGATTGTCCTTAGCGAAGAATGCGGCAAAATTGAATTCGCCTTTGTGCCCGATCCCGAATTTGCCAACAATCATATTGTTGGGGTTGGCGGGGCTCCAAACCGACAGGTCGAGATTGTCGCCCGGGGCGAGCGGTGTGGCGGCGGGAGCGGTCGGCGCCATGGGCCCGGGGATCAGCGCCCCTTGCACTTCGTTGGCAAGTGGTTGTGGTGTCGGCGATTGGGCTGGCTGGGCCCCGTCGGCGCCGGCGGGTTCGAAGAGGCCCCCTGTATCAAACAGCGCGGTGAACGTGGCGTCGTCGACGATGCCCGTCGGTTTGACGCCCCGCTGCCGCTGGAACGCCTTGAGCGCCGCCTCGCTCTTCGGGCCGAAGTCGCCGTCGACCGCCAGGCCGTGCGAGGGATCGAGCTCGCGGTTGAGCAGCGATTGGAGGCTACGCACGTGCGACGCGTTGCCGTGGTCGAACGGGCCGTTGGCCCAGGCCCCACCTGTGGTGCGCCACTCGGACCGAGGGCTCTGAGGGGGGATGGGGGGAGTGAAGGCCTTAGATTGCGTAGTCGCAGGTGTTGCGAGGGCAGCCACGAGTTCCACGCTCGTCTTGTCGTCGACCACGCCCGTCGGATTCAACCCTCGCGCAAACTGAAACCGCTTCAGCGCGGCTTCCGAGAGCGGGCCGAAATCGCCGTCGACCGCTAGGTTAGGCGAGGGCTTCAGCACACGGTTGAGCAAAGTCTGGAGCTGCCGCACGTGCGAGTCTTTGCTTTGGTCGTAAGGACCGTCGATGGGGAAGGGGGACTTGGACGCGTCGAGGTCGTTTCGTGCAGGCTGCGGCTGAGCGGCGGGTTGATTCCAGTTGGGGGCAGGCTGTTGAGAAACGATAAGTTGATTCCCGGGATCAGGGCGACGCCGCGGAGTTGGGTTCGTCCCTTGCAGCTGGGGATTGTTGAACGGACCGGCGGCGTAGGACTCGTTGAATCCCTGCGTCTTCGAGTCGGGTTGGGCCTCGGACTGCACGGCCTGATTCTTCGCCACCTCGATCTGCTCGCGTTTCTCGATCTCGGTGAAGGCGTCAACGATCGCCGCCGCTTTTTGCCTCCGCAGCAAATTAAGCAGCGTGTTCACGCGTGCCTGATCCGCCCTAGACGCAGAGACGACCAACGTGCCCTCCTCGGCGAACGGCCGGACCTCGACCATTGTTTCTGGCTCCCCCTCCTCGGCGCCTACAATGGTCTGGACCGAAGCGGCAAGATCCTCCAGGGGGATATCGCCCAAGACATCTTTGGCTTCGAAGAGCTGGGTGACCACCGCATCGCCGGGCGCCGCTACGACCTCGACCTGCATGCCGAGATGTTCATCGCTGCCCTCTGAACCGGGGCCCGCGGCGAGGAGCGTTGATGTCGTGTTTTCAGTGGTCGGCGTCTCGTCTTTCTCGCCGAATACGACGAGTGTCCCGTTCTTCACCGACAGGGTCCCTCTGCCGCCCTGCGACTGAGATACGTCCAACGTGCCCGACTCAACAGCCACCGTGTCGCTAATGGAGACAACGACGGGCGCCGCCGCCAGTTGCACCGTGGACGCCGCGTTCTCGTCGGCCGGCGCCTCGGCGGCGACTGCCGCGCTGAGCACCAGTCCTTGTGGCCCGGCGACGCCCGGCCCCGCTGCGCCCGAGGGGGGCGCGGCTAACAGCAGCGCCAGCGCGGCCACGGCGGCCGTGGCGTAGGCGCTAGGCTTGACGGTCGAAGCAATGAACATCGCGCGGACTCCGTGGTGATAAAGGGAAAGCACGGCCGCCGAGGCGGCCAGCGAGCCGCCCGTGGCGAGCGCCACCGCGTCGGTTGTGGCGGCGGCCACCACCGTGGCGGGCGGTGCGGCGTTGGCGCGGTTGGCGGAGAAGCCGACCGCCGCCATCACGGCCGAGAGCGAAACGCCCCGCCGCACGAGCCGCATCCGCAGCAGCCGCTTGCCGCGGGCCAATCGTCCTTGGACCGTGGCGATGGTCGTGTCGGTTTGATCGGCGATCGCGCGGCGGCTGCGTCCCTCGAGGTAGCGCAGCACGATCGGCGTGCGGTATTTTTCGGGCAGCTTGTCGAGCTCCTCGAGCAGCACCGCGACGCCCTGGCGCCGCACGAGATCGGGGAACGCCTCCTCCGCCTCGCCGAGTGGCTCGCTGACGAGCCCCTGCTCGCGACGCAGCCGCGCCCGCTGCTTGGCGGCCACGGCCGTCCGTTTGGCGACGCGGAACAGCCAGCCGGCGGCCGAGTCGCTCGCCCGCACGTTGCGGGCGTACTTCGCCAGGAACAGGAACGTCGCCTGGAAGGCGTCTTCGGCGTCGGCCGGGCAGATGAGCACCTCGCGGCAGACGCGCCAGACGAGGCCCGAGTGGCGGTCGACGATCATCGCAAAGGCGCTCTCGTCGCCGCGGCGGACGAACAGGCCGAGCAACTCGCCGTCGCTGGCGGCGATGGGCGGCGGCCCCGCCGGCTCGGCGCCGCAGGCGGGCGGGTGGCCGTGGACTGGTCGCGTGGTGCGGGCGATGGGTGCCATCGGCGGCGGCTCTCAAGCTTAGGCGGCGGTGAATCTTTCAGCGGGGATAAGACGCGTCTCTACCCCCTTAGTGTGCCCGAATCGCCCCCCGAACCGCAAAAAAGCTGTGAATCATGGATTTGGTGCGGCGTTTGATACACACATTCTCGATTGGAACCGCAACAGGTGAAGCCATTCCCTGTAGGGATCGCCCTCTGTGGCGATCCGGCCCCGGGTACCGGTTCACCTGTCAGGGCAGCCAGGGGCGCGCTCGCCTGCCGGGGCTCGGACCGCCACAGTGGGCGGTCCCTACAGGGGGATTCCGCAGCAGCGGGCCGCCAAGGCGAGCGCGGCGGTTTCGATGCGCAAGATCCGTTCGCCGAGCGTCACCGGCCGCCAGCCGGCCTCAACGGCGGCGGCCGCTTCGGCGTCGGAGAAACCGCCTTCGGGGCCTACCATCGCGACGACTCGTTGGGTCGCGGGCCACGGCGCTCCCCCCCGTTCCGCGTGGGCCTCTTCAGGCGGGTGGGCGAAGAGCCGCTCGGCGTCGGCCGATTCGTCGAGGAAAGCGCCGAGCGCCACCGGCTCGGCGATCTCCATCAGCCGGTTGCGCCCGCACTGCTTCGAGGCTTCGATGACCAGCCGTCGCAGTTTCTCGATCGCCGAACCCTTGGGCAGCGCAACGCTGCGCTCGGTCGTGAGAGGAACCAGCCGCGCGGCGCCGAGCTCGACGAGCTTCTCGACGAGCACCTTCTGGCGGTCGCCCTTGGGGAGCGCGACGCCGAGCGTGAGCCGCACCGGCGACTCGCGGTCGATTTCTTGGCGGCCCGTGATCGTGAGCGACACGTCGCGCCGCGAGACGGCTGTCACCTCGGCCGAGAACTCGGCGCCCGAGCCGTCGAACAGCGTGACGCCGTCGCCAGCTTTCAGACGCATCACGTGCAGCGCGTGGTGCGCCTCGGGCCCGCTGAGCAGAGCCTCGGCGCCGGTGATCGGCTCGTCGATAAAGAAGCGGTCGCCCAAAGCAGGCCCGGTTGGGATTGAAAGTCGTGTTGGCTGCGAATGCCGCCCGGCGCGCTGGAATTTTTCACCGTCCCCACATCGATGTTGCCCACCAATGTGGGCGCCAGCGGCGCCAGCGAGTGAAGTCGGGTTCGGTTGGCGCCGATTATGACGAAGAGGGCCCGTCCTGCGCAGGGCTGGCGCCGCGAACCGAACCGTCAGGCGACACGCATGTACCTTCAGCACTGGGGCCTCGAGGCCTCGCCCTTCTCCACCACGCCGGGCGTCGACGAGCCCTACCCGAGCCAGCCGCTCGACGAGGCGGCCGCGCGGGTCGATTACCTCGTGCAGCAGCGTCGCCGCCTGGGCGCCGTGGTCGGCGAGTGCGGCGTGGGCAAGTCGGTCGCCCTGGCGGCGATCGAGCGCGAGCAACGCGACCAAGGGGTCGAGGCGGTCCGCGTCGACGGCCTGGGGCTCTCGCCGCGCGAGCTGCTGTGGCGATTGGCGACGGGCCTGGGCGCCGGCGCCGATGGCGCCGACGACGCGGCCCGCCTGTTCCGCCGGGTGGAAGACCGCCTGGCCGAGAACCGCTGGCAGCGGCGTTCGACGCTGCTCTTGGTCGACGACGCCGACCAGCTCGGCCCCGACGGCGAGCGGATGCTGGCGCGGCTCGCCCGGCTGGAGGAGACCGCCGAGGCGCGCTGGACGATCGTCGTGGCGCTGCGCCCCGCGGCGCTGTCGCGGCTCAACGAGCTGTTGCTGCACTTGGTGGACCTGCGGGTCGACCTGCCCGCCTGGACCGAGGAGGACACGGTCGGCTGGGTGCAAACGCAACTGGTCGAGGCGGGCCGCTACGAGCCGGTCTTCACCGACGCGGCGCTGAGGCGGCTGCACCTGCTCGCCGAGGGCAAGCCGCGGCACGTGGCGCGGCTGGCGGACTACGCCCTCTTGGCCGGCGCCAGCGCGCGGGCCGCGAGCGTGACGCCGGAGGTGATGGCGCGGGTGTTCAACGAGATCCGCTGGTCACCCACCGCCCAGGCGGCGGGGGCCTGAATCAGGGCGCCCTTACAGCGTTTGGCGATCACGCCTTGCTCTCGCCCAGTGCGGCGGTCTTCTTGCGTAGCACCTCGACCTGCCGGCCGAGCGCCAGCTGGTCCTTGCGGACGCGCTCCATGATCTTCTCGCTCGACGACTGGATCGTGGTGGTCCACTTCGAGATGTCGTCGAGGTTGGCGGCGCGTTTCTCGATCTCGTTGATCGCCTTTTCGATCCCCTCGATGTCGACCTCCTCGTGGTCACGGCCGCGGGCGAACTCGATCACGCACGCCCGGGCGATCTCCAATGCGGCTAGCAGGTAGGGGTCGGTCGCCGGGTCCTCGGCGTCCCACACCACGATCACGTCGTTGCGGTAGCGGGCCAAGGGGCGCGTCCCCTCGGGGGCGTTCTGCTTGGCGAAGACGAACACGCCGAAGTCGGCGCGGCGGTTCTTGCGGGCCATCTCTAGCTCGTCGAGCGCGCTGCGTTCGCTGTAGCCGGCGGCGTCCTTGGCCTCGAACACCACCTGGGCCCCCGACGCCGGGCTGTCGGGCCCGAGCCGCCAGACCGCGTCGCCCACCTTGCGGTTGCGGATCGCGCCCGTCGTGGCGCCGGTCGCCTCGCACAGGTCGCCGCGACGCTGCGCCTCGTTGAGCAAGAACGCCACGGCGGCTTCCTCGAAGTCGTTGCCGTGCTCGGGGCTCGCGGCGGCCGAGGCGCGTTTCTGCGACAGCTTGGCGAGCGTGACCTTCACCTCCTCCTGGAACTCGGCGTTCGTCTTGACGTGCGCCTCGAGGATCGTGGTGAGCTCGCGCTTCACGCGCGACAGGGCCGAGGCGTCGTTGTCGAGCGAGAACTCGTTACTGATCGTCCGCTGGGCGTCGTTGACGTTGCGCACCAGCTTGTTGAGCGCCGAGTCTTCCTTGTCCAAGGAGAACTCCTTGATCACCTCGTCGATCTTGCCCTGCAGGTCTTTGGACAAGTCGCCGTGCTTGCCGGTCAGCTCACGCACCAGCCGAGAGAGGGCGCCCTCGGCGTTGTCGAGCGAGAACTCGCTGAGCATGCGGTCGCGCTGCTTGGCGAGCTCGCAGTCGACGGTCTTCTGCAGCGACGAGACCAGGCCGGTCGACTGCTGCGGGTCGAGCCGCTTCATCAGCGGGCTCTCGGCCCCGAGGGCGGCGCCCAGGGTGCGGGCGAGCGGCGAGGCCTCGCCGTCGAGGTGCGAGCGGAGCAGCTGCGCCAGCTCGCCGTCGTCGGCCACCAGACGCTGCACGCGCTCGCTGAGCCGGCCGCTCTGCGGGTCGAAGTACTCCTTGAGCACCGTGGCGGTCTGCTGCTGGGCGGTCTTGGCGTGCCCCTCGAGCGCCTGCTGCAAGCTGGCAAGCAGCTCGGCGCCGGCGTTCTTCACCAGGTCGGCGTCGACCCGGCCGCCGGCGTGCCTGAGAGCCAGCACACCGATCCGCAGGGCGTCGAGCGCGAAGTCGTTGCGGTCGCGGCCCTCGCGGCGCTCGCCGAGCGCGGCGGCCGTGTCGTGGTCGCGCACCAACAGGTTGAGCACCATGGCGCCGTCGAACGAGCCGTCGTCGAGCGTCGTGTCGTCGTCGTTGGGTCCGTCCATCGGGCCCTCCGGGGGCTCGTCGCCGGGGAACAGGCTCGGCTCGGGTGTCGGTTGGCGGGGGTCGGCGGCGGGCATGGGCATCTTGCGGCGAGTGCTAGCGGTCCTTCGAGTATGTGAACATCCGTCGATCGCCAATATGGCGATTCCAGCAACGAACGGCAACCGATTCTGTGGGGCTCCGGGAAGATTGGGACGCGGATCAACGCGGATTAAGCGGATCGACGCGGATCCATAACGCTAGTCGCCAGGAGACTCTTCCCGATCCCCTCAAGCTGCCGGCGGAATCCGCGACGATCCGCTCCATCCGCCTCCCATTTGTCCATCTCGATCCGGCATAGGGCCCCCCGGGCGTTGCTGGTATCATGCTTGGCCCAGCGAGACCCAACGAGCTCGCGCCTTCAATTCGCGAACACAGAGGACAAGGATGCCCTCGGCCCGCACACTCATCGGTTTGAACCTTTGCCTCGCGCTCGGCGTGGTACTCCCCGCACAGGGGCAAGCGCCGTACGCGCCCGCGACCGAGCCGCAGCGACCCGCCGGACCGCCGGCGGTGAGCGTCGCCCCGGCCGCCCCGGCGGGCTTCAAGCTCGATGCGATCGCCCAGGCGCACCTCGACCAAGTGCTCGACGCTTGGGAGAAGCAGAGCGGTCAGATCAATACGTTCCAGTGCCCGTTCGAGCGGCTGGTGTACGACCCGGTCTTCGGCCCGGGGCAGGAGACCCCCAACACGGTGGACGACGGCCGGCTCAGCTACCAGCAGCCCGACAAGGGGAGCTTCGAGATCCAGAAGGTGAGGCGTTGGGACCCCACGCAGAAAACGCATGTCGAAGACTCGGTCGCGATCGGCGAGCACTGGGTTTGCGACGGCAAGTCGATCTACGAGTACAAGACACAGCAGAAGCAACTCGTCGAGCGGCCGATCCCGCCCGAGATGCAGGGCAAGAGCATCGTCGACGGCCCGCTGCCGTTTCTGTTTGGCGCCGAGGCGGCCAAGCTCAAGGCGCGTTACTGGCTCAGGATCGACCCCCGCAGCCCCGAGAACCAGATCCGGCTGCACGCGATGCCGCGCTTCCAGCGCGACGCGGCCAACTACCGCGCGGTGGAGCTGATGCTCGACCGCCAGAAGATGTTGCCCGTGGCGATGCAGGTTCACATGCCCGACGGCAGCCGCACGGTTTACACGTTCAAGCTGGCCGACGCCTCGGTCAATAGCCGGGTGACGCAGATCTGGAACTCGCTGTTCCAATCGCCGCGCACGCCGTACGGCTGGACGCGGATCGTCGACCAACAGCCCGCCGCACAAGCGGCTCAGCCGCAGACGGCGCCGCGCTGATGCGCGGTTGGACGATTGCGTTGCACAATAGCTAGCGCGACCCAGGCATCCTCCGCGCGAATGATAACTCCCGCGCAGCTAGCGAGTGGTTCTGAGCCGCGCACGCAGTAAGCGGAGAGGTTTGCAGCGCACTCAGGCTGCGAATAGCACGTTTCGGTCTGCAGCGCACTCCGCTTACTGCGTGCGCGGCTCCGGCAACATGCGTGTGCGGCAATGGCGACGTGGTGCAGGGAGAAGCCCCTTCCGCTGTGGTGGAGGGGATTAGGATTCAGCGCCCGCTGCTAGACACGACTCCCCGAGCGCCTCGCGGTAGACCTCCGCCACGTTCCGCGCCATCGCCGTGTCGCTGAAGCGTTCGGCGTGGCGGGTGATCGACCGGCGGCTCATCGCCGGGTAATCGAGCCGGTCGGTCACGAGCTCGGTGATCGCCGCGGACAAGCCCTCGCGGTCGCCCGGCTCGACGAGCAGGCCGGTCTGGCCTTCGGCGACCGCCTCGACGGTTCCCTCGCAGCGGGTGGCGATCACGGGCAACCCGGCCGCCATCGCCTCCAAGACCACCATCGGCAGCCCCTCGCCGAACAGGCTCGGCAGCACCAGGGCGTCGACCTTCGCGAGCTCGGCCAGCGGGTCGGTCGTGAAGCCGGTCCAACGCACGGCGTCGGTGAGGCCGAGCGCCTGCATGTGGTCGATGAGATGCTCGCCGTAGTCGGGCGTCTCGAAGCCTCCGATCGCCCGCAGCGCGACGTCGTGCCCGTCCGCGCGCACGTCGGCCAGCGCGTCGAGCAGCACCTCGGCGCCCTTGCGCGGGCGGAACAGGGCGACCATCCCCAGGACCCACGGGCCGAGCGGGTCGTGCCGCGGCCGCGCGTCGACGGCCGGCACGCCGTTGAGCACGCAGCGGATTTTCTCACGCGGCGCGCCGCTGGCGACCATGTGGTCGGTGAGCGTTGGCGAGACGGTGATCAGCCTCGCGGCGCTGCGCACCGCCCAGCGCTCCACGCGGTCGTTCACCCAGTTGGTGAGCCGATGGGTCGAGTCGCGGCTCGTCGGGCTGTGGACGTGATAAACCCAAGGCAAGCCGGTCATGCGGGCGGCCAGCGCGGCGACCATCGCCGAACGCGGCGTGTGAGCGTGCAGCAAGTCGTGTCCGCCTTGCTTCGCCAGGCGGGCCACTTGGCGCACCACCCGCAGGTCGGCCTTGCCGCGCATCGTCAGCTCGTGGAGCGGCGTGTCGGTCGACCGGCGGCAGTCGCCAAACCGCCCGCGCACGAGGCTGGCGAAAGCCACGCCGCAGCCCTGTTGGGGGAGGCCGAGAGCCAGCAGGTCTTGCACGCGTTCGGCGCCTGCGTAGTGCTCGCCGTTGACAACGTGCAGCACGCTGAGCGTTTGCTCGGGCGGCGCCGCCGGGGACGCGTTGGGATGCTCGGCCGACGCCGCTGTCGTGGGCGGGACGAAAGCAACCGGCGCTGCGGCGAACGACGCGGCGTTGAGGGCGTCGGGAGTGGGCATCCGGCGACTGCTGAGGTGAAGGAATCGAGGGGGTGGCGCTCTTGGCAAACCTAGCTCACCCCGCAGCGGGCCCCGTGCGGCGACCGCGTTTCTGGCGGCGCCATGGCGGCGCGTGTTGCGAGGGTTGTGCGGGCTGTGCGAGGGGCGCTGGTTGGCGGCCCCTTTGGTAGATTGAGAAAGGACTAGCCACAGAACCTTTGCCCACGCCGACTCTTCATGCTGCTCGAAGTCACCACCACGACCGGCGACCGTGCGATCGCCGAACGGATCGCCGCGGAGCTGGTCGACAAACGGCTCGCCGCTTGTGTGCAGATCACCGGCCCGGCGACGAGCAGCTACCACTGGGACGGGGCGATCGAGATCACCGAGGAGTGGCTCTGCACGGCCAAGTCGAGCGACGACCACTGGGGGGCGATCCAGGAGGTTGTTTCGCGGCTGCACCCTTACGACGTGCCGGAACTGATCGCCACGGAGATCGTGCGTGTGAGCGATGCGTACGGGGCGTGGCTGCGCCGCGAGCTGGCGTCGGTCGAAGGGTGAAGCGGAGCGTGCTCTGCGAACCGGGGGGCGTGTCGGCTATAACGGCGCTGCCCCGATCACCACGAACCCCCGCTGCATCGCCCCGCCATGTACACGTTCAGCATCAAGCCGCCCGACGCCTTGCACGGCACGGCCGCCGAGCGGCTGGCGATCAACGCCGAGTGGTTCGCCAAGCTCCGCTGGGTGGCGGCCGTGGGGCAGCTGCTCACGATCGCCGCGGCGGTGCTGGTGCTCGACGTGCCGGCGCCCGTCCTGCCGCTCTACGTGCTCGTGGGCGTCACGCTCGTGAGCAACGCCCTGTTCTGGATGTGGCTCCGCTCGAACCGACGCGACGCCGGCGCCGCGCCCACCGCCCCTGTTTGGCGCGGCGTGATGGGGGGCCTGATGCTGCTCGACCTGCTGGTGCTCACGGCCATGCTGGCGATCACCGGCGGGCCGACCAACCCGTTCGTGATCTTCTACTTCGTGAATGTCGCGCTGTCGGGCATCGTGCTGTCGCCCGTTTGGGCGTGGGCGCTCAACGCGTTGGCGATCCTGGCGGTCGGCTGGCTCAGCTGCACGCATGTGTCGCTCCCAATCCTGCAAGACCCCGAGCGGCTGCTGCCGCTGCGGCTGCTCGATCACGCCCCGCTCGCCACGGTGGGGATGCTCGTGGCGTTCGCCGCCTGCTCGACCGTGATCGTCAGCTTCACCACGCAATTGACGCACGAGCTGCGCGACGCCGACCGGCTGCGCCGCCAGGCCGAGGCGCAGCGCGCCCGCAGCGAGAAGCTCGAAGCGCTCGGCACGCTGGCGGCCGGCGCCGCCCACGAGCTCGCCACGCCGCTTTCGACGATCGCCGTCGTGGCGACCGAGGCGCACCGCGAGCTGGAGGCCGCGGGCGCGGCGCCGCACGTGCTCGAGGACCTGCGTTTGGTGCGCAGCGAGCTCGACCGCTGCCGAACGATCCTCGACCGCATGTCGACCCGGTCGGGCCTGCCGACCGGCGGCGCCCCCGAGCGACTCGGCGCCGCCGAGCTGGTCGAGGCGATCCTCGCCGAGCTGCCCGAGCGCGACCGGGTGGTGGTCGAGGGCCTCGAGGAGTGCGATGGCGTGACGATCGTGGCGTCGAAAACCGGCCTGGCTCAAGCGCTACGCGGCGTGGTGCAAAACGCCTTGGACGCTTCGGAGGGGCCGGTCCGGATCGTCGCCGACCGGCTGGCCGACACGCTCCGTCTGGTCGTCCGCGACAGCGGCCCCGGCATGCCGGCCGATGTGCTCGCCCGGGCAGGAGAGCCGTTTTTTACGACCAAGGCCCCCGGCAGCGGTATGGGCCTGGGGTTGTTCTTGGCCACAAGCGTGGTGGAGCGCCTGGGGGGATCGTTGCGGTTGGAGGCCCCCCCCGAAGGCGGGACCGCCGCGACGATTGTGCTCCCTCAGGAGGCGGCCAAGCCCCGCGACGGCGAGCAAGCGGCTCCCAAGGCGGCCGGCGAGTGATCGGTCCGGCGCGGTGTTCTCTCGCGCTAGCTTTCGGTTAGATTGTCGGCTCGACCCAGCAAGAACCCTGGCGGCCCGTTCCTTACGGTCTTATCTCTAACGGACTCTGAGCGATGTCATCCTCTCCGTCGCAAAACTCGTTGCTGCTCGTGGACGACGACGAGTTCCTGCGTGAGCGGATGTCGCGGGCGCTCGCGGCGCGGGGGCTCCAGGTGCGTGCGGCCGCCGGCGCCGACGAGGCGTTGGCCTTGGTCCGCGAATCGGCCCCGGACATGGCCGTGCTCGATCTCAAGATGCCCGGAATGAACGGCATCGACCTGCTTAAAGAGATCAAACGACTCTCGCCCCACACCGAGATCGTGATCCTCACCGGCTATGGCAGTATCGCCAACGCGGTCGAGGCCGTGCAGGCGGGGGCAGCGAACTACGTGACCAAGCCGGCCGACGCCGACCAGGTGCTCGCCGCTTTGAAGCGCGGGGCGCCCGTCGAAGCCGCCGCCCCGGAGGCGCCGCCAGCGAGCGACATCCATGCTCCCAGCCTCGCCGAGGCGGAGTGGAATCACATCCAGCAAGCGTTGGCGGACAACGACGGCAACATCACCCGAGCGGCCGAGCAGCTCGGAATCCCCCGGCGGACCCTCCAGCGCAAGCTGAAAAAGCTGGCGCCGTAAACCACGTAATCCCCCTAGCGGAGGGGGTCTTAGAAGGGGCTACGTGTGGCCTCCCGTAGGCTGGGTGGGTCTGCTGGCGCCGATCAGGCTGTTTGCGTTATTTGGGCCGGCAAGCAAGCCGTAAACCCTACGCATGGAATAACTTAATATCGACCCCCCCGATGGGGTGTGACCCTTTTTCACGCGCTGTATTCCATCGAAAAGGGGGTTACGATTCTGCATTCTTGCGGGCCGGCCGATGTGTCGTTTGCACGCAGCGTTGCCCACACTGGCGGCGTTGCTGGCGACCGGGGGGTTCCGGACGCGAGTTAGAGGCTCGAAAGTGCTGACCGATGGGGGCTGATCAAGCTCCCGCTGACCAACCGATCTCACGGCGCCCACAGGCTGCTTGAACGTGGACCGATTTCTATTCCCACCTTGGGTTAACAAATTCACTTTGATGCTGCTCGCTGGCTTGGCCGGCGGAGGGGCATACGCCGGCGCTGTGCTGTTCTACGGCACGATGCCCAAGGTGATGTACACCGGTTATCAGCCGGAGCAGCCCGTGCCGTTCAGCCACAAGCTGCACGCCGGCGAGATGAAGATCGACTGTCGCTATTGCCACAGCACGGTCGACAAGGCGGCCTACGCCGCGATTCCCTCGACCAGCACCTGCAACAACTGCCACAACGGCCTGAAGAACCCCGACGGCACGCCGATCAAGACGGCCGTTCACGTCAACAGCGTGAAGCTGCAGCCGGTCTACCACAGCCAAGCGACCGGCGAGCCGATCGAGTGGGAGAAGATCCACGACCTGGCCGATTACGTGTACTTCAATCACTCGGTGCACGTGAACAGCGGCGTGAGCTGCGTCTCGTGCCACGGCCGGATCGATCGGATGGAGACCGTTTACCAGCACGAGCCGCTCTCGATGAGCTGGTGCCTCGATTGCCATCGCAACCCGGCGCCGCACATCCGCCCGCAAGAGTTCATCACCAAGCTCGACTGGGTGCCGGATGAAGACCCCGCGGTCATCGGCCAGCGGCTGATCGACGAGCACGGCATCGACCCGAGCACGAACTGCTCGACCTGTCACCGCTAAAGACAACCGCCGCGGGCGACCGTCGCGTCGCCTCGCCGCCCCAGCGTTCACTTGAGTCCTACGACCCGCCTCAACGGCCGATGAAAAACCTCCCCATCACCGACGCCCCGCCGAAACGCACGCAGCCCAGCTCGGGCGGACCCAGCCGCTACTGGCGGAGCCTCGACGAGCTGGACAACACTCCGCAGTTCCAGGAGTTCCTGGCGCGTGAGTTCCCGGTCGCGGCTTCGGAGTTCCCGGCGGGCGTTTCGCGCCGCCGCTGGATGCAGCTGATGGGCGCCTCGTTCGCGCTCGCCGGCGCCGCCGGTTGCCGCTGGGAGACGGAAAAGATCGTGCCGTTCGCCGAGCGCCCCGAGGGCTACGTGCCGGGCGCCAGCGAGCACTACGCGACCAATATCTCGTGGGCGGGCGAGCCGAAGCACCTGCTCGTGACGAAGGTCGACGGCCGGCCGATCAAGATCGAGGGCAACCCCGAGCACCCGGCGAGCCGCGGCGCCGCCGACGCTTACAGCCAGGCCTGCACGCTTTCGCTTTACGACCCCGACCGTTTGTCCGGCGTTTACAAGCGTGAGGGCGGCAAGGGCTTCTCCAAAGAATGGTCTGACTTCGAGGCCTTCCTCGCCGGACGCCGCGAGGCGTTTGCAGGCGGCGCCGGCCTGGCGGTGCTGTTCCCGCCGCTCGAGTCGCGATCGCTCTTCGCGGCGGTCGACCGGCTTGCGCGGCAGTACCCCTCGGCTCGTTTCTACGAGCACACACCGCTCTCGCGTGAGAACGAGCTGGCGGGCGCCGAGCTTGCGCTCGGCGAGCGGCTCCGCACGCACTACCGCTTGGCCGACGCCAAGGTGATCGCCACGTTCGATTGCGACCTGTTGGGCCTGGCGCCCGACTCGCTCCGCGCGGCCCGCGACTACGCCGAGGGCCGCGACCCGGACGGCGTGATGAACCGCCTCTACTCGGTCGAGAGCCAGTTCTCGACGACCGGCGCCACGGCCGACCACCGCTTGCCGGTCAAGAGTTCGGCGATCGGCGGCGTGCTCGCGATGCTCCGCGACCGCGTGAAGCAGTTGCAGGCCGACCCCAGCCTCGTGACCGACGAGAAGATCGAGGGCCAGCCGACCGTCGAGCAGTTTGTCGACGTGCTCGCTGGCGACCTGGCGAAGAACGCCGGCGCCGCGTTGGTGGCCGTCGGTCCCGGCCAGCCGGCCGAGGTTCACGCCATCGCCCACGAGATCAATTCCATTGTCGACGCCGTCGGTGCCACGGTGCTCTACACCTCTGAGCCGGCCCCCGAGGCCGAGATTGGCTCGCTCGCCGATCTGACCCGTTCGCTCAACGCTGGCGACGTCGACACTTTGTTCATCCTTGATGGCAACCCGGCCTACGACGCCCCGGGCGATGTCGCTTTTGCCGAGGCTATCGGCAAGGCGGCCCACTCGGTGCGGCTCGGCCTGTACGAGGACGAGACCGCGCGGCTGTGCGAATGGGCGTTGCCCGAGACCCACCCGCTGGAGCAGTGGGGCGATGTGATCGGTTGGGACGGCGCCGTAGGCGTGACGCAGCCGATGATCGAACCGCTGTTGGGCGGCCTGTCGAAGCTCGGCCTGCTGGCCAAGCTCGCCGGCGACACGGCGCCCAACACCGAGCGGCTCGTCAAGGACACGATCGCCGAAGCCGTTTCCGGAATGGACGACGACGTCTGGGCGAAGCTGCTGCACGACGGCTTGGCCGGCGACTTCCAGCCGGAGCTCGTGAACCTGTCGCTCACCGGGTCGGACTTCCCCGCCCCCGAGGCGCCGGCCGAAGGCGCCTTGGAACTGGTGTTTACCCCCAGCAGCTCGACGTACGACGGCCGCCTGGCTAACAACGGCTGGATGCAGGAGGCGCCCGACTTCCTCACGAAGCTCACCTGGGACAACGCCGCGATCGTGTCGCCCGCCACGGCCAACGACCTCGGTCTGAAGCAGGGCGAGCTCGTGCGACTCACCGTCGGTGAGACGGCTGTCAACGCCCCGGTTTACATCTTGCCGGGCCAAGCGGCCGGCTCGATCGGCTTGGCTCTTGGTTACGGACGCACGGCCGCCGGACGCGTCGGCGGTTTGCTCGACGCCCGCGGCAAGGCGGAGCGCGGCAAGTACGCCAACGGCATCTTGGCCCTGTGGTTGCCCGTTCCGGCCGACCCGGTGGGCGTCGACGCCTACCCGCTCCGCTCGGGCGCCGGTGGTTGGTTCACGACGGGTGTCGCCACGCAGCCGACCGGCAAGCCTTATCTGCTCGCCACCACGCAAGATCACCACACGATCGACCAGATGGGCATGGAGGCGATCGGCGATCGCACCGGCGTGCTGGTTCGCGGGGCGTCGCAAGAGTACTACGAGGAGCACAACGACTTCGCCCCGCGCATGTCGCACGACGTGGTGATCGGCCACGGCGAGCACGCCGAGCCGACCGAGCCGCTGTGGCAGCTCCCCAGCTACGACGGCCACGCCTGGGGCATGGCGATCGACCTGAACAAGTGCATCGGCTGCAACGCGTGTGTGGTCGCTTGTCAGGCGGAGAACAACATCCCGGTCGTCGGCAAGGACCAAGTCTCGCGCGGCCGCGAGATGCACTGGATCCGCATCGACCGCTACTTCAAGGGCGTGGCCAACACAGAGGACGCGACCGACCCGGCGAACTTCGTCAATCCGGAGGTCGCGCACCAGCCCGTGGCCTGCCAGCAGTGCGAGACGGCGCCGTGCGAGCAGGTCTGCCCCGTGGCGGCCACCACGCACAGCGACGAGGGCCTCAATGACATGGCCTACAACCGCTGCATCGGCACGCGGTACTGCGGCAACAACTGCCCCTACAAGGTGCGGAAGTTCAACTACTTCCGTTACACCAAGGAGCTGTACGAGGCCAACAACGAGCTGATGAAGCTCGTGATCAACCCCGAGGTGACGGTCCGCAGCCGCGGCGTGATGGAGAAGTGCACTTACTGCACGCAGCGGATCTCGGCCGCGAGGATCGCGGCGAAGAACGAGGCCCGGCCGATCCGCGACGGCGAGATCCAGGCCGCCTGCCAGCAGGCGTGCGCCACGCGGGCGATCGACTTCGGCGACCTGAACGACCCCGAGAGCCGGGTGGCCAAGGCCCACGCCAACCCCCGTGCGTACGGCATCCTCACGGAGCTGATGACCAAGCCACGGACCAACTTCCTGGCGAAGATCCGCAACCCGCACCCGCGGCTGGCCCGCCCCGAGCAGCACGAAGACCACAGCCACGGCGGTCACGACGCGCACAACGAAGAGCACGAAGAGGCGATGGAAGAAGCCGCCCACACCTGATTTTCGAGAATGACCAACGGCCATGCCCCCGTGACCAATAGGGGCGGGGCATCCGTTGTTGTTGGTCATTGAGATTGGTCATTGGTTGTTTGATCCAATGGCCGGCCTAGCAAACCAAACACACGAAGCATTGCCAGTATGGCCTCCGCCGACCTAGCCCCGAACACCGTAGGCGCCGTTCCCGAAGCGTGGGTCGACCCGCCGTGGATCGAGGGCGACAACGACTACCGCTCGGTCACCGACAAGATCTGTCGGATCGCCGAGAACCCCCGTCCGCCGATCGCGTGGTTCATCGCCTTCTTCATCGCGGCCAACGTGGCCGGCATGTTCGGCGCGCTGATCGGATACCTGATCATCACGGGCGTCGGCGTGTGGGGCAACAACAACCCCGTCTTCTGGGGCTGGCCGATCGTCAACTTCGTGTTCTGGGTCGGCATCGGCCACGCCGGCACGCTGATCTCCGCGATCTTGTTCCTGTTCCGCCAGCACTGGCGCACCAGCATCAACCGCTTCGCCGAGGCGATGACCATCTTCGCGGTGGTGTGCGCGGGCACGTTCCCCGGCATCCACGTCGGCCGCGTCTGGTTCGCCTACTGGCTGTTCCCCTACCCGGACACGCGGCTCTACATGTGGAGCCAGTTCCGCAGCCCGCTGCTGTGGGACGTGTTCGCCGTCGGCACCTACGCCACGGTGTCGCTGCTGTTCTGGTACATGGGCATGATCCCCGACCTGGCGACGCTCCGCGACCGCGCGATCCACCCGATCCGTCGTTTCGCCTACGGGCTGCTGTCGCTCGGCTGGGTCGGCTCGGCGACCCAGTGGCGCGTTTACGAGAAGGCCTACGCCTTGCTGGCCGCCCTGGCCACGCCGCTCGTGCTGTCGGTCCACACGATCGTGTCGTTCGACTTCGCCGTGAGCCAGCTGCCCGGTTGGCACACCACGATCTTCCCGCCTTACTTCGTGGCGGGCGCCGTGTTCAGCGGGTTCGGCATGGTGCTGACGCTGATGATCCCGGCCCGCGAGTGGTTCGGGCTCAAGGACATCGTGACGATGCGTCACATCGATTGCATGTGCAAGATCATCATCGCCACCGGCTCGATGGTCGGCTTCGCCTACCTCACCGAGTTCTTCGTCGCCTGGTACGGCGGCAACCCCTACGAGCAGTTCTGCTTCATGAACCGCGCGTTCGGTCCGAACTGGTGGGCCTACTGGACGATGGTCACCTGCAACGTGATCTCGCCGCAGTTGTTCTGGTTCGGTTTCATCCGCCGGTCGCCGATCATCATTTTCATCATCTCGATCTTCGTGAACATCGGCATGTGGTTCGAGCGGTTCGTGATCATCCTGTCGCTCGACCGCGACTTCCTGCCAGGCAGCTGGGGCAAGTTCACCCCGACCTGGATCGACATCGGCATGTTCATCGGCAGCTTCGGGCTGTTCTTCACGCTGTTCCTCTTGTTCTGCCGCTTCCTGCCGATCGTGGCGATGGCCGAGGTCAAGCAGGTGATGGCCCACGTCGACGGCAAAGAAGACTTCGGCCACTAACGGTTGGCCCCTGGGGCCGCGTGCTATACGACACTCGCAGCTTGATAACCAAACTGCCAACCGCTTACAGCTTACGACTAGTAGCTACGCAATGAGCACAACGAATCACCACGACCCGTCGCCCGAACCGCGCACCCTCGGCCTGTTGGCCGAGTACGGCAGCGCGGCGGCGCTCATCAAGGCGGCGGAGCAGGCCACCGACGCCGGCTACCGCAAGGTCGAGGCGTTCGCCCCGTTCGCCATCATCGGCATCGACGAGGCGCTCAAGGCCAAGAAGTCGATCCTGCCGTGGATCGTGCTGGTGATCGGCATGACGGGCGGCACGATCGGCCTCTGCATGCAGCTCTACACGAACGGCATCGAGGGCCCGTGGTGGCTCAGCGGTTACGACTACACGATCAGCGGCAAGCCGTCGTTCAGCATCCCGGCCTTCATGCCGGTCACGTTCGAGCTGATCATCCTGTCGAGCGCGTTCGCCGCGTTCTTCGGCATGCTGATCATCAACGGCCTGCCGAAGCTCTCCAACCCGCTGTTCCGCAGCGAGCGGTTCCGCGACGCCACGACCGACGGCTTCTTCTTGATGGTCGAGGCCGAGGACCCGAAGTACGCCCAGGCCGAGACCGAGGCCTACCTCAAGTCGATCGGCGCCGTGGGCGTCGAGGCGATCGAGGAAGAGGCGACCGGCCACGGCGTGCCGGCGCCGATCTTCATGGTGGGCGCCGTGGCGATGTCGCTGGCGTTGATCCCGCCGCTGTGGCTGTGGGCCACCTCGAGCAGCACGACCACCCTGCCCCGCGTGTCGTTCTTCCACGACATGGAGGCGCAGGCCAAGTACAAGCCGCAGCAGCCGGCCTCGCGATCGCTGTTCGCCGACGGCCGCGCGATGCGTGTCGCCGTTCCCGGCACCGTGGCCCGCGGCGCCCTCAAGAGCGACTTGCAGTACTTCTACGGCGTTGAGTCGATGGAGAATTACACCGCCAACAGCCCCGGCCGGGTGAGGGCCCAGCTGGCCAGCTTCGCGCAGCCCGAGGCCGACGCCCCGGCGGGCGACTCCGGCTCCGAGCCAGCAGAGGCCGATCCTGCTGAGGCGGACCAGGACACGGACGCCGACCAAGACGCCGCCAACGCCGCCCCGGGAGCGGGCCTGCCGCCCGAACCGCCCGAGCCCGATTGGACCAACGAGATCCCGTTCGCCCAGATCAAAAAGCACATCGGCGGTAAGTTCGACCTGAATTCGTTCATCGATCGTGGCCAGCAGCGTTTCGAGATCCACTGCGCCGCTTGCCACGGCCTGGCCGGCAGCGGCGACGGGCTCGTGTCGCAGCGGGCGATGTCGCTCAAACAGGGCACCTGGCTCCCGCCGACCGATCTGCACACCCAGCCGGTGATCGAGCAGCCGGACGGCAAGATTTTCCACACAATCGGCAACGGCATCCGCAAGATGCCGGGCTACAAGGAGCACATCACGGTCGAGGACCGTTGGGCGATCGTGCTCTACGTGCGGGCTTTGCAACGGGCCTGGGAGGCCTCGGCCGACGACCTGCCGCCCGAAGAGCTCGAAGCCCTTAGCAACGTGAATTGATTGAGGGGTTGCCGGTCGCTAGCCGCTCGTCGCTAGTCACCCCGCAGCCGCAGCGAAGTTTTCAATTACTAACTAGCGCCAAGCAACCAGCGCCTAGCAACTAACGACCCACGCTTATGTCCGCTCACAGCGTTGTCAACGAGCCGATCACCGAAATCCGCAAGGCCGAAGCGGGCCTTGCCGGCCGGGCGGTGCTGCCGCTAGGGATCGGTTTGGTGATCCTCGCCGTGATGGCCTTCATCGGCTTGGCCGGCGACGAAGTGATGCGGGCCCGTTTCTGGCACGCCTACTTGCTGGCGGTGGTTTACTGCACGTCGATCGGCCTGGGCGGCCTGTTCTTCGTGATCGCCCACCACCTCACGGGCGGCCGCTGGGGCACGCCGATCCGCCGCCTCGCCGAACTCACGGCCGGCACCATCTGGCTGGGCGCCATCGGCTTCTTGCCGATCCTGGTCCTGGTCAACACCGGCCACACCGATCTCTACCCCTGGGTCGACCGCCTGTTGGTCGAGTCCGACCCGATCCTTTCGGGCAAGGCCGACTACCTCTCGCCGATGTGGTTCACCATCCGCACCGTGGCGTACTTCGCCATCTGGCTGGTGATGGTGCGGATCTTCAAGGGGTTGTCGCTCAAGCAAGACACGACCGAGCCGCTGAAGTCCGCCAAGCGGATGCAGCTCTGGAGCGGGCCCTGCATGCTGCTGCTCGCGTTGACGCTCAACTTCACCGCGTTCGACTGGCTGATGTCGCTCGAGCCGCACTGGTTCAGCACGATGTTCGGCGTCTACTTCTTCTCCGGTTCGTTCGGCGCGTTCCTGGCGTTCGCGATCTACCTGTCGAACCGCCTGCAAGACAACGGCGTGCTCACGCAGTCGATCACGACCGAGCAGTACCACGACCTCGGCAAATTGATGTTCGCGTTCATCTTCTTCTGGGGCTACATCGCGTTCAGTCAGTACATGCTGATCTGGTACGCGGCGATCCCCGAAGAGACGATGTGGTACGACGTGCGTCAGCAGGGCATGTGGCTCAACTGGTCGCTGCTGCTGCTGTTCGGGCACTTGTTCATCCCGTTCCTCGGAACGATGTCGTCCGCCGTGCGGCGCAACCGCAAGTGGATCGGCGCCTGGGCCGTTTGGATGCTGGTGATGCACTGGGTCGACCAGTTCTACATCATCATGCCGCAGGCCCAGCTCGGCCGGTCGGTGGACCCCACCTGCCTGCCGGCGCCCTGGATGGAGATCGGCTGCGTCGTCGGCATGGCGCTGCTGTTCAAGGCCGCGGCCCTGTGGGGCGCGGCGGGCAAGAACCTGCTGCCGCTGCAAGACCCGCGCATGCCGATCGCCCTGACCTACCACAACCACTAGTCGGCGCTAGAGTCCCTGTAGGGGCCTCGCGACGTAGAAACCAACAACCCCCAACGATCCAAGCCCGCATGAGCGACCACGCGAACGTGATCGGCGACCCGCGCGTCACGGAGACCGGCGTCGAGGCCGACGACATCAACTCGGTGAAGATCGCCGTCTGGGGCCTTGTGTCGGTGTTCGTCACGCTGGCCGTGGTCCTGCTGGCGATCGCCCTGTTCAACGAGGCCGCCGACGCGTTCGAAGAGGAACGGGTCGTCGGCGCGCAGTACATCGAGGCCGATCGAGTGATCGACACCCAACGCGGGCTGCTCAACAAGTACGCCCCGCCCGAGGCCGACGGCAAGCCGTACCGCATGCCGATCGATCGGGCCAAGACGATCGTCGTCCAAGAGATGCAAAGCCAACTCAGCGTCGAATGAGATATTGACCAACGGCGCTGCGACCAACGCCGCCCGATCCACCTGACTGGCGCCGAAGGCTTCGGCCTCCGCCATTTTGAATCCCCATGATGTCCCACTCGCGAATCATCCCGACCCTCGCCATGCTCGCCCTTGCGGCGTGTGTTGCGTTGCCGGTTCGCGCGCAGTTGATCGAGGATCTCCCCGACGAGATGCAGGGCGTGGGGGTCGACGACAAGTCGGGCGACCAATTGCCCCTCGACCTGATGTTCCGCGACGAGAACGGCAAGAACGTCTCGCTCCGCGACGTGTTCGGCGGCGAGCGGCCGGTGCTGCTGTCGCTCAACTACTCCGACTGCCCGATGCTCTGTGGAGTGCAGCTCAACGCCCTGGTCGACACGCTCAGCGAGATGGAGTGGACCGCTGGGCAGGAGTTCGACGTGGTCAGCGTGAGCGTCGACCCGCTTGAGACCACGCTCCGCGCGAAGCAGACCGAACAGAAATACCTCAATCGCTACGGCCGCCCCGGCGCGGGCGCCGGCTGGCGATTCCTCACCGGTCGTCAGAAGAACATCAGGGCTTTGGCCGACGCGGTCGGCTTCCGCTACAAGTACATCCCCGAAACCAAAGAGTACTCGCACACGGCGGTCGAGATCGTCGTCACGCCCGACGGCGTGGTGTCGCGTTACCTCTACGGCGTGATGTACGACCCTCAGACCGTGCGGCTCTCGCTGGTCGAGGCGGCCGACGGCCGCGTCGGCTCGCCGCTCGACCGGCTGATCTTGTTCTGCTTCCACTACGACGAGACGAAGGGCCGGTACGGGCCGGTGGCCAAGCGCATCATGAGCGCCGGCGCCGCGATGACCGTGTTCGCGTTGGTCGTGGGGCTCACGCCCTACTGGCTCAAACGCGCCCAGGCTCACCCGGCCCCGCACGACGCGGCCGCCACGCCGACCGATGAGACCGAGGCCCAAGCCCCCGCCGCCGGCGATGACCGTTAGACCGACTCCCTCCCCGGCGCCACCGCCCGGACCTAAGCGATGATCGAAAACTTGCTCAACAGCGCCAACAGCCTGACCGCGACGGCCCTCCCCCTAGCTGGGTTCTGGTTCCGCGAGGCGGCCTCAGAGAACGCCGGCGATGTCGATTTCTTGTTCAACGCGATCCTTTGGATCTGCGTGTTCTTCTTCGTGCTGATTGTCGCGATGATGGTCGTGTTCACGGCGCGCTATTACGCGCGCCCGGGGCACAGCGCCGAGCACACGGCCCACCACAACAACGCGCTCGAGGCCACTTGGTCGATCATCCCGTTGTTCATCGTCATGTGGATTTTCGGCGCTGGCTACTGGGGTTACATGAACCTCCGCACGCCGCCCGACAGCGCCTACGAGGTGCAGGTTATCGGCAAGAAGTGGAACTGGTCGTTCGTTTACCCGAACGGCTACATCGACGCGAACCTGCACGTGCCGATCGACGAGCCCGTGAAGCTCGTGATGACCTCGGACGACGTGATCCACAGCGTGTTCATCCCGGCGTTCCGCGTGAAGATGGACGTCGTGCCGGGCAGGTACAGCAAGGTGTGGTTCACGGCCAACAAGATGGCGCCGACCGACGACGGCTCGGGCGGCGAGGACATGGGCGGCTTCGACCTGTTCTGCACCGAGTACTGCGGCCAGCAGCACTCGTCGATGCTGGCGAAGGTGATCGTCCACGAGTCGGGCACGTTCCAGGATTGGCTCGTCGAGGCCTCGAACTGGATCGACAAGACACCGCCCGCGGTCGCCGGCGAGCGACTCTACAAGGAGCGTGGCTGCGCCGCGTGCCACTCGATCGACGGCTCGACCAAGGCCGGGCCTACCTGGAAGGGCATCTACGGCACGGAAGAGCCGCTCGTCTCGGGCGAGTCGGTCACGGTCGACGAGAACTACATCCGCGAGTCGATCCTCAACCCGAACGCCAAGGTGCGGGCCGGCTTCAAGCCGGTGATGCCGAGCTACCAAGGCCAGCTGAAGGAGCGCGAGATCGACGCGATCATCTGGTACATCAAGAGCCTTAGCGGCGAGCAAGCTCCCGACGCTTGGCCCGACCTGCCCGCCGAGGGCGAAGAAGGCGGAGAGGGCGAAGCTCCGACCGACGGCGAAGCCGCCGCAACCGACGTCTGATCGTGCCCGCCGCCGCAGACGCCAGAACCAACCAACCACAGCGTATCGACCGGTCCCTTTGAGGACGCCGCCATGATCTCCCAATCTCGCGAGCACACGCTGCTCGAAACCATCCACAACGACCCCAGCCGCCGAGTCCCGGTGCCGCAGGGGCCCAGCTACTTGACCACGCCGGGCGCCGAGTCGATCTGGGACGTCGTCAAGTCGTGGGCCTTCACGCTCGACCACAAGCGGATCGGCGTGATGTACTTGGTCGGCATCATGACGGCCTTCCTGCTCGGCGGGATCATGGCCGGCTTCGTGCGCATGGAGCTGTGGGACGGCCAGCCGAACCTGCTCGGCTTCCTCGCCAACGACGGCGAGGACCCGGTCACGCGCGCCCAAGACGGCTACAACCAGGCGTTCACGCTGCACGGCGCCATCATGACGTTCTTGTTCATTATCCCCAGCATCCCGGGGGCTTTGGGCAACATCTTCCTGCCGATGATGCTGGGGGCGAAGGACGTCGCCTTCCCGCGGATGAACCTCTGCAGCTTCTACCTGTGGTGCTTTGGGGCGTTGTTCTTTGTCGGCGCGTTGTTCACCACAGGGCTCGACACCGGGTGGACGTTCTACACGCCCTACAGCACGAGCACGAACACGGCGGTGATCGCCGCCACCATGGGCGTGTTCATCCTGGGCTTCAGCTCGATCTTCACGGGCCTGAACTTCGTCGTGACCGTCAACACGATGCGCCCGAAGGGGATGACCTGGTTCAAGATGCCGCTGTTCCTGTGGGGCATCTACTCCACGGCGATCATCCAGATCCTCGCCACGCCGGTGCTGGCGATCACGCTGCTGCTGCTCATCGCCGAGCGGACGCTCGGCATCGGTGTGTTCGACCCGTCCCGGGGCGGCGACCCGGTGCTGTACCAGCACTTCTTCTGGTTCTACTCGCACCCGGCCGTGTACATCATGATCCTGCCCGGCATGGCGATCATCAGCGAGGTGATCCCGGTCTTCTGCCGCAAGCACATCTTCGGCTACATGTTCATCGCGTACAGCTCGGTGGCGATCGCCCTGTTGGGCTTCTTGGTGTGGGGCCACCACATGTTCACGAGCACCGAGAGCCCGATGGCCGCGGTGATCTTCAGCGCCCTGACGTTCAGCGTCTCGATCCCGTCGGCGATCAAGGTCTTCAACTGGACCGCGACGATGTACAAGGGCTCGATCGTGCTGAAGACGCCGATGCTCTACGCGTTGTCTTTCTTGTTCCTGTTCACGATCGGCGGCCTGACGGGCCTGTTCCTCGGCGCCTTGTCGGTCGACGTTCACCTGCACGACACCTACTTCGTGGTGGCCCACTTCCACTACGTGATGATGGGCGGCACGCTGATCGCCTTCCTCGCCGGTCTGCACTACTGGTGGCCGAAGATGTTCGGCAAGATGTACAACGAGTTCTTCGCCTCGATCGCCTGCCTGCTGGTGTTCGTCGGGTTCAACCTGACGTTCTTCCCGCAGTTCATCCTCGGCACGCAAGGCATGCCGCGTCGCTACGCCGGCTACGAGCCCGAGTTCCAGTCGCTGCACCAGATGTCGACGACCGGCTTCGTGGTCTTGGGCTGCGGGCTGTTCCTCTGCCTGGGGGTGCTGATCCACTCGCTCCTGGCGGGCAAGAAGGCGCCGGCCAACCCGTGGGGGTCCGGCACGCTGGAGTGGAAGGCCTGCTCGCCGCCCACGCACCACAACTTTGAGACCACGCCGTGGGTCGGCGACCCGTACGTGTACGACGACTTTGTGTACGACCCGGAGATCGAGGGCTACGTCGAGGTGCTGCCCGACCTGGCGCGAGGCGAGGTGCCGGCCGGCGCCGAGTCCGAGCCTTCCGAAGCCTGAGAGAAACCAACCAACCTGTAATCCCCCGTCTCTGCCCGACGCCCCGCGACCAGCCCCGGCTGGTTGCTAGCGAGATTGGGTGACGGTTATTCTTCCCGAGCCCGCCTCGGTTGAACCTTACGAGTCAAGCGATGTCGACCGCCACTCTCGAACCCGCGCACGACGCTCACGACGAGCACGAGCACCACCCGTCCCAAGCGCACCACTTCGAGGACATGGAGCAGCAGTTCCAGGCCGGCAAGCTCGGCATGTGGCTGTTCCTTGCCCAGGAAGTGCTGTTCTTCGCCGGGTTGTTCGCCGCCTACACGGTGTACCGCTACAACCACCCCGAGGTGTTCGTTGACGCGCACCACCACCTGAACACCACGCTCGGCGCCGTGAACACGATCGTGCTGTTGGCGAGCAGCCTGGCGATCGCCTGGGGCGTGCGGGCCGTGATGCGGGGCGATCAGAAGACGCTGATCGCGACGCACGTCTTCACGCTCGGTTGCGCGGCGCTCTTCATGGGCGTGAAGACCGTCGAGTACACCCACAAGTGGGACGAGGGCATCTACTGGGCCGGTGACTATTCGCACGTCGAAGGCGCCCACGGCGGGCACTACTTCCACGACCTGCTGCCGACGCTCACCTTCACGTCGTTCGGCTTCGGCGCCTTGATCGCCGTGGTCGGTTACCTGTGGATCCACAGCAAACCGGTCCGCGGCTGGCTGCTCACCTCGATCGGGGTGAGCCTGTTCAGCATGGGGGCGGGCATCGTGCTCGCCAAGGCGATGACGCCGCTCGCTACCGAGGCGCCCACGCACGGCGGAGGGCACGCCGCCGCCCACTCGCAAGAAGGGCTCGCCGAACAGGGGCACGCCGCGGAAGTGCTCGACAACGTGGGGCATTCGACCGGGTCGCCCGGCGAGATCGACCCGCTGGGCGACGCCCAGGCCGCTGCCCAGGGGGAGACTGCCGAGCACGGCGACTCCAGCGGAGCGGGCGCGCTCGAGGGCCCTGTTTCCGACGTCGCGACCGGTGTTGTTTCGCCCGCCGCCCCCGCCCTTATGCAGGGCGTCACGGCCGGCAACTTTTTCAGCATCTACTTCGTGATGACCGGGGTGCACGCCCTGCACATCATCGCCGGCATGATCGCCATCACCTGGATCGTCTGCCGCAGCGCGGCGGGCGAATTCGGCCCCTCGTACTACGGCCCGGTCGAGTACGTCGGCCTGTATTGGCACATCGTCGACCTGGTGTGGATCTACCTGTTCCCGCTCTTGTACCTGATTCACTAGGAAGGCGTTCCGCACTCAGCATTCAGCCTTCAGCTGTTTGCTTCATTGCTGACCGCTGACCGCTGACCGCTGACCGCTCGTATGTCCGCCGCACACCATCACCACATCACCAGCCCCGCCATGCTCGTCGCCACGTTTGTGGCGCTCGTGGCGCTCACGATCCTCACCTGCGCGATGGCGATGGTCGACCTGGGCTCCTGGGACATGCCGGTCACGCTCGGCATCGCCACGGTGAAAGCGCTCTTGGTGGCGCTTATTTTCATGCACCTGCTGCACGACAAGTTGTTCAACAGCCTGCTGCTCCTGAGCGCCGTGCTGTTTATGGCGCTGTTCATCGGCATGGCGTTGCTCGACAGCAACGAGTACCAGCCGCAGATCCGCGAACTGATCTACGACAAGCAGGCCGAAGCGCCGCCGCTCTAAGAGCACTTTCTCGATAAGCTCCCTCCCTCGTTTTTCGAGGGGGGGCTGGATGAAGTTGGAGCGGGTACCCGACGCACGCCCCCACCCCGGCCCTCTCCCCAAGGGGGAGGGAGGATTTTTGGGAGGGGCCTAAGAAATCCGCCCGACGCTCGATTGGAAGAATTTCTTCCGCCGCGTCTCGGCCGGCTCCGACTCGTCGGCGGCGTGCAGTCGGCGCAGGTCTTCGAGGTTGGCCAGGCAGCAGCGGCACTCGATCACCTCGAGGTGGAACGCCACGTACCCGGCGTACGCCTCGTCCAGAACGCCCATCAGGTGACTGCCGAGCTGCTCACGCGAGGGGCAGGTCAGCCTCCGGCGTCGCCACACCTCGCCCAACGAGTGGAGTCCCGCGTCGCGTTGGCCCACCAGCCCGGCGAGCCTGGCGCAGACCTTCTCGTCCTTGCGCGCCGACTCCTCGATCGCCGCCATCCGGTCCGGCGCGGCGGCTTCGTCGAGATAGGCTTGGAGTTCGGCGTCGGAGAACATGTGGTTAAAAACCTTGCGGGTGATTTTGCCCCCGGGCACCGTTTATTTAGCCCCCGGTCACTGACCGGGGGCTAAATAAACGGTCAGGGGTCTTCGCCCAACTCGGGGAACACGTCCTCGTTGAGCCCTTGCTTGCGGACGAGCTTTTTGACGCCCGCCAGGAAGTCGAATTTGAAATTGGCCACCTGCTGCTCGGTGAGTCCCAGGCAATCGGCCACCTCTTTGTTCGACACGCCGCGGACGAACAGCAGCTCCATGCATTGCACCTTTTGCCAGTCGTCCTTCGACCGCCAGCGGCCCAAGATCTCGACGAGGGCGTCGGCCAGGGCCTCCTCTTCGAGGCAGCGTCGTTCGCCGCTGCGGGCGATGGTGCTCGCGCCGCGCGCCGAGCCGGGGGGCTCCCAGGCGCCGCCGCTCGAGTTGGCGGTCGAGCTCAGCGGCACCGCGGGCCGGCGGCCTTCGCGACGCATCGAGTCGGTCAGCTTGTGCGCCGCGATCGAGAAGAGCCAGCTCTCCAGCGGGCGGCGAACATCGTAGTTCGGCAAACTGTTGAGGAAGCCGATGAAGGTCTCTTGGACCACGTCCTCGCTCGCCGCGCGGTTGCGCAGGCGGCTCTCCACGAACGCCAGCAGCCGCCCCTCGTACTCGCCGATGAGCCGTCCCCACGCCTCCTGCCGCACGGCGTGATCGCCGCCGCGGATTTCCTCGACGATCAGTGCGTCGGGGTTGAGGGCGTGGGGCATGGGGCGTTTGGTGGAGAGGCGTGTGCGGCTGTGTGAACGTGCCGAGTATAAACGACGACCGGGGCGGGTGGAACGCTTGGAAAGCTGTTAGCCATTAGCCGTTGGCTGTTAGCGAAGATTTAGCGATGGCGGAGCCATCGTCGTCTTTGCGAACCGCGAACCGCTTAAAGCTAATTGCTTTTAGCTCGCTTCTCTCCTGCTTTCAGTACGGCGAGCGAAGCGAACAGCAAGCCGATCACGCCCATCGTCGTGCCGGCCACGATTCGCACGCCGCGCTGGCGGCGCCAGCCGTCCCACTGATCGATCACCCACTCGCCGTCCGTCGCGTCGATCTCGACGAGGGTGGCGAGGCCGAGCATCTTGCCTACCGAAGTGTCGTGCGTGCTCAGGCTGCTGTCGCGCACGAGTCGCTCGCGAAGCTCGTGGGTGGGCGCCGGGAAAGGCTCGTTGGCCGGGATCTTTCCGATGCGATCGGAGGCGTACCGCCGAGCGATCTCGACGAGTTGCTGGTTGGTCGCCTCGTCGCACTCGGTGCGGGTGGCGAAGGGGCCGACCTGGACGACGTCGCGCAAGCGGACTTCGGAACTTTCGCCGGGCGTGTTCAGCCAGGCTTCGACCGGGTCCGGGGGCTCCGGCGGGGTTGCGGTTTCGGTCGGCGCGTCCGAGGCGAAAGCCGTGGCCGCTTCAGGGGCCTCCACACTCGCTGCGAGCGCCTCGGCCCGCTGCTGCGCCTCGTTGACTTGGGCGATGATCTCTTTGATGGTCTGCTCGGCCGACCAATCGTTCCTGCCCATCTGCTGGCCGATCCAGCGGGCGGCGCGCCACACGTCTTGGGCGCTCGGCTCAACATCCGCCTCGGCGGTTGTCTCGCTCGCAGGGGCGTGGTCTCTGCTCACCGTCAGGAGCTGCGGGTCGACGGGGACCGGGTAGTCGGGCGTCGCGAAGTGCGGCGGAGTTTGGGCCACGCCGTCTGCCGCCAAACGCCAGAAAAAACCGGCCCCCAATAACATCCCACCCACTAAAACGCACGCAGCCGCAAAGAACAGCAGAGATTTGAACATCTGCTTCATGCGGCTTGGGGTGAATTGACCCGATAGGAAGAAGAGCAAGAACAGCACAAACGCGATGACAATGAAAAGCCTCACTGAGAACGTCGGCCCTGTGGCAAAGATGAGTTGTGAAGTAAACGGCGCCATGACCCTCTTCTCCCTGATGGAATCTCCGCAGGCTCAAACGCCGCGGGCCAGCTCGGTCCGCTTGCTCGGCGGCAACCAATGGCTCGAGGCCTGGATCGCTAAGGCCGCCGTGGCGGCGATAATCAGCGCCGCGGGCTGCGGGTACCAAGCGAACAGGTGCAGGCCCCACGCCCACGCCAAGCAACCGACGATCGGCCAGAAGGCGATCCGCTTGCGTCGTGTGAAGTTTGCCAGCCGCTGCCAGCGGCAGGCGAACATCAATGCGGCGAAGTAAACGGCGGACACGACCGCCGGGGGTGAGACCAATTGCTGGTCGCCCGGCTCGTTGAGGTCGTCGCCCCACTTCAAGTTGGTGTGGCCGATTAAGCTGTCGAAGAACTCGATGGCCCAGCCATCGTCGAGCGGGGCGCCCTGCATGAGCACGCCGCCGAGCGCCCAGGCCGCCAGCCCCACGCCGGCGCCCACGACCGCGAGCATGCCACGCACCGGGGCGTGGTCCTCGAAGCGGGTCTCGGCGTAGGCGTTCACGGCGAGCACTCCCCAGCTGGCGAGCGTCGCCGTGACGCCGAGCCACAGGCCGAGCGCGATGGGGTCGGCGCGGTACGCCTCGGCCATCGTCGCAGCGGCCGTCGACGCCGCAATGCCGCAGATGGTCGCGGCGACGAGCATCGAGCCGACCAGCTCACGCGACGCGGTCCAGGCGCTGCGCTCAGCGAGCTGCTTGCGGGCCAACACTCGCCAGTGCGTGCGGGTGCGTCGCACGCGGCGCTGCTCGGCGTTGAGTTGGACCGTGGGGGGGGAGGATTGGGTGGCGGCGGCCGTTGGCTTGGGCGGCGCCACGGGCCCGCGGCGGCGGATGAACGTGTCCCACACCATGTAGTAGATCGCGTAGAGCGGCACGATCGGCACGAGCGCCATCAGCCACGCCCCCGACGAGAGGACGGCAAAAGTCATCGCCGTGAGCAGCAGTATCGCCTTGGCCAATGGCGGCGCCCCCCAGTCACGCCATCCTTGCGAGACGCCGTGGCTGAGGTCCTTGATCCCTTGCCACAGCGGCTCGGGCTCGAGCTGCGAGGGCTGCGGCACATGCGGCGGGGTGCTGACCGGGCGCCACACGCCGTCGTCGTCAGCGGCGGACGGGGTGAGCGGAACCATTGGCTCGGGCGCGGCTGCTGCGGCCGGCGCCGAGCCGGGCAGCATGGCGATCAACTCTCCCACGCTGCCAAACCGCTGCGTGGGGTCCTTGGCGAGCGCCTTGCTAACGATCGTGCGGAACGGCTCGGCGAGCTTGCCCAAGTCGGGCTCGGCCGTGAGGTGCTTCATCAGCACCTCGCCAACGCTTTCGCCCTCGAACGGCACACTGCCGGTGAGCATCTCGTAGAAGATCACGCCCAGGGCGTAGGTGTCGATCTCCTGGCCGTAGCGGCCGTTGGCGATCTCCGGCGCCATGTAGTGGACCGTGCCGACGCTCTCGGTCTGGCCGCTGCGGCGGCTGCACGAGATGAACTTCGACAGGCCGTAATCGCCCAGCTTCACCACGCCCGGCAGCGGGTCCTCGGCCAAGTTCGACTTGTCGAGGAACAGGTTGCCCGGCTTCAGGTCGCGGTGCACGATGCCGCTGTCGTGCAGGTAGGCGACGCCGCGGGCGATCGAGCGCATCCAGGCGACGGCCTGCTCCACGGGCAGGCCGTGGGGATAGCGGTCGAGCAGCTGCTCGAGCGACTCACCCGAGACGTACTCCATCACGACCCATTCGTCGCCAGACGAGTCGGTTCGGATGTCGTAGAGCGACACCAGGTTGGGGTGCTTGAGGTTCAGGCAGTGCCGCACGCCGCGGAGCTCGACGTCGAGGTTGCGACGGATCAGCTTGAGCGCGACCTCTTTACCGGCGTCGCTCTGGGCGAAATAGACCTCGCCGAAGCCGCCGCGGCCGACGCCGCGTTTGATGGTGTAGCCCTCGAGCGGGCGGGCGCCGCTGGCGTAGAGGAACCGGCCGGTCGGCCCCGAGCCGGCCCCGTCGACGGAGCGACCCACCGCGGCGTCGGCGCCGGGGGGGTCGTCGGGCGTGGCGGGGGGGCTCGGTTTCATCAACTCGGCTTTCTTGCGGAGTGTGGCCAACATGGCGGGCGGTTGTTCTATGTTAACTGGCTACGGGGCTCCGCGTCGGGGCCCCCACCAGGGGGGCGGCGGAGGGCTGGGCATCCTATTGCGCGGGGGTAATCGAATTATCCAAGCCTTTGCGGGTACTACTTCACCCGCTCTCTACCGCCAATTCGACACTGAACGAGAAATCTTGCCCCTCAATCCGCGCTCCGGGCGCCGCCCGCACCGGGCCGGTCGCCCGCACGCCGCTGACAGCCAGGGGGACGTTCGCACGGCAGCTGATCTCGCCGCCGCTGCGAGTGAGGATCGCCTCGCCCGACCAACCGGGGCAGCGGATGTGGCTAGTTTCCTTAGGCCCCAGCACGCAGCTCTCGGCCATCAGCACGATCGCGTCGCAGGCGGGCGACGTGCGGTGGCCGCTGAGCATTTCGAGCCGGGCGGTGGCGCTCAAGGCGTGCGGCCTGCTGAAACGCATCTCCACGCGGTCGCCGAGCTTGAGCATCGCCGTGGTGGGCAGCACCGTGGGGCCGCTGAGCGGCCGGCCATCGAGGGCCACGGGGCCCAGCGGGTCGAGGACGTGAACGCCCCCTTGGCGGGTGATCACCGCGTGGCGACGCGACAGCCCGGCGAGCACGCCAACCGTCGGCTCGGCAGCTCCCTTGTCCCCGCCGTCCGGCTGGCCGATGGCGACCTCGTCGCCGAGGCAAAGGAGAAAACCTCCCACGGCGTCGACCCACACCATGCGCCGGTCGGCGGTTTCCGGGGTGCTGAATGCGTCGCGGCCGGCCACGGGTCGATCTCCGTAATAGGCCGTAGGGGTCTGAGAAAGCGAGCCGATCGGCGCCGCCCAGCGGCCGGTGGTGAGGCCAAAGCGACGCCTGGCAGTTGAGTGGCGGGCGAGGGCCGGGGGGGTCGAGTCTTCCATGGTATCCGTTCGCAGGCGGAGCGCCGAATTCTTGCGCGTTGGAAGCTTGGTCGCGATACCCCCGGCCCCGGTTCCGCACGATTTCGGCTCGGCGAGGACTCGGCCACGCCTTGAACCTGTAGGGAACTCGAATCTGTAGGGAACGCCCTCCGTGGCGTTCCAGACCTTGCCAGTTGGTTTCGAGTACGAACCGTGTGCCCGGGGCGGGACCGCCACGGAGGGCGGTCCCTACAGGGGCAAAGCCCTGCGCCATCAGTCGAGCTGAATGCCGACCGAGGCCAGCTCGGCTTGCGGCTTGGCGGCTTTTGCCGACTCGCCGCCGAAGTAAGCGGCCACTTGGTCCGACACGTCTTCGTCGGTCGGCTCGTCGAGCGGGATCTCGCCCAGGTAGTGGCTGTCGGCGTTGGCCAGCTTGGCAGCCACATCGAGCCGCGTGCGGATGTCGACGATCAGGTCCTTGGCCCGCGCCAGTTGGCTGTCGTCGAGCAACACGTCGCTCGACGCCTGGGCAACCTCGACCAGCTTGCGCTGCGTCTCGAGGTTCGTGATGTCGGTCTCCAGACGCTTCTGGGCGCTCATCATCGCGGCGAGCTTCTTCTGGGCCGCCTCGAGATTGGCCGCGCGGGCGTCTCGCATCGAGCAGAGGTGGGCGAGCGTGTCGTCGGCCACCTTGTGCCGCGAGAAACGCTGCGTCAGGTCGTGCTTCACTTCGTTGCGGCTGTAGCTGCGGCCGGCGTAGCGGAACACGTCTTGCCCCGAGCCGAGGTCCGACTGCAGACGCATGATCTGCTCCTTGCTCTCTTGGGCCTGGGTCTCGGCCTTGGCGATCTGGTTGCGGAGCTTGTCGAGCTCGATCTCTTCCTTGGCGATCACGTGCATCGAACGCCGCACTTCGGGGGCCAGATCGTGGACCATCTGACGGGCGCGGTCGATCTGGAACTCGACAGGCACACTGTCCGACACGCTGCTGGTGAGCCGGTTGTAGGAGGTCTTCAGGTAGCTGAAGGTGTCTGTGCCAAAGGTCAGGCCGGCGACCAAGCCGACGGCCAGCGTGGTGACGACGGTTCTTTTGAAAAGACGGAACATGCGAATGCCTCGTAGAACGAAAGGTTGGGTGGTTGGCTTGAGGCCCGTCGGCCGAAGGATTCGGGCCTCCTAGTGAGGAATTCGCCCCGCCCGGGGCGATCTTGTGGCGTGTGTTGAAATAAAATTTCATCCCAGTCTCCAATCCGTCGCCAACCCGCCGGCGCCTGCAACGCTCGCACACGCAACGACTTACGCCACTTCTTAAGTGGACGAGGAACGCATTCACCATGGACGCTATCCGGCCCCGGGGCCGATAATGGGAAGACCGTAAGCACACCCACCCACGACTCCGTTAGCCATCCATGCCCCACCCCCGCCGATTGCTAGCGTTCCTTGCCGCCGCAGGCTTTCTGATCGGCTGCTCCCAAGGGCCGGCGCCTCCCGATCCAAAGCGGGTGGCGGCCGAGCGCGAGCGGCTGATGCTGGCCGAGGAGCCCGCCGACGCACTCTCGCCGCTCGATTACCGCGAGACGCTCGAGGAGGGCGACGGCGAGACCGCCAGCCAAGTTGTGTTGGTCGGCAAGGTGGGCGGCATACCGAACCCGTGGGGCAAGCTGGAGCCTGACTTCCCATGGCGTGAGAACCAGGCGGCGTTCTTCCTGGTCGATCCCGCCACGGCGATGGAATTCGACGAGCACGACGCCGGCGACCCCGACCACTTGGCCGATTGCCCGTTCTGCGCCCGCGAGGCGGCTAACCAAGCAAGCGCCGTGGCGGCCGTGAACTTCTCCGACGCGCAGGGCAAGCAGATCGCCATCGGCGCGCGCGAGCTGCTGGGCCTCAAGGCGGGCGACA
The DNA here is from genome assembly GCF_007859945.1 of Pseudobythopirellula maris. GTDB lineage: Bacteria > Planctomycetota > Planctomycetia > Pirellulales > Lacipirellulaceae > Pseudobythopirellula > Pseudobythopirellula maris. The sequence continues at coordinate 958,639 of NZ_SJPQ01000002.1, read as the reverse complement.
CGGTCGTGGTGCGCGGCGAGGCGCAGCTGTTGGCCGGCGACCTGCTTGTTGTCGAAGCCAACGGGCTCTTTATCCGCGAGTGATTTCTTCCACTCGGTATCTCATTCATTCTTGCACGGAGGCCGCCATGCGTCCCCTCGTTTTGTCTCTTGGAATCGCCCTGCTGTTGTCCGCTCCGGCCCTTGCGGTAGAAACCACCGAGGCGGCCCCGAAGCCTTTGCCGCCAGGCGTGGTGGAGTTGTCGCTCGAGGAGCTGCACTGCGCCACCTGCGCCAAGAAGGTCGCCCGCAAGCTCTACGCCGTGCCGGGCGTCAAGCGCGTGAAGACCGACCTCGAGCACAAGCGCTTCGTCGTCACGCTCACGCCGAAGCCGGGCAAGCCGACGCCGGTCCTCGCCCTCTGGAAGGCCGTGGTGGCGGGCGAGCAGAAGCCGCTGAAACTCCGCTACGAAGACCAGGAATTGACGCCGAAGACGATCGAGGCGATCGAGGCAGCTAGCCGCACGCGCGGCATACTCACTTACTGAGCGCCCCGGCGTCGGCAGAACCGTCACAACCGAACCCCGCGGGCAGTCAACCTGATGCCGCGGGTGTGGCGTGGCCGCGCTCGTCGACTTAGCCTTACAGCAGAGGCCCCTCAGCCGTCGACGGGAGTCGGCGGTTCGGATTCACCACCCGGGGCCAACCGCCGACCCCCCGTCGGCGGCTGCGGTTCGATTTCTTTGCTCCGATAGGGCCGATGGCCGACAGCCCCGCAACCGAGAACCCGAGCAAGCCGTGGGTCGATCTCGCTTCGTTCACCACCGGCGACTACGACCCGGGCGGGGGCAAGCTGCGCCGGGTCTTGTGGTGGTACACGAGCCTGCTGCTATTCGAGAGCGGCTGGTTCCTGCCGATCGCCCCCAAGCGGGTGATCCTGCGGTGGTTCGGCGCACGGATCGGTAAGGGGGTGGTGATCAAGCCGCACTTGCGGATCAAGTACCCGTGGCGGTTAGCGTTTGGCGACCACTGCTGGATCGGCCAGGGGAGCTGGTTCGACAATATCGAGGACATCCGCCTCGGTGATCATGTCTGCGTGTCGCAGGACGTCTACCTCTGCACCGGCAGCCACGACCACCGCACACGCACCTTCGACCTGACACCTGGCGCCATCGTGATCGAGAACGGCGCGTGGGTGGCGGCCAGCAGCCTGCTGCTGCCGGGCGTCGTGGTGGGCGCCAACGCCCTGGTGGCCGGTGGCAGCGTCGTCACCAAGTCGGTCGAGCCGGGCAAGATCGTCGGCGGCAACCCGGCCCAGGTGCTCCGCGACCGTCAGCCGCCCCAATGAACCATGGGGTGGGGCCGTGTCGCAAAAACGCCACAAGCGTTGCCGCGACGCCACACCACGCCCACTCGCCCCGTGGCGGCGAGCGCCCGGTCGACCTGGCGCCGTGAATGCGGTCTTCCCTCGCCCGTGGCCCGCTTCGTTGACGCCTGCCAGGCTCTCCTGAATAATGCGGCTAGGCTTGGGCGGCGTGTGTAAGCTCCTGCCAAGAAACGACTTGCGCAACGAGTCTGGCCGAATTGGCGTTTTTTCACCAATCGCGGGTGATCATTACACGGCTCAGAGCGTCGAAATGATGCGACGCGGCAGGCGGACGGAACCCGCTACGCTCCGAGGGCGGTTCGGGTCGTAACGACGACCGGACCTTAGCCCTAGTTTTGTAGGCCCAACGGGGACTCGGCGCTGCGGAGGAAACGCCGCCGGGGCCGCCACGCACCGCACCGTGCAACGGCATTGGCGCCCGGTTTGCGTCCTAGGCCTTCCGACTGACTTCACACTGTCACGATCAGCCACTCCGACACCCCAACCGCAGTGAGTCGCCCCGCGTGTTGATGTTCTCCGAATTCCGAGCCGTCACTTACGTCATCGCGTTCGTGACGGCGACCGTCGTCGCTTACCTGGTCACGCCCGTGGTCTGTCGCATCGCGGCGCGGGTTGGGTTTGTCGATCGGCCCGGGGGGAGGAAGGTGCAGGCCAAGCCGGTCGCCTTGGGCGGCGGCGTGGCGGTGTTTGCGGCGATGGCGGCGGCGGCCACCTTGGCTTACCTGGTGGCCGACTCGATCTTGCCGCTCGTCTTCCGCAACGACGACCCGCGGTTGCTCGCCGGCCTCGGCGTGGCCGCTATCTCGACACTCATCCTCGGCCTTTACGACGACGCGGTCGGCATGAAGGGCCGCTACAAGCTGCTCGCCCAACTCGTGATCTGCGGCCTGCTGGTCTACCTCGGCATGCGGATCGATCGCTTCGGGGCGTTCGGCCAATCGTACCAGTTGGGCTGGGTCGCGATCCCGGTCACGATCTTTTGGCTCGTCGGTTCGACCAACGCGATCAATCTGCTCGACGGCATCGACGGCCTTGCCTCGAGCGTCGGCGTGGTTATCTGCCTCACGCTGGCCGCAATCAACGGGTTGTACGACCACTTCGCCGAGGCGGTGCTGATGCTCGCCCTGGCCGGCGCGTTGCTCGGTTTCTTGCGGCACAACTTCGCCCCGGCGTCGATCTATTTGGGCGACGCGGGCAGCATGGTGATCGGCCTGTTGGTGGGCGCCGTCGCCGTGATGACCCACGCCAAGACCCCCGCGTTCGTCGCGATGGCCATCCCGTTGGCCGTGTGGTCGATCCCGGTGCTCGACTCGGCCGCGGCGATCATGCGGCGCCGGCTCACGGGCCGCAGCATCTTCGACCCCGACCGCGGCCACCTGCACCACTCGCTGCTGGACCGCGGCTGGAGCGTGCCTCAGGCGGCGCTGTTCATCGCGTTGGTCTGCGCCACCACGTGCCTCAGCGCGGTCCTCTCGGTGCTGTGGAAGAACGAGCTGATCGCCATCTTCACGGTGCTCGGCGTGATCGCCTTCCTGGTGTCGACCAAGACGTTTGGCCACAACGAGTTCGCGTTGCTCCGCGACCGGGTCGATCTTTCGGGCGTGGGGCTCAGCCGCACGACCGACGCCCACGGCGCCGGCCGCCGCCAGCGGATCCGCCTGCAAGGCTCGCACGCTTGGGAAGAGATGTGGGACGCGCTGGTCGAGTCGGCCGAAGACCATCGGCTGCTCCGCTTGCGGATCACGCTGCACTTGCCGGGGCTCAACGAGTCGTTTTACGCCAGCTGGAAGGCCGCCGCCAAGCTGCCTCCCAAGAGCGAGACTTGGCACACCGCCCACCCCCTGCGGATCGACGGGGCGGTGATCGGTCGCCTCGAGGTGATCGGCAACTGCGACGACCCCGGCCGCTCGACGCTCAACCAAACCGCCGAGACGCTCGACTACCTCGAGCCGATCGAAGACCGCATCCGCGAGCTGCGCGATCGCATCGCTTTGGAGAAGAAGCAGCGATCCGAAGCCGAAACGATCGTCGCGCCGACCGGCGCCGCCCCCCCGAAGGGGACGGACCCTGCGGGGCCGCATCATGCGAAGACAGGCCCACTCTCCCCGCCGGCCCCGACGCTCGAATCGACCAGCTAAGCCCCCTCTTCACGAGGCCGCCAGGCCCGCGGCGCCCGCCCCGGGGTGGGTCTGCCGCCATCCTTCAACTTTGTTTAGACTCCTCTTGATCCCCTCCTTTTTCAGGCAATGACCGACATGGACAAGCTCATCCTCGTCGCCGGCGGCGGCGGCTTTATCGGCGGCGCCCTCGTGGCCAAGCTCCGCGAACTCGGCCACACCCGCATCCGCAGCGTCGACATCAAGCCGACCAGCGAGTGGTACCAGGTGTTCGACGACGTCGAGAACGTGGTGGCCGACCTGAAAGAAAAGGCCGCCTGCGAGGCCGCCTGTCGCGACGCCCACGAGGTGTACAACCTGGCCGCCGACATGGGCGGCATGGGATTCATCGAGAACAACAAAGCGCTCTGCATGCTCAGCGTGCTGATTAACACGCACCTGCTGCAAGCGGCCCAACAGGCCGGCACGGTCAACCGCTTCTTCTACGCGTCGAGCGCCTGCGTTTACAACGCCGACAAGCAAACGAACGAGGACGTGGTCGCCCTCAAGGAAGAAGACGCTTACCCCGCCATGCCCGAGGACGGCTACGGCTGGGAGAAGCTCTTCTGCGAGCGGATGTGCCGCCACTTCCGTGAGGACTACGGCCTGACGACCCGCGTCGCCCGGTTCCACAACGTCTACGGCCCGCTCGGCACCTGGGACGGCGGACGCGAGAAGGCCCCGGCGGCCATGTGCCGCAAGGTCATCACCGCCAAGGAGACCGGCAACCACGACATGGAGATCTGGGGCGACGGCAAGCAGACCCGCAGCTTCATGTACATCGACGACTGCATCGAGGGGATCCTCAAGATCACCCACAGCGACATCCTCGAGCCGATCAACCTCGGCTCGAACGAGCTCGTGACGATCAACGGCCTGGTGGACATCGTCGAGAACATCGCCGACATCAAGCTCGACCGCCACTACAAGCTCGACGCCCCCAAGGGCGTGAACGGCCGCAACAGCGACAACACGATGATCAAGGAGCTCTTGGGCTGGGAGCCGGGCATCCGCCTGGCCGACGGCATGAAGCTCACCTACGACTGGATCCACGGCGAGTACCTCAAGAAGCACGGCTCCGGCGTGGCGGGCTGAGCTCAGCCGGTACGTGACAACACTTTGCGAGCGACGCCGGTCACCCGTTGGCCGGCGTCGCTTGTTTTGCGATAGAACGCCTTCCCGCCAAGCACGATGAAAGCCCAGCCGCCGACGGGAGTCGGCGGTTCGCCCCCCAGCGCTGGCCAGCATTTCGTCATGCAAACCGCCGACTCCCGTCGGCGGCTCAGCCGCGCCCGCATACTAAAACGCCCCTCGCGAATAACCCGCCATGCCCTCACCCATTCCACGCGACGCGAAGGTGCTGGTCACCGGCGGCCGGGGGATGGTCGGCTCGGCGCTGCTGCGCCGATTCCGCGCGGAGGGATTCGCGAACCTGCTCGCACCGACGCGCGACGAGGTCGACCTGCGCGATCAGGCGGCCGTCGACGCGTGGTTCGACCGTCAGCGTCCCAAGGTCGTGGTCCACGCCGCCGGCACGGTCGGCGGCATCGAGGCCAACCGCACCCGCCCGGCCGAGTTCCTTTACGACAACCTGATGCTGCACGCCACGGTGATGCGCGCCGCGTGGCGCACCGGCGTGCGGCGGCTGTTGTACCTCGGCAGCAGCTGCGTTTACCCGCGCGATTGCCCGCAGCCGATGCGCGAGGAGCACCTGCTCTCCGGCCCGCTCGAACCGACCAACGACGCTTACGCGATCGCCAAGATCGCCGGCGTGAAGGCGTGCGACGCCTACCGCCGCCAGCACGGCTGCGACTTCTTCGCCGCGATGCCCACCAACCTCTACGGCCCGGGCGACAACTTCGACCCGCAGAACTCGCACGTCGTGGCGGGCATGATCCAGAAGTTCCACACCTGCCGCCAGCAAGGCTCCGGCAGGCGTTCGGTTGCGCTGTGGGGAACCGGCGCGCCGCGTCGCGAACTGATGCACGTCGACGACCTCGCCGACGCCTGCCTCACGCTGCTCGACCGCTACGAGGGCGCGGGACCGGTCAACGTGGGCGTCGGCGTCGACACGGCCGTCAGCGAGCTGGCCGAGCAGGTGCGGTCGATCGTTTGCCCCGACGCCACGATCGATTACGACACGACCAAGCCCGACGGCGCCCCCCGCAAGCTGCTCGACGTGTCACGGCTCGAATCGCTCGGCTGGCGAAGCCGCATCCCCCTGGCCGACGGGTTGCGCTCGACCTACGAGTGGTTCCTGGAGAACGAGGCGTGAACAGCTAAGACCCCCTCCCCCACCGGCTTCCTCCCCCCAGCCTCCCCGGCCCCCGCCCAAGACGATCGCCCACAAGGCGTCCCCCCTTCGAAGAAGAAACTCGTGATGAAGCTACCCGAGACCAAGCAACCCGCGGCCAACGGCAAGCGCGCGCTGATCACCGGCATCACCGGCCAGGACGGCTCGTACCTCAGCGAGCTGTTGCTCGCCAAGGGCTACGAGGTGTGGGGCATTGTGCGCCGCAGCTCGTCTTTCAACACCGCCCGCATCGACCACCTTTATCAAGACCCGCACGAGCAAGGCGTGCGGCTGCGGCTGACCTATGGCGACTTGAGCGACGCCTCGTCGCTGCACAAGACGCTGCGGCTGGTCGAGCCGCACGAGGTTTACAACCTCGGCGCGCAGTCGCACGTGAAGGTGTCGTTCGACGTGCCGGAGTACACGGGCGACGTGACCGCGCTGGGCGTGGTGCGGCTGCTCGAGGCGATCCGCGACCTCGGCCTCGAGACGAAGTTCTACCAAGCGTCCTCCTCCGAGCTGTACGGCAAGGCGGTCGAGACGCCGCAGACCGAGAACACGCCGTTCCACCCCCGCAGCCCTTACGCGGCGGCCAAGGCGTACGCCTACCACATCACCCGCAACTACCGCGAGTCGTACGGCCTGTACGCCGTGAACGGGATCTTGTTCAACCACGAATCGCCGCGCCGCGGGCCGACGTTCGTGACGCGCAAGATCAGCCGCGCGGCCGCGCGTATCCGGCTCGGCTTGCAGGACCGCTTGTACCTGGGCAACCTCGAGGCGGCACGCGACTGGGGCTTCGCGGGCGACTACGTCGAGGCGATGTGGCGCATGCTGCAGGCCGACCAGCCGGACGACTTCGTGATCGCCACGGGCGTGCCGACCACGGTGCGGCAGTTCTGCGAGTGGTGCTTCGCCGAGGTCGGTCTGCCGATCGAGTGGCGCGGCTCGGGAGTTGAGGAGCGGGGCGTGGGGCCCGACGGCCGCGAGCTTGTCCAGATCGATCCTCGCTACCACCGCCCGGCCGAGGTCGACCACCTGCAGGGCGACTTCTCGAAGGCGCGGCGGGTGCTCGGCTGGGAACCGACCGTCACGGTCGCGGAACTATCGAAAATGATGGCGCAATCCGACCTCGCGTTGGCCGAATCGGAGTCCGCCGCGGCGGAGCGCTGAGTCGCGAACCTGGGTTCGGCGGCTATCCTTAAGTTCCCCTCACAAAGGGCTCTCCGCCCAGCCGCCGACGGAAGTCGGCGGCTCGAGTCTCGGCGCAGTCCGATCCCTGTGTGGGGCGAACCGCCGACTCCCGTCGGCGGCCGGGCCGCAATCCAAGTTCAACCGCTCCCCTCGCCCTATGCCGAAGCGCAACATTCTCTTCATCAGCCAGGTCTACGTGCCCGATCCGACGTCGGTGGGGCAGCACATGGCCGACGCCGCCGAGGAGCTCGCCGCGCGCGGCTACCGCGTGCGCGTGATCACCTCGGGCCGCGGCTACGACGACCCCACGCAGCGCTACCCGGCTCGCGAGACCCTGGGCGGCGTCGACGTCGTGCGGCTGCCGTTCTCGTCGCTCGGCAAGAAGTCGATCCTCCACCGCGTCGCCGGGCAGCTGATGTTCCTCGTGCAGGCGATCCTGCGCGGCTGGTTCGGCCCGCGACCCGACAAGATCGTGGTGAGCACCTCGCCCCCGATGGCGGCCATCGCCGCGCTCGCCGTGCGGCTCGTGCGGCGCTCGAAGATCGTGTTCTGGGCGATGGACCTCAATCCCGACCAGGTGATCGCCACCGGCGTGATGAAGCCCACGGCGCTGCCCGTGAAGATGCTCAACTGGCTCAACCGCTGGCTCTTGGGAGCCGTGGACCACGTGGTGGCGCTCGACCCCTTCATGGCCGAGCGGCTCAACGCTAAACGCGACGTGAGCGATAAGACCACGGTCTTTCCCCCCTGGCCGCACAACGAGCCGGAGGACGACATCCCCAAGAGCGAGAACCCGTTCGTCGCCGAGCACGGATTGGCGGACAAGTTCGTCGTGATGTACAGCGGCAACCACGGGCTCACCACGCCGCTCGACTCGCTGGTCGACGCCGCGCTCACGCTGCAAGACGACCCGCGGCTCAGGTTCATGTTCATCGGCGGCGGGCCCGGCAAGGCGCCGGTGACCCGCGCGATCGAAGAGCATCAGCCGGAGAACATCGTCTCTCTGCCGTACCAGCCGCTCGACGCGATCCGCTACTCGCTCTCGTCGGCCGACATCCACGTGGTGCTGATGAACGAGGCGCTGGTGGGCATCGTCCACCCGTGCAAGGTTTACGGCGCGATGACCGTCGGCCGCCCGGTCCTCTACTTCGGCCCGCGGCCGAGCCACGTGACCGAGCTGCTCGACGCGGCCCAGGCCATCCCGCCCGAAGAGGGCGGCGGCCCGATCGGCTGGGAGGCCCGCCCGGGCGACGTGGAGCAAACCGCCGCCGTGCTGCGCGAGATCGCCGCGACGCCGCCGGAGGAGATCGCCGAACGCGGCCGTCGCGCGAAGCAACTCATCGCCGGGCGCTACAGCAAGAAAGAGCTCTGCGGCCGGTTTGCGGACATCGTGGTGGAGGGGCTCGATACTCCGGAGTAAGCATTGCGAGCCGTAAGCGTCAGCGCCCGGAGCGGCAAGGAGCACGCTAAGGCGCGCCAACCGCTCCGGGCGCTGACGCTTACGGCTCGCCTCGACAGATCACCACTTCAGGCCGAACTTCTCGCCGCCGCTCGGTCCGCCGATGCCGCCCTTGAGCTTCGCGTCGCGCTTCTTCTTGCGGGCGATCTCTTCGGGCGAAGGGGGCGGCTCGGGCGGCTCTTCCGGGCGCTTCTCGCGAGCGGGCGCGGCGGTCAGGGCCTTGAGCGACAGGGCGATCCGCTGCTTGTTGCGGTCGACGCTGAGGATCTTGGCCTCGACGTCCTGGCCCTCGCTCACGGCGTCGTTCACGCGGCCGACGCGGCCGTGGGTCAGCTCGGAGATGTGGATCATCCCCTCGATGCCCGGCTCTAGGCGGACGAAGGCGCCGAACTCCATGATCTTCGAGACCTTGCCCTTGGCCACGTCGCCGACCGGGTAGTTCTGCTCGGCCTTGTCCCAGGGGTTCTCGGCCGCCTCGCGGTAAGAGAGGGCGATCTTGCCCGTCTCGGGGTCGACCTTCTCGACCTTGACCTTGATGGTCTGGCCCTCGGTGAGCACCTCCTTGGGGTGGCCCACACGCTCCCAGCTCAGCTTGCTGACATGCACCAGGCCGTCAACGCCGCCCAGGTCAACAAAGGCGCCGAAGTCGCGCAGGCTCCGCACGATCCCCTCGCGCATCTGGCCGGGGGCCAACTCGGCGAGCAGCTGGTCGCGCTTCTCGGCGCGCTCACGCTGCATGATCGACTTGTGGCTCAGCACCAAGTTCTTGCGCGAGCGGTTGGCCTCGGTGATCACCGCGGCGATCGTCTGGCCGACGTACTCCTCGGCGTTCTCCACGCGGTAGAGCGAGATCTGGCCCATCGGCATGAAGCCTCTGATGCCGGAAACCTTGCACTCCAGGCCGCCCTTGTTGTGGCCGGTGATCGTCACGTTGACGACCTGGCCCTCGGACACCTCGTCCCAGTTGCCGACTTCCTGCGGGGCGCTCGGTAGAGACAGCTCGTACAGGCCGTCGTCTTCCTTCAGGCGGATCACGCGGACCTCGACCTGCTGGCCCTCGGTCGGCGCCTCTTTGCCCTCGAACTGCTTGAGCGGCAGCACGCCCTGGGTCGGCTTGCCGAGCTCGACGAAGATGTCGTCGCCGTGGATCCGGGCCACCGTGCCGGTCACTCGGGTGTCGTCTTCGATCGTCTTGCCGGCGGCGCCGGCCGCCTCGGCGGCGATCGAGTCGAGGTCCGAGCCGGCCATCGCCGCGTCGAGCTCCGACTGCTCCTCGGCGCTGAGCTGCGAACGGACGTTGGGCGGTGGGTAGGCCTTCTGCTGGCTCGGCTTGGGCGCCGACGGGTCCGCCTCGGTGACGGGCGTCACCGGCTTGGGCTCGAGCGCCTCGGCGCTACCCTCGACGCGCTGCGTGCCGATGCGGATCCGCTCGCTCGGCTTCGCGCCGTCGTCTGCGGACGCTGCCGCCGTCGCCTGAGCGGCGGGCGCTGGGGCGACGGGCGCTGGGGCGACGCTAGCCTCAGCCGCGGGCTGAGCAGGCGCCGGTTCCGTCGCCGTGGCGACAGGCGTCGCTTCGGGCGCGGGCGTGGCTGCGGGTTGTGGGGTCGATTGATCCACTACGTCGGGCGTGGTGGTCTGCCGCTCGGTGGGAGCGGCTTGCTCCGCCGTGGGGGCGGTCGTCTCGTCGGTCATCCGACTCGGGGCCTCGTTGACAAGGGACGTGTCGCTTTACTTATCGCAAAAGTAAGCACGCAAAAAATGAACCGTGAGTCGCGCAGCTCGGGCTGGGCTCCCGCGGGAACCGATGAGTGTAACCACCCCGGGCCGCGGCAAGCAACGATCCAGTCACCCGATCAAGCGGTTTATGCAAGGAAATCGAGCGGCAAATTACCTAAATCCTCGCGTGAGGCCCCAGAACGAGGTATTTCGGCGATTTCGGATCCGATGTGCGGCGAAAAAGCCGCTCAGCGGAGCACGTCGCGCAGGGCGATCTTCACCCCTCCCCTGCGGCCCCCCAGGTCGCTCGCGCCGATCGCCAGCAAGCCGTCGCCCGCCGCCGCACGCATCGCCACGGCCATCGCGCCGCGGACCGCCGGCTCGTCGACGCCGTCGATGACGATCTCGTACGCGCAGCGGGCGCCCTCGACCAACCGCGTGGCGACCCGCTCGCGGAGCGTCGGGCAGAACGCCTCGTTGGTCGATGCGACCGGGCCGCGGTACTTCGAGCCGACCTTGCTGCCGCTGCGGCAGACACCGCCGGGGAACGGCGTGATCACGCCCGCTGTCTCGGCGAGCGCCTCGGCCGCACGCCGCGCGGCGGCGAGCACAGCCGCCTGCTCGGCGCCTTGCAGCATGAGCACCCCGCCAGCCAGGCCGCGGGCTACGCCCACCTTGGGCTCGAAACGCACCTCGCCCTCCATCACGGGAACGACCCACTCGCCGGTCGCCTCGTCCTGGCGTTCGAAGCCGTCGCCGAAGCAGCGGAGCCAGTCGCCGAAGGTGAACGATTGATGCGGCTCGGGCGTGGCGACACGCACCTCGACCGTGGGACAGGTGAGCAGGCACTGTCCCGTGCGGTTCATCACCGCCCGGGCGAGCGGCTTGGCCTTGAGACCGAACAGCAGCACGTCGGCGCCGGGCCGGTCCCCGCTGGACCGGTCCGGCGCGAGCGTGCGTTCGACGCCGACCTCGGCGTCGCAGCCGATAACGCTCGTCGCGTAGCCGCACAGCGCGTCGAGCGCAGCGCGCAGCCAGTGGTCGTCCTGCGCCGTCACGCGCAGCCGAGCGTAGTGCGCCCGGAACGCCTGGCACGACTCGTCGGTGATGAGCGTCGCTCCGAGCCGCATCAAAAGCCGCCGAAGGGGTCTGACGCATCGGCGTCTGAGTTGCCGATGGCGCGATTGTAGCCGTCCTGGTCGTGAGCGGTTTCCTCAAGCGCTCTCGCTTGGGCCGCCCGACCTCTGCCAGCGTGCTCTTTTGCTGGCGAAGTGGCGTCCTTCATCGCGGACCGCAGGGCGCCGAGCAAAGCATGGATCTGCTCGTGGGCTCGGGTTGTTTGCGAGATGACAATCGTGCGGTCGTTGACCAAGATCGCCTCTGCATCGCTACCCCCTTTATCCTGCCAGCTGCTAGGCGCGACCGTTTGGGTCAGCGCTCGGTGCATCGCATTAGGGCGGATATCCATGCCATCGAGACAGTAGACCGCCGTCGTCAGACGCAGCTCGACTTCCTCTTGCGTGGTGATCATTAGCACGCCGTCGGTGATCGTGTAGCCGAGCTCCAGTTGGTTCAGCAGCAACTGCAGCGCGGCGCCGAGCGTCGTGTTTCTCGCTTGGATATCAACGCTCTTGTCTGGCCCGATCCCAAAATCATCAAGGCTCGGGGTGTCCAACTGCACCTCGATGTTGTATTCGTTGCGTAGGAACGCGACGACTTCCTCGAGCGGTGTGTCGGTGAACTCCATGCCCGCCGACGTCATGGGAGAGAGCAAACGTTGGTAGACCAGTTCCGTTTTCTCGGGACTCGAATCAGCCCAGTGACGGCAAACCGGGTGACTCTCGGAGCGAGGCCCTTGAGCTGTCGCTGGCGCCGAAGCAGACGGACGCGCGCCCGCATCTTGAATGAGCTCCGCGAAGGTTTCCTGCGCACGTGAGAGTGACGGTGAAAGGCACAAGACAGCGACAGCTACGCCGATCGAAAAACGACTTGCATACATCGCAACGCCTCCTCAAGAAAAGTCCGCCGGCGCCCTTCGCGGCGACACGCCACGCGGAACACCGGCGCGGTTCTCTGTTCCGTGGGGGAGTATGGCGCACTGCCGCAACGGATTGCAAGAAAAATAGTCGTTGGGGTGGAACGCCTGCCCCGCCCAACTCTCAGAAGAGCCACCACACGGCCGCCGCCGCGCTCGCCAGCAGCGAGCCGCACAGCCACGCCTTCGGGGCGAGCTCCGCACGACGCTCGGCCGTCGCGACCCGCGGGCGGACCAAGGGGGGCACGAGCTGTGGGGCCGCGACGGGCGCCGCCGCGCCGGCGGTCGCCGACTCCTGGCGTGCGGGGGACGCGGACGTTAGCTCTTCGAGCAGCTCGCGCGGCGGGGTCCGCTCGCCCCAGTAGCCGGGCAGGTCGCGGCTCTCAAACGGGGTGAGCGACTCGTGCTCGATGTGATCGAACGGCTGCAGCGCCGCGGCAAACTTCCAGCACGAGGCGCAACGGGAAAGGTGGCGGTCGACCTCCAGGTCGTCATCGCCGCCGGTGGGGAAAGGCCCACTGGTGAGCACCCAAAAAACCCGATCACATTCCATCGAACCGCTCACGCTCGAGGCGTCGCCGAGAGGACGGCCGCCAAATCCCTTGCTAGGTAGGTAAAAAGAACGCCACTCGGGCCTCAGGGGGCGGGCGGCGTCGCGCAGCAGGAGAATCCGTCATAAGGTGCGCCACGCAGCATAAGGCCCGGGCGGCTTCCGCCGCCATAGCAATCCTGCCCCAAAGCAGTCGCCTCGCCGGGGCGGGCGGCGGGCGGCGGACGTGTCGGGCGGCGGCTTTTGGCCACGCTTGTTTGCAAGTCGCGTGGGCGTGGTGCTATCTTGTGGCGGCGACGGTCCCAGGTTCTCGCCCTTCGCGGGGCCAGGTTCTCGCCTAAAGCGGGAGACGAGGAACGCCGCATCGGCGCTCCTCGTCGCGGAGTTCTCGTCACGGCCATGACCCGACCTCGCGCAAGGCCGCTTTGTTTCGCCCTTCCTTCTTCGCGTTCGACCCGCTGAGGACCCTTCCCTATGAGTGCTGACCCCGGCGCCTTTTCCTTCGGACGTTTGCTCAAGATCTTGCTGCCGGTGCTGCTGCTAGCGGTGGGAATCCGCTTCACGCTGCCCGGCTACGAGCGGGCCGCTCAGAAGGAGATGGAGGACAACATGCTCGCCCGCCTGATGGGCGAGGCGGTGCAGCTTCCCGAAGAGACCGTCCCCTTCAGCGACGCCGACCACGACCTGGTGAACGACCCGCCGGCCGAACCCGCTGACGGAGAGGCCGCCGCGGCGCCCGAGCGGCTGGTGTTCTCGTACATCGCCTCGCCCGAGCCGGAAGACGCCGCCGAGGTGTGGGCCGACGTGACCACGGCGATCTCCGAGGCGACCGGCCTGCCGGTCGAGTACGCCCACTACGAGACCACCGGCGAGCAGTTCGCCGCGATGGCGCGCGACGAGGTCCACGTGATCGGCGTGAACACCGGCGCCGTGCCGACGGCCGTGGCCAACGTCGGCTTCACGCCGGTCTGCACGTTCGGCGACGCCGCTGGGGAGTACGGCTACCGCATGAAGCTGATCGTCTCGAAGGACAGCAAGGCCGAGGGCCTGGGCGACCTGCGCGGCAAGAAGATCGCCTTCACCCGGCCCGACTCGAACTCCGGCTTCAAGGCGGCGATGGTGCAGCTGATGAACGACGAGGGGATGCTGCCCGAGCGTGACTACCAATGGGGCTTTACCTATGACCACGTCACGTCGATCCACGCCGTGGCGGCGGGCGAAGAGGCGGCCGCCCCGGTGGCGAGCGACATCCTCGACCGGCTCACCACGAGCGGCGAGGTCTCGACGGATGATTTCAAGGTGATCTACGACTCGGAGCGTTTCCCGCCGGCCACGATCGGCTACGCCCACAACCTGCCCGCCGCGACGCGCGACGCGATCCGCGAGGCCCTGCTCTCGTTCGCCTGGGAAGGCTCGAGCGTGGCGGCCAAGTACGCCGACTCGGGCGCTGCGCAGTTCGTGGCCGTCAACTACAAGGACGACTGGGACAACATCCGCCGCATCGACGAGGCGATCCGCCGCGTCCGCGCCCAACACTCCGCCGCCGCGGAGTGAAGCCTGCGAGCGTGTTCCCTACACCGCGTCGCGTTGCCGCCGCGCCTCGTAGAGCAGCACCGCCGCGGCGGCCGACACGTTGAGGCTGTCGGCTACGCCCGCCATCGGCAGCGACAGGGCGGTCAGCTTGAGGGCCGACCGCTCCCAGGCGTCCGACAGCCCGTGCGCCTCGCTCCCCAGCACCAGGGCGACGCCGCCGGCGAGGTCCGTGCGGTCGTAGCGCTCCGCCGCCTCGGGCCGGGTGACGAGCGTCCGCAGCCCGCGCCCGGCGAGCCAGGCGATCGTTTCTTCGGTGGTCGCCACGGCGATGTTCTGTTTGAACACGGCGCCGACACTCGCCCGGATCGTGTTCGGGTTCATCAGGTCGGTCCGCGGGTCGGCCACGACCACGGCGTCGACCCCGGCGCCGTCGGCCGTGCGGAGGATCGCCCCCAGGTTGCCCGGCTTCTCGACCCCTTCCAAGACGACCACCAGCGGGTCGGCCGGCAGCTTGAGGTCGCCTAGCGAGCGTTTGGGCGCCGTGGCCACGAGCACCAGGCCGGTCTCGCGTTGGCCATAAGCGAGCTTGGCGAACGCCTCGGGCGCGACGGGGCTGAGCGGCGTGCTGCGCCGCTCCAGCTCGGCGAGGGCTTCTGTGGTGAGCGCGTCATCGAGCCCCTCGGAGACAAACGCCTCGACCGGCTCGGCCCCGGCCGCCAGGGCGCGGAGCGTCTCGCGGGCGCCGTCGACGAGGAAGCGGCCGGTGCGGCGGCGCTCACGCGCGTCACGCAGCTTGGCGGCCTCTTTGAGACGCGGGTTGTGGCGGCTGGTGATAAGCGGTGCGGTCATGCGAAACGGTTGGTCGAAGATTGCGAATCTGAAAATTGATAATTTGCGATTCGCAATTTTCAATCCGCCTCTCCGTCGGGCTGGTTTTCAAGAAACGCCTTGAATCGCTTGAGTGTCGATGGACTCACGTGGTGCTCGATTCCCTCGGCGTCGGCCTGAGCCGTCGCCTCGTCCACGCCCAGGGCGAGCAGGAAGGCGAGCACCACCTCGTGCCGCTTGCGGCTCGCCTCGGCCAGCCGCTCGCCCTTCTTGGTGAGCGCGATCGGCTGGTATGGCTCGGTCTCGACCAGACCCTCGGCAGCCAGCCGGGCGACGGTTTTAGTGACCGTCACGTGGCTCACACCGAAGTGCCGCGCCAGGTCGGCGCCGCGGCACTGCCCCTCGTCGCGCGCCAACTCGGCGATCGCCTCGACGTAGTCCTCGGCGGTCTCCGCGGCGTGGTCGTCGCGGATGCGGCGGAAGCGTTTCGATTGTCGGGGGGCGGGGGCATCCATGCGGGCGTCTGGGGCGTCAGGCGAGCTCGCCCGGCAGCAAGGTTTTGATTAGTCGAAAAAAACGGTTGACGCGGGTTTAGCCTGGGCTACAATCGGCCGGGGTTTAACCCTGGCTAAATATCCGGTGCTTCGAAGGCGGCATGCCAGCAACGGGCTGTGCCGTTCGTCTCTTACGCACCGCAAGGAGTTGCAATCGATGTGGAAGCAAGCTTCTCTCAACCGCTGGGCCTTGGCTAGCCCGAGACGCGCCGTGAGGCGTCGCCCCGGCGGCTGTCGCGCGGCGCTTGGCGGTTTCACGCTCGTCGAGCTGCTCGTGGTGATCGCGATCATCGGGATCCTCGTCGCCTTGCTGCTGCCGGCGGTGCAGACCGCCCGCGAGGCGGCCCGCCGTGCTCAGTGCTCGAATCAGCTGAGGCAGATCGGCCTGGCGGCGCACAACCACCACGACGCCATCCGCCGCCTGCCTCCCGGCTACGCCTCGCGCTCGCTCGCCACGCCGCCCCCCGCCGAGCGCGACCCCGACACGTGGGACGCGCCGCCCGGCTGGGGCTGGTACGCCTACTTGCTGCCCTACGTGGAGGAGGGCGCGCTGAGCCAAGCGACCGACAAGGAATTGTCGCTGTGGGACGACAGCCAAGCGGCGCAGGTCGCTGCGCCGATCAGCGGCTTGCTCTGCCCTTCGTCTTCGGGCCCACGCGAACCGTTCGAGGCCCAAGACGAAGCGGGCGACCCGCTCGTGCGGGGCGGCTCGACCGTGCTGCTGGGCCGCTCGCACTACGTGGCGAGCCACGGCCAGGAGTCGTGTTGGGGCGAGTGCGGCGCCACCGCCTCGGGGCCGGTCTTCACCAACATCTACACCAGCGCCACGGAGCAGGTCGAGCACGGCGGCGACGTGTCGCTCGTGGCCGACGGACCGTTCTACCGCAACTCGGAGACCCGCTTCAAAGACGTGACCGACGGTCTGTCGCAGACGATCTTCTTCGGCGAGCACTCCTCGGCGCTCTCCGACAAGTCGTGGGCCGGGGTCGTGCCGGGGGCGTTCACGCACCCGCGGTTCGCCTCGCCGGAGAACGGCCCCGACGCGGCGGCCACGCTCGTGCTGGTGCACGGCGGCCCCTCGGGCGGCGAGCTCGACATCACGGGGCTGCCGATCATCCACCCGGTGAACTTTCCCACGTACCACGTCGGCCAGATGTACGCCGAGCACCTCGGCGGCGGCAACGTCTGCCTGGGCGACGCCTCGGTGCGATTCGTCACCGACAGTGTCGACCTGCTCCGCTGGGCGGAGTACTCCAGCATCGGCGAACAAGAAGTCAGCGAGGAGCTATGAGCCACCAATCGAGTACCGCCCGAATCCGAATGGCCGCGGCGTTGCTGCTGCTCGCGGCGAGCGGCTGCGGCGGCTACGAGGGACTCAGCCCCGCGGCGTACGACGGCGCCAAGTCGCTCTACAACGTCTGCAACCGGCGGGCGGAGGACAAGCTCGACGCGGTCGAGTCGTACCTCGCCACGGAATCCGACGCCGGTCGGCTCGCTCCGCACGAGGCGCGGTGGCTGCGCGGCGTGGTCGCCAAGGCGCGAGCGGGCGACTGGGAGGAAGCCGCCGCCGAGGCGCGGCGGATGATGGAAGACCAGGTCGCGTGGTGAGAGTTAAGCCACACCGGACCATAAGTCACAACCTGACTTCGCCGGCAAGATAAGCATCAGGTGAGAAGACGACGATCTCGTCGTAGCGTTTGAAATCGCTGACATTGAAGGTCAGCAGATGCGTGACGCTGTGGCGAATCATGGCGGCAACGAGCCTCGCATCATGCGTCGTTTTTCCGCTCACCTCGTGATCGACCACGAGCCTCCACCACTCATCGAGAACGCCGCGTTCATCGCGAAATGTGGGGAAGACATCGCCCCACACGACAAGCCATCGATTCGCCACGGACGATGGGAAGCCAAGCCCATTAGATTCCACAGGACGGGTCGCCACCGCCCAGTATTCATACAGCACTT
This sequence comes from Pseudobythopirellula maris, assembly GCF_007859945.1. GTDB lineage: Bacteria > Planctomycetota > Planctomycetia > Pirellulales > Lacipirellulaceae > Pseudobythopirellula > Pseudobythopirellula maris. Next base: position 940,991 of record NZ_SJPQ01000002.1, on the reverse strand, counting down.
GGGGCACGGTCCTCAGATCGTGCGAAGTGTTGATAAGACGCGAGATCGTTTCTTGAGCGGTTGCGGATTGTGGGTGGCCATCGTGGTTGACACGGAGTAGCACGTTCGTGTCAACAAGGACCGTCATTCACCACGTCCTTCGTAGATTGACTCGCGGCTCGTATCGACATCGCGTGCGTTGCTCTTGGGAAGAGAATCGATGCTATTGTTCAATAGCTCCAGCTTTTCTTCTTTCGTCAAACTCACGTTGCTTCTTCTGCCGGCCGTACGCTCGTGCAGCATTCGCAACGCCGCCGAGACCGCCTCGCCTTCGGAGGCGTATCCGCCACCGGCGACCAGTTCGTTGAGCAACTTCTCGCTGTCGGGGGTGAGGGGTAGTTCCATGGCTGGGGGACCCGCGAGGGTTGGGAGAGGTTCGTGGTAAACCGAGGCATCGACCCTCTCTATTCTAGCCCGGCGGGGGAAGCGGTCACGCCGGAATCTCGGTCCCAACGATCGCCGCGACTTCTTCGCCCGTCACCGGTGAGATCACGCCGCGCTCGGTGATGATCGCCGTCACGAGCGCCGCCGGTGCGACGTCGAACGCCGGGTTGTAAACCTGCGCCCCCTCGGGGGCGGTGCGGCGACCGAAGCCGTCGGTGATCTCTTCGGCCGCGCGCTCTTCGATCGGGATCTCGTCGCCAGAGGCGAGTTCCAGGTCGAACGTGGTCGAGGGCGCCGCCACGTAGAACGGCACGCCGTGGTGCTTGGCCAGCACCGCCAAGCCGTAAGTGCCGATCTTGTTGGCCGCGTCGCCGTTGGCCGCGATGCGGTCGGCGCCGACGATCACCGCCTGCACGCGTCCCTCGCGCATCACCTGGGCGGCCATCGAGTCGCAGATCAGCGTGGCCGGCACGCCGCGCTCGATGAGCTCCCACATCGTCAGCCGCGCGCCTTGGAGCAGCGGGCGGGTCTCGTCCGCGAAGACGGTGAAGCTCTGGTTCGACTCTTGCCGGGCGCGGTGCAGGGCGAACAGCACGGCGAGCGCCGTGCCGTCGCCGCCGGTCGCCAGCGCGCCGGTGTTGCAGTGCGTGAGAACCCCGCCGCCGGGCGGCACGACCTCGGCCAGGAGCTCGGCGCCGTGGCGGCCGATCGCGGCGCACTGGGCGCGGTCCTCGTCGTGGATCGCGCGGGCCTCGCCGGCGAGCCGCTTGGCGAACTGCACCACGGGGGTGTCGTCGGCCATCGCAGTGATCACGCCGCGCATCCGCTCCAGCGCCCAGAACAGGTTGACCGCCGTCGGCCGGCTCTCGGCCAGCCGATCGCAAGCGGCGAGCGCCGCGGTGCGGGCCTCGGTGAGGCTGCTCGTCTCGCGCGTCGCGAGGCAAACGCCGTAGGCCGCCGCGATGCCGATCGCCGGCGCCCCGCGCACGGCGAGCCGTTTGATCGCGTCGTAAACGCTCTCGACGTCCTCGCAGTTGAGGTAGGCCGTCTCGCCCGGCAAGCGTGTCTGGTCGAGCAGCGTGAGGAAGCCGTCGCCGCCGCCGGTCCAGGAAATGGTGTTGGGCGCTTCAGACATGAGGCGGAAAAGAGGTCGGAGGTGAGAGGTCAGGGATCAGTTCTTTACCACAGAGGCTCAGAGAAGGATGGACAGGAACACAGGATTGGAAGTGATTTACAGGAAACTAGAGCGGTTTTCGAATAGGTGTGGAGGAGCGGGGAAGCGATTGGCGGCGTGGCGAGGAAGCCGAAGCAGGCAATGCGGTGCATTGTCGATGCAGGCTGACGAAGCCATGACGCCGATCGCGAGCCGAGCGTCTACACCAATGAGCAAACCGCTCTAAAGACCCGAATCCTGTCGATCTTTCTTAATCCTGTAATCCAGTCCATTTTTCTTTTTCCGTGCCCTCTGTGCCTCTGTGGTGAATCACCCTTCGAACCGCCCATCGTACTCCAGCCCGAAGGTCTCCGCGACCGCGCGGTTGGTGACCGCACCGTCGTGGGTGTTGGCCGCTTCGGCGATTGGCTTCAGGTCGCGCATCGACTCCTCCACGCCACGCTGGGCGAGCTGGATCACCCACGGCAGCGTCACGTTGCACAGCGCGAACGTGCTCGTGCGGCCGACGGCGCCCGGCATGTTCGTCACGCAGTAGTGGACCACGTCGTCGACGATGTAGGTCGGCTCGGCGTGCGAGGTGGGGCGGCTCGTGGCGATGCAGCCCCCTTGGTCGATCGCCACGTCGCAGATCACACTGCCCGGCTGCATCCGCTTGAGGTCCTCCTCCTCGACCAGCATCGGCGCCTTGGCCCCGGGGATCAGCACGGCGCCAATCACCAGGTCGGCCCGCTCGAGCTGGCGACGGATCGTGTGGCGGTCGCTGAACAACACGGTCACGTTGGCCGGCATCACGTCGTCGAGGTACCGCAGGCGGTCCATGTTGATGTCGAGGATCGACACGCTGGCCCCGAAGCCGGCGGCGATGCGCGCGGCGTTCGCTCCCACCACGCCGCCCCCCAGCACCGTGATGTAAGCCGGCGCCACGCCCGGCACGCCGCCCAAGAGGATGCCGCGGCCCATCTGCGGCTTCTCCAGGTACTTGGCGCCTTCCTGCACGCTCATGCGGCCGGCGACTTCGCTCATCGGCGTGAGCAGCGGCAGCCGGCCCGAGCCGTCCGACAGCGTCTCGTAAGCGAGCGAGGTCGCCCGTCGTTCGAGCATCGCCTCGGTCAGGTTGCGGCAAGCCGCAAAGTGGAAGTAGGTGAAGAGCGTCTGCCCGGGGCGGATCAGCGGCCACTCTTCGGGCTGGGGCTCTTTGACTTTGACGATCAGGTCGGCCTCGCCGAACACCTGCTCGGGGCCGTCGACGAGCTTGGCCCCCACGGCCTCGTAAGCCTCGTCCGGCAGGCCCGAACCGACGCCGGCGCCCCGCTCCAGCACCACCGCGTGGCCGCGGCGCGTGAGCTCCTCGACGCCCACGGGCAGCATGGCGACACGGTATTCGTCAGGTTTCACCTCTTTGGGAACGCCAATAATCATCGGAATCTTCTGTGGTGGGGGCTTCGGGAGAAAGAACTGGGGCGGGAGGGCAAATGGGGGAGGGATCGGGGGGCGCCGCGGCCGATATCAAGCAATCCGCCCGCCAGCATGCTTTGTGCGGGGGGCTCAGGCCGTTCTCTTGGAACAATTCTGACCAAGAAAACGGGCCACGGTGCTTTGGCGAGGCTTGTGGAGGCGTCGCCAGACCGCTAAGCTACCAAATTCCCATCGACATGAGTGCGTCGGCTATCTGGCATCTTTGCGCAGAGCTGCGCCCCGGCGGGCGGCCCGATCCGCCTTCCCGTACCGACCGAATCGAACAAGCAGAAACGACCGATGAGCAAAGCAGCCGTCGCCCAAAAGACCTACATGGCCAAGCAGGCCGAGGTTGATCCGCAGTGGCTCCTGGTGGACGCGACCGACAAGATCGTCGGCCGACTCGCCAGCGAGATCGCCGTGCGGCTGATGGGCAAGCACCGCCCGACCTACACGCCGCACGTCGACACCGGCGACTTTGTCGTCGTTGTGAACTGCGAGAAGGTCCGCTTCACCGGCAAAAAGTGGGACCAGAAGACCTACGCCTGGTACACGGGTTACCCCCGCCAGCGCACCATCTCGGCCGAGAACCGGCTCGAGCGGCGTCCGGAGCTGATCCTCCGCGAGGCGGTCCGTCGCATGCTCCCGAAGAACAAGCTCGCCACGAAGATGCTCGACAAGCTCAAGCTCTGCGTCGGCCCGGAGCACCCGCACGGCGCCCAGCAGCCCGTGGCGATCGACCTGGCGCCCGCCAAGAAGCAGTAACCACACACACCTACCCAAGCCAATCGGCGGTCGCCCCCTGAAGCGACGCCAAGAACCTCGAGAGCTTTCGGACCTATGCCCACCAGCGAAAAAGTGATCGACGCCCTCGGCACCGGCCGCCGCAAGACGAGCATCGCCCGCGTGCGGATCCGTCCCGGCACCGGCCAGCTCACGATCAACAAGAAGACGCTCGACGATTACTTCACCGTGCCGCAAGACCGCAACGCGGTCGTCGCGCCGCTGAAGCATTGCGAGATCAGCGACAAGGTCGACGTGGTCATCCGCACCCACGGCGGCGGCCCGACCGGTCAGGCCGGCGCCTGCATGCTCGGCATCGCCCGCGCTCTGGTCAAGTACGACAGCGACCTGCACGACAAGCTCCGTGAGGAAGAGTTCCTCACCCGCGACTCGCGCATGAAGGAACGCAAGAAGCCCGGTCTGCACGGCGCCCGTCGCGGCACCCAGTTCAGCAAGCGGTAACGCTTTTTGCGAACGATCGAAACACGAAAAGCCCGCCGGCATCGGCGGGCTTTTTTGTATCGCCCTCCCCCAAGGGGGGAGGGCGACTAGGGCGCCAGCCTCACCCCGGCCAGCGCGCCACGACGCCGCTTTCGAGCTTGCGGCCGTCGCGCGACTTGAGCCACAGGGCGCCGCTCGCCGCCGGTTGGCTGCACGAGCCGAACACGCCGTCGGCCAGGTACGCCGACAGCTCGGCCGGCCCCACGCCCGGCGAGTGGCAGGTCGCCAGCAGGAACGCCGGCGCCCGCCCGCACAGCTCGCCGCACAGGCCCAAGAGCTCCGGCAGGTCGCGTTCGACGCGCCACTCCTCGCCCTTGGGGCCGTGGCCGTAAGAGGGCGGGTCGAGGATGACCGCGTCGTAGCCGTTGCCGCGCCGCGCCTCGCGGCGGGCGTACTTCAGGGCGTCTTCGACGATCCAGCGGATCGGCGCGTCGGCCAAGCCGTTCAGCTCGGCGTTCCGCCTAGCGATGGCGACCGACGGCTTCGACGCGTCGACGTGCGTCACCTCCACAGGATGCTTTGCCTCAGCCGCCGCAGCCGACGCGGCGGCGAGTGTGCTGCCGCCGGTGTAGGCGAACAGGTTGAGCACCCGCAGCGGCTTGCCCGCCCGTGCCACCCGATTGGCGATCCAGCGCCAGTTCTCAAACTGCTCGGGGAACATCCCCACTTGGCCCGCCGGCGTGGGCGTGACGCCGAGCGCAAAGCCGCCGCCCACCGGCACGCGGCACGCCTGGCCCTCGGCCCAAGCGGCGCCCTTGGGCGTCCACTTGCCGTCGGCCGCACGGGCGCCGTCGTAACGCGCCACGGCGTCGCCCCACGCGTCGGGCGCCGCTTTCTTGGTCCCGCTCGCCGCGGGACACGGCCGGTCGACCACGACCGACCCGAAGCGTTCCAATCGCCGACCCTCGCCGCGCGGATTCGCGCCGAAGTCGATCAGCTCGTAGTCGTCCCAATCGGTCATGCGCGCGGCGGAGGTCTCGTGGCAAAATAACAGTGTCAGCAGCCGACGACCCATGGTCGTCGGAGAAGGTTGCTGTGTCATAATGACGACCTGAACCGCCACGCAGAAGGGCCTGGTGTGTGGCCGCCGATCAGCCGTAGGCTGATGGGTCGTCGGCTGCTTAATCTTCTCTCGCTTCGAAGCTCGCCGTTCGATTCCACGCCCCAACCCACGAGCCGCCATGCGCTTCCGCATCCCAACGCTGCTATGGACGACGGCGCTGATCGCGGCGTCGCTAGCCGCTTTTGGAACCGTCGGCGTTCTCGTGGCGGCGTTTGTCGTGGCCTACTGGACTTACCACAGCAGGCGAGCTTGGCGCAGCCGGATGAGGGCTTCCCTCGCCCCGCTTGTACAGATCCCGATTCTCCTGCTCCTGATAATTCTTTTCGTGTCGCCTTTGGGCAACGTCAAGTTGACGGTGCAAAGAAGCGTTTCTAGAAATCACTGCAAACAGATCGCACTCGCCTTGCTCCTCTTCAATGAAGACCATGGGGAGTTGCCACCCGCTTATTTTCTGGACGCCTCTGGCAATCCGGCCCACAGCTGGAGGGTGCTCATCCTGCCGTACCTCGATGAGCAAGCGCTTTACGACGCTTACGATTTCGACGAGCCGTGGGACGGGCCGAACAACATCAAGTTGCTGCAAAGCATGCCAAGGGTATACGGTGACCCAAACTTTGCAGGTGACAAGGCGTTGGATACACACACGGCGTTTCTGGCGATCACCGGCGAAGGCGCGGCGTTTCCCGGCCAGCAGCCCATGAAATACTCGGACATCGTGGACGGGCCGGCCAACACGGCGCTCTTCATCGAAGCCCGCGGCCACGCCGTGCCGTGGACTCAGCCCCAGGACTTAGACTTGGAGCAAGCGGCGAAAATCCTCTCGGACCCTCGTGCTCGGAGAGAGTCCGCCAGCAACGTGGGGTACTTCTCGAGATCCTATTGGCTGGGCGAGGGAATCGTCTGCTTTGCCGATGGCCATCAAGCGAGGACGGGCGCTCTGACTCACGAGAAGGCGAGAGCGTTGCTCACCGTCGCCGGCGACGAGGAGGCGGACGACAATCCCCGTGGCTCCTATTCCAACTGGTGGGTGTCACAGCGCCACTGGCGCAACATCCTTTCCTTCGGTCTGTTCACGCTGATCGCGTTGCTCCCGCTCGGCTCGATTGTGTTCCCCCCACCCGATGGGGTGAAGGTGGGCGACGATTCTTCGTCGCAAAATTGACGGTTGCGGCAAATCGCGTTTACAATAATGGCGCCTTCTCTCCCCTCACTTGTCCGAGGCGCTCATGACCACGAACCGCTCGACTTGTCTTTTTCTGTTGGCGCTCGCACCGATCGTCTTGCTCGCCGCGCCGTGTCGCGCTGGTGGTGTGGCCATCGACCTTTGCGACCTCAACCCGGGCCTGCCGCAATGCGGCTCGTTCGTGAACCTCGATTTCGAAGGCGCGCTCGTTGACTTGAGCACGATCGACCCAATCTCCAGCCCCGAGGCGTTCGACCCCGCCGTGATCTTGCCCGGCTGGGCCGTGACGGCGGAGCGGCTGGACGGTTCGAGCATCTCGTTCTACGAGCCTCACGGGACGCTCGTCGGCGGTCACATCGGGACGACGAACAACGTGTTCGTCAATCGATACGAGGACGCGGCGTCAGCGCTCCAGGGGGATTACTCGCTGACGCTGCTGGGCGACTTCAGCCCCGACGCCTTCTCGCTCGGCACGCCGGTCCCGGTGGTCTCGCAAACCGGTGTTGTCCCGGCCGACGCCAAGACGCTGCTGATCCAGACCGAAGCGCCCAACAACTCGCTCGGGGTCGCGGACCACATCGGCGTGCGTTTCAACGGCGTGTACGTCGAGATGCACAAGGTCGACTTCAGCACTTACTCCGCGGAGATCGCGCCGGGCGACCAGAACGGCGTGCTCTACGCCGGCAACATCGAACCGATCGCTGGCATGGAGCTCACGCTCGGCGTCAGGTCGACGCCATCGCTCTACGACGATGGCATGGGCGCGCCCTTTCCCACCAGCGACGCCTGGGCGACGATCGACAACCTGATCTTCACCAGCATCGCGGCGCCCGGCCCGCCCATCGCGCTGCCCGAGCCGGCCGCGGGGTTGCTGCTCGTGGGAGCGTTGGCCGCCGTCGCCGCCCGGCGGCGCGGCTGACACGAGGCCCGTATAACCGCGTCAAAACTTGGCCCAAGAAAAGTTTTGCGCGACTTGCGCCGATTCCTCGGCGGGCGATTCTCGTCGCAAGGCGTTGCCCGAGTGGGCGTTAGAACAAAATCGCGTTGGCCCAAAAATCGTTTCTGCGCGCTTGGCTCAAAACGCTTTGCAGAAATTTCGCGTTCGAGAGGTTATCAATACAATTGGGCGCCGCAGGGGAGCGCTTCTGGCGGCCCCGCTGCGTTGTGGCGGAACATTCGCGTGATAGGGCGGCGTATGGCTGCGGTAATCGGGGGAGAGTCGAGCCCCGTTTTTTCCGAGGGCCCACCGCGGAAAAAATCCCAACGATTCTTGGCCACCCGCCGGCGACTCGGCCACGAGCGTCACTCGCCGCCCGCCTGCTCGCTCGGCTTGTAGTAGACGTCTAGCTGGGCGGTGTCTTGCAGCAGGTTGATCTGCCCCAGCTCGACGCGGCTCACCTTCAGGCCGGTGCGTTCTTCCAGGTCGGCCACCAGTTCCGCCCGGCGGTCGGGTCGCACCAAGTCGATTCGCTCGTACACCACTTGCTGGCAACGCTCGAGCATGCCGTGGGTGTACGACTCCATAAGGGCCGCGATCCCCAAGATGGCGCCGTTCGTCAGCGCCAGCTCGGCGTAGCTCATCTTCTTGTTCGACAGCGCGTTGATCACCGCCATGCCGATCACGAGGAACAGGTAGGTCATCTCGCGGATCGGGATCGTCTCGGTGCGATAGCGCAGGATGCCGAAGATGGCGAACAGCCCGAGCGCCATGCCGAGCCCCAGGTCGAACTTCTTCAGCGTGAAGCAGATGAAGAAGACCAGCACGTTGACCAGGCAGAACGTGACCGGGAACCTGGGCAGCCCGCCGTAACGCGTGTAGACCCAGCGCACCACGATCGTGAGGCAAGTGAGGTTAACGGCGAATCGGACGAGCAGCTTCAGCAGGTCGTCGTCGTAGAGCGGGACTTCGAGGAATTCCATCGCGGGGTGCGCAGCGAGCGCGTTGGGGGGAGGTGTGAAAGGCGGGCGGGTCAGGCGATCCGTTCGATCGCCCGCAGCTTGGGCTTGAAGCGGTTCTGCTTCAGGTGGGGCTTGAGCAACGCCGTGCCGAGGCAGTACTTGCTGACCCTCAGCGGTCGCAGCCCTAGGCGGCGTAGCTCGGCCCGGGCGGGCGACGAGCGGTCGTTGGCGTCTTGCTTGATCTCGACGATCACCACCCGCGGCACACGCCTGACGGCGCCCTCCTGCTCGAAGGCGAGGTCCCAGTCGAGCGTCACCCGCTCGGCGCGCTGGCGGTGGGCCAGCGTCAGCCGGCGGTAGCGGACCCACAGCTGCGGAGCCAGCTCGGGCTCGGCGCCGGTCACGCGGTGGACGAATTGGCGGGAGTCGGCCGACATCGACAGCTCGAACTCGGCGATCGGCTCCCGTCGCTTGTCGGTCCTGCCGCGGCGGTCGCGGGTTTTGATCTCGAGGAACCGGGCCCCCGAGGCGACGTACTCGCGCATGCGGTACTTGCGCCGCAACGGCCGGCGGTTGTGGTGGTCGAGGTAGCAGTCGAGCCGCGGCGTGTCGAAGTACAGCGTGGAGTACTCGAAGGCCCGCAGGCCGTCGATCTCGAGGACGCGGTACTCGTCGGCGAGCTGGCGGATCAGCCCGGCGGCTTGCGACTCGCTGACCAGGTGTTTGACGTCCACGCGGTTCATCAGCGCCGAGCCCTCGATCTCGGCGAGCGAGAGGGGATCGGGCAGCCGGGCCGCGGCGTCGAGCGGGCCGGGGTCCGCCGACGCGGCGTGGTCAGAGTTCGCTGGCATCGATCGTCTCCCCTCCGTCGCGAGAGCTGAGGCTGCGGATCACGTTCGCCTCGACCCGCTCGCTGAGGAATCGGACCGACCCGCCCGCCATCAGCAGGTTGGCCCCGCCGCGGTGCTCGGAGAAGATCCGCTCGTCCTTCCAGGCGTCGGGCGGAGGCGTGTCGTTCACCCGGCCGGCGATGTGCGTGACGTTGCTGCCCGAGGCCCAAGCGCCGTTCAGGGCGTCGACTTCGCCGCTCTTCTTCACGTCGGCGCCGCGGCCGCTGCACTCGGCCACGCAGGCGGTGTGCGACATGCCGTCGGTGATCTTGGCCGGCGTAACGGCGGGCGGTTCGATGACGGTGTCTTCGTCGGGCAGGCCCTTGGTGCCTAGCAGCACGCCGCGTTGGCGGCCGTAGTCCATGCCGTCCACGGGGTTCTTCTTGTCGTGTTTCGGGCCGGAGAGGCCCAGGTAGTCGATGCACGCCATGCCGTCGCCCGGGTGGGGAGCCAAGCCGAAGAGCCTGCCGCCGGGCGTGCGATTGGCTTGGAATCGGCTCGCGCTGGGACAGAGGTAGATTTCGATCAGGGCGCCCGTGGCGGGCAGGTTGGCGGGGTCCGCAAGCGGTTTGGTGAAGTCGATCTTCGAGGAGACGGCCTGCCCCTCGGCGAAGTCGAGCAAGTAGGCCGACCAACCGATCGAGTACGTCGTCGGCTCGTTGCGCGGGCCCGACCACTTCTTGCCGGGCGGGAACTTGCTATGTGCGGAAACGTGGTTGTGCAGGGCCAGCCCGACTTGCTTGAGGTTTGCTTGGCAAGACGAACGCCGGGCCGACTCGCGCGCCGCCTGTACCGCTGGCAGCAAGAGCGCCACAAGGACGCCGATGACCGCGATCACGACCAGCAACTCAACCAGCGTGAAGCCGTCACAAGGCTTCCAACCCCGCACACCGCCGCGCGGCGCCGCTCGATTGGGGGGGAACGAGCGCAAAGCTCGCAGCGTGCAGCAGTGGTGAAGATCCATAGAGCCCCGATCGTTCGCTCCCTGCGAAAGCAGCCCGAGCGAACACGGCATGAAAGATGAGAAAAAGCGGCCACCCGAACGAGCAGAGCGAAGGCGCCCTTAACCGATTCTACACATTTGCACGCCGTGCTTCAGCCCCGAATCGAAAGGACGGATAGAAATCGGCTTGGTTGCGTGGGCGCTGTCTTGCTTACGGGCCTGGCGTGTTCACTCTTCATCGCGTGAGGGCGTGAACTGGTCGGCTTAGAACCTTCAACGTGCTTCGCATGGCCCTGCTCAAGACGGCTCTCGTACTTAATTGATTGCAGAAACGTGTATCAGGCGTTGGCTTGTTGATGGGAACATCACCGGTGTTTAGTTTTCGGTGACCGTTGGCGCAGCATGTCAGCCATCGATAGCGATGCGACCTGCGCGTCCGTAGATTCTTTCTGGCGGCGATCAATGGGTCCCGCTTTCACCAGTTGCCAAGCAAGGGAGCAGGAGAGCTTGCTCAGTAAAAAATCCCTAAAACCAGGGAAATCTCTTTATCTTGCGGCTGTCAGTAATTATAAATGCGGCACGGGAGCTGCTCGGGAAGCCGCAACAGGGCCCGACGCATTCCGCTATTCCTCGCTGCCTAGCTGCTTTCCAGGCGGAGGCGATTAGGGAACGTCTAAGAGAAATCACCTAATGGAGTAACGCCGTGCTGACTTCAATTCGATGTGTTGCGATCGCTGCGATAGCCACTCTGGCCACCTCCCAGGTAGCCTTGGCGGCGATTCACTTTGAAGGGTTTGAAGACCCGGGCTGGGCGCCGGGCGGGGCTAGCTGGAATAACTTCAGCGGCGGAAGCATTCAGCGAGTTGCATCAGGCGGCGGCATCGCGGGCGTGGCGTCGGCCAGCGGTTCGGCCCATGCCGAGATCTACGACCTGCAGGTCGGCGCCGACGTGTTCGGCGATCCTTCGCTCGGCGCCAGAAGCCCCTACACCCAATTTGGGGGCTACAGCAGTTCGTTCGGCAGTGGGTTTACCGCTTCGCTCGCCGTCTATCTCGATCCCGCTGCATGGACAGACGGGCAAGGCTTTGATTATTCGGTTGCGGTGAACAACCAGAGCGGCGTTCACCTACGCGACTTCATCTTCCACGTCGGGAAGGATGGCGGTGACCTGAAGGTCAATGCCTCGAACAACACCGACTTGGCTTTCAACGCCTTCAAGCTCAACACGGAAAACGCTGGCGATTTCTCCACCGTGACCGGGCCGGGGTGGTACAGCCTCGAGCACGCATTCTACAACGTTGGTGGGTTCCTCACGGTCGACTTCAATTTGCTCGATGCTGGCGGCACGCTTCTGCACTCGATCACGAGGACCACCTCCGACTCGATCGCCACGACCGTGGGCGGCAACCGCTACGGCTACATGGCTTACAACAACATCGAGGGCTTGGCGATCGATAACACATCGTTGTCGGCTAACGGCGGAGTGATCCCCGAGGCGACCGCCGCCGTGGTGTGGGTTGGATTGTCGCTAGTGGGAGGCCTGCGATTCCGTCAGCGTGGTTCGGTAAAGACCGCCTGACCCAGGCGCCCACTCCGCCTACTGAACGCGCAAAGCGGCTGGTCGCAAGACCAGCCGCTTTTTTCTTGCGCTGTGCTCTTCTGAAGCGAGCCAATCGACCATCGCCAGAGGGGTCGTAGGGGTTCTGCGGCCGTATGGCGTGTGATTTGCACCTTCAGCTCTGCATGTCTTATCGCATCCAACAAGCAGAATCGCCCGCCGACGCCCTCCGTCGCATCGCCAGTGAGCAATTCGACAAGGCGATCACGGAGATCGATTCGGCACGGCTCGAGCCCGAGGAAAAGGTCCATCAAACACGCAAGCGACTCAAAAAGTTGCGCGGCTTGCTGCGTCTGGTGCGGCCAGGGCTGGGGAAGACCTACAAGAAAGAGAACGCCCGTCTCCGCGACGCCGCTCGCGGGCTGAGCGAGTTGCGTGACGCCAAGGTCATGCAAGACACCTACGACATGCTGATGGGGCACTTTGCCGACCAGGTTGAGCGTCGCGCATTCGGATCGATCCGCGCCGAGTTGACCCGGCGTCGCAATTCATTGATTGAAACAACCCCGCCCGAAGAGCGGCTCGGCGAAGCGCGTCGCGTAATCACCAAGGCCGCAGGGCGGACGGCTGGTTGGTCCATCGACGACGAGGGTTTCGAGGCAGTCCGTGGCGGGCTGTTAAAGACTTACGGTCGCGCACGCAAGCAGACTAAGCGGGCCCACGATTCTCCCACGCCCGAATGCCTGCACAGGCTCCGCAAGCGAGTGAAGTACCACAGGCGTCACTGTCAGTTGCTAAAAATCATGTGGCCCCAACTGCTCAAGGCCCGTGCGCGTGAGTGCAAGCGGCTGGCGGATCTTCTTGGTGACGATCATGACTTGGCTATGCTGGGCGGGTGTCTCGCTCAGCAACCGCAAGGTTTTGGCGACTCCCAGGACACGGAGGCGGCGATCGGGCTGATCAGTCGTCGCCGCGAAGGCCTACTTGACGAGAGTTTGCCACTAGCCGACCGGTTGTTTTGCGAAACGACCGACGCCCTGGGGAAACGGACCGAAGCGTTGTGGAACGTCTGGCGTTAGCCTTTGACGCACTTGCTATGCTGTCGCTATGAAGCCGCCCACCGCTGCGTGATCGCCTAGGTGGCGAAGGCTTATCGCAGGTGGGAGCTGCTCACACCCCCGCGAACTTCTTCAGGTCGGCCTCGATCGCGTCGAGCTGCTTACAAATGCTCGCAGCCGATCGATGTAACAGCTACCCTGAGGGGACAGGGGGGCAGGGGAACAGAGAGCCATTTAGATGATCCGGTTCAGCATCCGGTCGCTACTCATTGTGACCGCACTGCTTGGGGCGTATTTCGCCGTCGGGCAGCAGTTGGGCTATCTCGCCGCCACAGGCGTCGCACTCGCGGCGACGATTCTCGGTTGGGCATGGGCGTGCCGTCTGCGCGGCTGGTGGCGATGGGCCCGGGTGTTGGTCGTCCTGCCCGCTCTCGTGCTGCTCTGGTTCACCGCGTTTGACAGCCTTTGGGTCATCAAAGAATGCCCCACTTGCTACGCGCAACACGACGTTCAGCTGTATCGTTTTCTGGGGGCGCCGATAGTATCGGACTCCTATCAAGACCCGAACGTAATGACGTTAGCTCTCGCTGACCTAGGTGATCCATGCACGCACGATCGCATGGAATCCTCGGTGAAGCATCGCTATTGGGGAAACATCATCTGTGCGTATCCTTGTGTCAGCGGAACGTTTGGGCTGTGCTGCGGCTCGGATGTCTACACCAAGACGGTTTCTACTCGGGTTCGCGGCTACGCCATGAAGGAACCGCAACTCGCCGCTGACGTTCACAAAAGGGTTGTCGAGAACGGCGGCCGCGAATTCTTTTACGACGCTTTCATGGTCGATCAATTCGTCCTCGCCGCAATCGAAGATGGCGCAGCTATTGATGCGATCACTTGGCTGGAGGATTCGAAGACGGATCAACTCAGGATGGTCGAGTGCTCGTCGAACGCCTTGGATAATGAACGATCAACGCAACTCGTGCGCGACCTTCAAGCCAATGGCGCCGTTGAGGTCCTTGCGTACTGGATGAATGGACCCGACATCGACAACGAGGTGCAGGCTAACCTGGCAATTCGACTCCCTGCGGAAGAATCAGCCCGGTCTCCGTTGTTCGAGTATGTTCATCAACACACGGAAAGCACTTGGTTCGATGACGACCGGCCGAAGGACTACGGTCAGGAATTCATCCGCTTCTAAAGGCGGTGTTTTCAAGGCACGCTAGTATTTGTCACACCCCCGCGAACTTCTTCAGGTCGGCCTCGATCGCGTCGAGCAGTTTCTCGAGGTCCTCTTTCGCCTCTTCCATGTCGTGCAGCTGCTCGGCCGGGGTGTAGCCGAACAGGTAGAACTTGATCTTCGGCTCCGTGCCGCTCGGGCGGCAGGCGACGTAAGTCCCCTCGGGGCACTCGTCGCTCGAGAGGTCGAGGATCACCAGGTCGCCCGTGGGGCCTTCGAGCGGCGCTGGGGGGGCGGGACCGCCGAGCTTGACCGTGAGGTTGTTCTTGTAGTCGCGCATCTGGTCGACCTTCAGCGGGCCGAGCGACTGCGGCGTGTTCGTGCGGAACTCGTCCATCACCTCCATCATGCGGCCCATCCCCTCGCTGCCGGGCATCTGCACGTTGATCGTCCGCTCGGCGTGCAGCCCGTGCTGCCAGAACAGGTCGTCGAGCTTCTCGTGCAGCGTCTTGCCTTGGCTCTTCAACTTGGCGGCCAGCTCGCAGGCGAGCATCGCCGCGGCGGCGCCGTCCTTGTCGCGGACGTACGTGCCCACGAGGTAGCCGTGCGACTCCTCGGTGCCGAGCACGAACTTCTCCGGCCCGTTCGCGTCGATCGCCTGGGCGATCCACTTGAAGCCGACCAGCAGGTCGGTGACGGTCTTCACGCCGTAGCTGTCGCCGATGCGGCGGGTGAGCTGCGTGGTCACCAGCGTGATCACGTTGAAATGCTCGGGCGTGAGGTTGCCCTTGCGCGACTCGAGCAGGAAGTCGGCCAGCAGGGCGCCGATCTGGTTGCCGCTGATCGTCGCCCACCCGTCGCCGCCCGACTCGAGACGGGCGGCCAGCCCGATGCGGTCGCAGTCGGGATCGCTCGCCACGCAGAGGTCGGCGTCGGTCTCCTTGGCGCGCTCGATCATCGCCTCGAACACCTCGGGGCGTTCGGGGTTCGACACGTGCCCCGGCACGTTCGGGAAGTCGCCGTCCGGCTCGGCGTGGGGCCCGAACACCTCGACGTCCTGGAAGCCGTCGCGCTCCAGCACCGGCGTGACCGCCGTGCCTCCCACGCCGTGCAGCGGCGAGTAGATGACCTTCAGTTCCCGCGGCCCCGGCACGGCCTGGCCGACGACGTTGTCGATGAACGCCTTGTCGATCTCTTCCTCGCAGTAGACGATCTGCCCCTCGGCCACCGCCTTGTCGAAGTCGCCGCGGACAATCTCGCCGCAGCTCATCACGCGCTCGATGATCCCCTTGTCGTGCGGCGGCAGCACCTGGGCGCCCGTCGACCAGTAGACCTTCACCGCGTTGTCGCTCGGCGGGTTGTGGCTCGCCGTGACCATGATGCCGCACGAGCACGACTTGTAGCGCACGGCGAACGACAGCTCGGGCGTGCTGCGGAAGCCGCGGAGGAAGTAGACCTTAAAGCCGGCGGCGACCATCACCTCGGCGCACAGCTTGGCGAACCGCTCGCCGTTGTGGCGGGTGTCGCGGCAGATGGCGACCGACAGCGGCGCCCCGGCGCTGTCGGCGTTCTCCTTGACGTAGTTGGCCAGGCCCTGGGCGCTCTCGCCGATCGTGCGGTCGTTGATCGCGTTCGAGCCGATCGGGTACATCCGCCCGCGGCGGCCGCCGGTGCCGAACGGGATGATGGTCCAGAACGCGTCGTCGAGCGCCTGCCAGTCGCCCCGCTCGACGTGGGCCGCACACTCGGCGGCGTAATCGGCGTAGCGCGGCTCGGTGAGCCACGCCTTGAGGTTCTCGGCGGCCGAGGGGGTCAGCTTGTCGGCGGCGACGGCGGAGTCGACGGCCGTGAGGACGGCGGGAGCGGTCATGGCGGCGGTGGTTCGTAGCTAGCTAAAGGGGGAGACGAAACGGGCCCCTTAGATTAGCACGCCACGCGGGGGCCGACGACCGAGGGGGGCGCCGAAGATCCGCTGCCCCGCTGCCCAGCCTGGGCGATGCTTGCCGCGTTGCGGCCGGGGGCCAATTCGACCGGCCGAGCGCGGCTGGCGAGCTGCGTGTGCGAAGAACGCGGCCGCCTGCAGCGGCGCATCGCCCGTTTGCCGCCCGTACATGCGGCGCCGTTTACGCTACAGGAACGCAGATCGAGATGGCTAGATCGCACTACCGCTAGCCGTAGCGTTGTTTTTGCCATATCGACGTCGAATCACACCGCCACACACGCTACGCATCCGTGCGATTCGCACTAGCGGCGGGCCAACGCCTCGCCAAATGCCGACCATCCGTCCGCCAAACCGAGGTCGGCGTCACCTGCCAGGTCGTCGTCCGCGGCAGATCGCTCCGAACCCAATCTCTCGAAGACGCTCTCGCGCGATAGCGACGCACGGCGCACGGCGGCGTTGTCTTGCTGCCTAGCGATGAGCAGTTCGGCGCCGCCGACCGTGGCGGCGGCGGTCTCGTCTTGTGAAGTGACGGCGACGCCGTCCCCCCGGCTCATGGGAACCGCGGCGCTGAAGAACACGAACCGGTCGTCGCTCGCCGTCTCGGCTGGCGACGTCTCAACAGGCGACGAATTCTCTGCCGACGACTCCGCGGCGGGAGTCTCTTCCCCCGTGCTTTCCATCGGCCCGACGGTATCGATGGGGGGCTCCACCGGCACGCCTACATAAACGGACGCCGTGGCCGTGTCGGTGAGTCCCGAACCGTTCACGACCGTGTAGCTGAACGTCTCGACGCCTTCGAAGCCGTCGACCGGTGTGTAGTGGAGCCTTCCCATGTCGTCGAGCTCGACCACGCCGCCGTTGTCGGTCGGGCCTAGCTCGGTGACCGTCAAGCTGCCAAACGTCCAAAATGTGTTAGATTCGACGTAGAGGTCCGCCAGGAGAACGTCGACCGTTCTTGGTTGTGTCCCGCAGATCGACAAGTAATTGATCGGGCGAATCGGGCCCCCGGCGTCGGGGTCCGTGTCGTTGGCTAGCACGTTAAGCACGATCGCCACGGCGCCCGGCTCGACGCTGAACGTGTCGTCCTCTGCGTCGGGGGCGTCGGGCGTCCCCTCGACGGTGATCGTGACGGTCGCCGTCTGCTCGCCGCGGAGCGGGTCGAGCACCGTGTAGGTTAACGTCGCCGTGCCGAAGAAGTCTTCGGCCGGGGTGAACACGAGCGACCGGCCGTCCTCGGCGATCGTCACCTCCCCCGCCGGTTGTTGGTCTTGCTGGCCAACTTGATAGCTCAGCTCATTGGAAACGAGCCGGATCGTGTCGATCAGATACGGCCTGTAAGTGTGCCCGCGGACCGGCTGGGTGACCGACACGATCGACGGGGCCTCGCCGTCGGCGCCGGGGCGGTCGTTCGCCAGCACGTCGAGCGTCGTGGCGCCGCTGTCTTCTTGCACCGTGAACGCGTCGGCCGTGGGGAGCGCCCCCAGCCAGACTTCGCCGAGCTGCTGCGTGGGGTCGTCCAGGTCGTGCGTCTTGAGCTCCTGGCCGGAGACGGTCACGAGCGTCTCGTCGATCCGCAGGCTGCGGCGGGCCGGCCCCTCGTGCTCGATCTCGGCCGCCACGCCGAGGCTGCCGCCCCCCTCGCCGTCGGTCTCGACCTGGAACGCCCACATCGCCGAGTGCTGCTCGTAGCCGCGCCAGTCGGTCAGCCCGTCGCCGTCCATGTCCTTCTCGGCGAGCTCGTTCCAGGTGTGCGGCACGGTCAGCAGGCCAGCCCCGGCGAAGTAGGCCACCGCGTGGTGGTCGCTCCAGGCCTCGGAGTTGGTCCAGTGGGCGCCCTCCAGGGTCATCTGGTCGACGACGGTCGGGTCCGACAGGTCGCCGACGTAGAACAGCGTCAGCTGCGCGGGGCCCAAACGGCCGGTGATCTCGTCGGCGTCGCGGCCGATGCCGACGAGGTAGTCCTCACCCACCGGGTGCAAGTAGTCGGAGAAACCGGGGATTTTGAGCGCCCCTTCGACCGTCGGCGCGGTGGGGTCCGAGAGGTCGATGGCGAACAGCGGGTCGACCACGCGGAACGTCACAACGTAAGCCCTGTCGCCCATGAAGCGGACCGACTTGATCGTCTCGGTGGGCGCCAGGTTGGTGATTTCGCCGACTGTCTCTAGCTGGTTGCCGTTCTGCTCCAGCACCAGAACGTTGTTGAACCGTTGGCTCTGCACCGTGCGAGTGCGACCTCTGCTGTTGGTGATCTCGGTCGTGCGGACCTCGGTCGTGGCGACACGCAGCCGGCCGTCGTGCTCGTCGGCCGAGAACTGGTTGAGCAGGCTCCCGCCCACAACGCCCG
Source organism: Pseudobythopirellula maris (assembly GCF_007859945.1). Classification (GTDB taxonomy): domain Bacteria; phylum Planctomycetota; class Planctomycetia; order Pirellulales; family Lacipirellulaceae; genus Pseudobythopirellula; species Pseudobythopirellula maris. The sequence goes on along the minus strand of NZ_SJPQ01000002.1, from coordinate 922,598 downwards.
AGGCGACGAGCGGTGACGAGCCGTCCTCGGCGAAGTCCATCTTGTAGATGTTCGTCTCCCCCGCCTCGGGATCGTAGGCGAACACGTAGGCCGACTCGGCCGAGACGTACACGTCGGTGTGGCGGTCGGCGACGAAGGTCGTCGACTCGGCCGGCGGCGCCGGGTCGCCGTCGCCCGCGTCGATCGTCACGAACGAGAGGAGCCGGTCGGCCCCGGCGAGCGGCTTATGGACGTCGGTCGGCGTGGTGAGCAGCCCCTCGCTGACGAGTTCGCCCGCGGCGTTGTAGCCGCGGTAGGCCGGCAGGGCGGTCTCGATCAGCTCGTCGCGTACGCGGTCAATGTACTCTTCGAGCGACTCGGTGCGCCACACGCCAGGCTCGCCTCGGTCGTAGAGGAGATCGACTAAAATTGCGTCGTCGCCGGTCGCGTCTGAATTGTCGTTCGACTCGCCGGCCGACGGGGCCGGCTCGACGAGCCAGTCGCCCTCCAGTTCGGGGACGAGGAAGTCGCGCTGGACGACCAGATGGACCTTGTCGCCGATCGCACGCGAGTCGGCGATGTAGCCGTCGATCTCCGTCCGCTCGGCGATGGCGGGCGCGGACCTGTCGCCGACATCGAGCACCAACACCTCGGCTTGGCCCGAGGTCGAACCGGTGCGCAGCAGCGTGATGCGATCGCCCATCAGGTACATCTGGTCGTAGCCCCCCTCCATCAGCGTCATCGACAGCAGCTCGGGCGACGAGGGGTCCAGCAAGTCGACGATCGCCAGCTTGCCGAGGGCGAAGGTGTAAACGTAGCGGCCGTCGGTCTCGACGATGTCCGCCTCGTCGACCCCCTCGACCTGGACGTTGGTGCCGGAGAAATCATCCGCGGCGGAGAGAGCGGCGCCGTCGGCGTCGAACGCCGCAAATAATCGCGTAGCACTGACGAGGGCGATCCCGTCGCCGTAGTAAGTCTCGAGCGGGGCGTAGCGCTCCTGCTGAATGCCGAAATGACGCCCGTAGCGGGCCACGGCCTTGTCGATCAGGAACTGATTGAGCTCCCCCTCGGTCGCGAAGCGGTCGACACCCGAGGGGTCGCTGGGCGTTTCGCCCACCCGGACCGTCACGCGGGCGGTCTCACGCGAGCCGTTCGAGGCCTCGACCGTGTATTCGAACGTCTCCTCGCCAGTGAAGCCTTCGGCCGGCGTGTAGAGCAACGTCTGGCCGCCTTCGGCGATCGTGATCTCGCCCCCCGCGTCGCTTACGGCGACGCCGACGATCCGCAACGACACGTCCTGTCGTTGCTGCTGGTAGTGGGCCTTGTTGTAGCCGTAATAGCCGCTGTAGTTGTAAACCGGGTCGTTCGTCAGCACGTCGAGCGTTGCCGGTCCGGTGGCGCCCGGGTCGACGGAGAAGTAGTTCTCCACGGCCAGGAACCGCCGCTCGACCGCCACGCTGAAGCTGCCCTCGACGGTCTGGTGATCGTCAGGCCCGTAGCGCACCGAGTAGCTTACCGAGAACGAGCCGAGGAAGCCTTCGGCCGGCTCAAACAAGAACCGCTGGCCGTCTTCGGAGAGGGTGACCTGGCCGGCGTAGTCGGGCGCCGAGAACGAGACGATCCGCGGCGTCTGAGCAACCGGCCCGCGGACGGAATCGTTCGCTAGCGGGTCGAGGGTGTGGGGTCCTGTTCCGAAATCGAACCGGGCGTTGTCGTAGTGGTAGTTGAGGTAATACGGCTTAGAAACGTTCACGCTGACGCCGATGGTCGCTTCTTCGCCCTCCGCGTTGCGAACGGTGTACTCGAACAGATCGCGACCGGTCGTCGCCGCTTGGGGCTGGTAAAGCAACGAACGGCCGTCGTCGGCGATGCGCACCGAGCCGCCGTTCGAGGGCGTCGTGACCGCCACGATCTCGCCCGCGGAGAACTCGCGGTCGTTCGTCAGCACATGGAGCGATTGCTCGGGCGCGTCCTCGAAGAACGAGTAATTGTCGCTGGAGTTGCGGGGGCGCGTGGTCCCGCCACCGCCACCGCCACTAGTGTAGGTCCGTTCGAGCGAGAGCGTCACGTTCGCCTTGCCGAGCTTTCCGTCCTCGGTCTGCACGATGTAATAGAACGTGTCGCCGGCTTGCAGGCCGGCGTCGCCGGCGGCGTTGTAGATAAGCCGCTTGCCGTCTTCGGAGATTGTGACCTCGGCGCCGAGCTTGGTGCCGCTCACCGATTTGATCGTGAGCCCCTCGGCGCCCGCGGGCAGGGGGTCGTTCCCCAGGGGATCGATGCGCAGCTCCTGCACGCCCCGGCTGGTCTCGACGTGGTCGTCTTGGGCGTCGATCTCGGCGACGCCGACAATCGTGTCGGGGTCTTCGGGCGGGTCGGTGTTCACAAAGCCGGCGCCGTCCATCACCAGCCGCGGCTCGAGTTGCTCCAGGCGCAGCGTCCCGGTTCCACGGCGACGCTTCGGGCCACCGTGGCTACGGCGGGCTAGCACTTCAGTCGCTGGCAGCAGTCGCCTGAACATAGGTATCCCTGACGGTCGGAATCGAGGAGAAAGCCGCTGTGTACTCGGTTTAGAGGCAAGAGCCCTGCTGCCATAGGCCGGATTCGTTTTCCAGCGCCACGCTGGATTCGGTCTTCGTTCGCTCGAGAAGCTGAATTGAACCGGATCAACCGACATCCCTCATGGCCGATCCCTTGCGGTGCTGTGACGCGGGCGGGACGGTTCAGTGGCCCCGCTGGCAGGGTAGGCCGCCCGACAGGGAGCCCGGCACGCCTCTGACGCAGCGTGGCGCAGTGGTTATGCTGGGGTGAAAACCCCATATCCCTTTTCCCGTCCTGACCGATGCCCTTTTCGCAGCGTGTTGCGTTCTTCTTGCTAATGCTCGCCGTGCTAACGCCCTGCGGCGCCGTGTGCGGCCAATCGATGCGGCCCAACGTGCTGTTCGTCTTGGCCGACGACCTCGGCTACGGCGACTTGAGCTGCTACGGCCAGCGGCTTTGGGAGACGCCCCACATCGACGCCGCGGCGCGCAAGGGCGTGCGTTTCACGCAGCACTACGCCGGCTCGACGGTCTGCGCGCCGTCGCGGGCGGTGCTGATGACCGGCCTCCACACGGGCCATTGCCCGGTGCGCGGCAATCGGAACGCGAGCCCCACGAGCAACTGGCCGCTGCCGAGCGGCGCGGTCACGCTCGCGGGCAAGCTCCAAGAAGTCGGTTACCGCACGGCGCTCATCGGCAAGTGGGGCCTGGGCGATCAGCACACCACGGGCGACCCGCTCCGGCAGGGGTTCGACCACTTCTTCGGCTACTACCACCAGAACCACGCGCACAACTATTGGCCGGAGTTTCTCTGGCGCAATGGCGATCGCGTGCCGCTCTCGAACACCGTTCCCGAGCCGACGCCGTCGGGCGGCGGCGTGGCGACCGAGCGCGGCGAGTACACGCACGACCTGTTTGTCGATGAGGCCCTGCGTTGGATCGGGGAGGACGCCCACGGGAGACCGTTCATGCTGCTGCTCACGCTGACGATCCCGCACGCCAACAACGAGGCGGGCGACGAGGGCCAAGAGGTTCCTGATCTGGGGCCGTACGCCGACAAGCCTTGGCCGCCGGCCGAGCGCGCCACCGCGGCGATGATCGCCCGCATGGACCGCGACTTCGGCCGGTTGCGCGCGCGGCTCGCCGAGCTCGGGCTGGCGGAGAACACATTGGTTGTGTTCGCCAGCGACAACGGCCCGCACGCCGAGGGGGGACGCGACCCCCGCTTCTCGGACTCGTCCGGTGGCCTGCGAGGGATCAAACGCGACTTGTACGAGGGGGGGATCCGCGTGCCGGCGATAGCCTGCTGGCCCGGCGTGATCGGGGCGGGCGGTGTGAGCGAGTCGCCGTCGGCCTTCGAGGATTGGCTGCCGACGCTCGCCGAGCTGGCGGGCGCCGAGCCTCTAAGCGGGATCGACGGTGTTTCGCTGGCGCCCACCCTCATGGGCGAGGGGGAGCAAGCCCCGCGTGAGGTGCTCTACTGGGAGTTCCACGAAGGCGTGGGCGCGCGGGCGGTGCGAGTGGGCGACCTGAAGCTGATCGAGCGGGGCGTGGCGACCGACGATCCCGAGCCGGTGGAGCTGTACGACCTGGCCCGTGACCCCGGCGAGAATCGGGACCTCGCCTCCGAGCGGCCCGACACGGTGCGACGGCTGGCGGCCGTCATGCGGGCCTCCCGCGAGCCCTCGGCCGATTTCTCGCTGCCCATCGACGAGCAGTCTCCCACAGACGGGCCCTCGCCGGCGGGCAACGCGAACGCCCGCTAGCACGTTACACCTCGGCAACGAGTGAGTTGAGAAACTCGATGTAGGCCGGCCCGTCGGACGGTTTGATAACGTACTCGTCGGCGCCGAACTCTTTCGACCGGGCGATGTCCGACGGGTTGTCGGAATTGGAGAACATGACGATCAGCGGCGTCTTGCTGTAGCTCGGCAAGCCGCGCACGGCCTTGGCCACCTCGAACCCGTCGAGCGAGGGCATGCGCATGTCGAGCAGCAACAGCGCGGGCTGCTTGCTGGGGTCGTCGGCGTTCGCCACGAGGTGCTCGATCAGCTCCTCGCCCGAGCCGAACGCGAGCAGGTTGTTCTTGACGCGCGAGTGCGTGAGGTAACGCTCAACGAGCATCACCTCCATCTCGTCGTCGTCGACAAAGAAGATGTCGTTCTCGTTAGGTAATTTTGCCGTCATCGGCTCCCCCGCCAAACGTGAAGCGTACATGGACCGTATTGTTCTGTGAGTCGACCGTGATCGTGCCGCGATGGCGGTCGATGATTTTCTTGCAGATGCTCAAGCCGACGCCGCTCCCTTCGGAGTCGGGCGACTTGCGGAAGAGCTTGAAGAATTCGCTGCGGTCGCCGTCGGGCATCGACGATCCGGTGTTGCTCACCCCGTACTCCCACGAAAGGTCGTCGGTTCGCACGGCGGTGAACGTGAGGGTGAACCCGTCGCTGGAGGTGTGATTCAGCGCGTTGCGGATGAGGTTGTCGTAAAGCCGTGAGGTCAAACCGGGATAGACGTGCGGCTTGGTCGGGAACTCGCTGAAACGGACGACGATGTTCCGGGCGCGGATCTGCTTGGCGTGCGAACTGAGGACCTCGGAGATCAGCACGTCGAGAGCCACCGGTTCGCGGACCAAGTGGGTCTCCTCCACCTTGGTGAGCGCCCGGAAGTCGTCGATCAGCGCCTGCATGTCGAGCGAGCACTTGCTCACGCAGCCGAGCAGCTCCTCGGCTTTCAGCGGGTCGCTTTGGCCGTCCTCCATCTGCAACAAGTCGACCAGATTGCGGAGCTTGCGGAGCGGCTCGCGGAGGTCGTGGGCGGCGATGTGGACGAAGTGTTTGAGGTCGTCGTTAGCGGTTTCGAGCCGGGCGTTGGTCTCTTGCAGCTGGCTCTCATTCACTCGGATCCGCTCGGCCATCTTGTGGAAAGCCCGCGCGAGGTCGCCCACCTCGTCCTTGTGCTTCATCGGCAGCTCGGGAAGCGTTCCGCCCTCCTCGAGCCGTTGGGCCGCAACGGTCAGCGACTCGAGCGGGTGGGTCTGCAAGCGGCTTGCGGCGAGACCCAGCAGCAAGGCGCCGATGATCAGCAACCCGGTGGTGATGGCGGCCCAACGGAGCACCCGTCGGCTGTCGCGGGCGAGCGTGTCTCCCATCGCCTCGACGCCCACCGTGACGAACCGATCGGGCTCGTCGGGGAACGGTCGCGTTTTGCGGACGACCAACACGCGGCCCCCGTCGGTCCCGCCCCGATCGTTCCAGATCGTGGTCGAGTCCGAGTCGTCGTTAAAGAATTCAGCGATCGCAGGGTGATCGTCTTGGATGCGGTGGCGCTTGCCGAGGTCGAAACCGTAGGTCTTCGACTCGTCGGGATGAACCAGATAGTCGCCGCTGTCGTTGGTCATGTACCGCAGACGCGTGTCGTCGGCCAGGTCGAGGAGGTTATCGATGAACTCTCCAAAGTGCATGTTGATCACAACCACGCCTATCGGCCGCCCCGATTGCCCGTCGATCCGTTGCGCCGTGCGGAGCATCGGCCGGTGCGGAACCTCGATGCCGCCTTGGTCGTGGTTCAGGTTGATCTTGGAGACGTATACCCGCTTCGGGGGGACCTCCATCGCTTCTTGGAAGAAGTCGCGATGGCCCTTCAGCTGGAGTTCGGTATCGGCCGCACGCCAAACGACCCCCTCGTGTCGGTTGAGCCGGAGGAGCTCCATCCCGTTGGCGTCGAACACGCGCACCTTCTTGTAGTGCTTCTTAGCGCGGATCATCTGCTCGAAGTACTCGGCCAATCGATCGCGATCGGCTGTTGCTGTGTCGCCGGCGGCGACGCGCTCGAGCAGCGACTTGGTGAGCGACAGCCTGCCGAGTAGGGCGGCGTCGTTGCGCAGCTCGTCGAGCGACAGCTCCAGCAACCTGGCGTCGCTGGTCGCTTGGTGCTGCAAGCTCACTTGCTGTTGATCGATGAACAAGGCGTTGTAGCCGCCGAGCGAGACCAGGCCAATCACCACGGCCGTGATCAGCACGGAGCCACAGGTGAGCAAACGGATTCGGTTGACGTCGTGCATGAGGGCGATTCTTTGTCTTGCCGCTATCTCTGAGCTTTGGCCGGTTCGTAAACAATCAGAAGGCGGCTTTAAAAACCTACTTCATGCGAGTCGCGTCGGATTACAAATCTCGTGGTGGATTCATCCCCAGTTGCATAACGCGTCTTTATTGAGCAGCGCATCGTTGCCGTGCCGGCCGCGACCAGGTGGAGTGACTTAACCGACAAGCGGAGCGGCATCGGCCCTTGTGGAAAGCCGTTATTTCTCCGCAAGGGTGGACCGGGTGGGAATCCTCAACGCTCGAACGCGCAGCGGCCTCTCTAACCCTCGGGGACCAAGGAGTTGAGGAACTCGATGTAGGCCGGCCCGTCGGTCGGTTTAATCACGTACTCGTCGGCGCCGACCTCCTTCGAACGCGCGATGTCTGCCGGGTTGTCGGAGTTCGAGAACATGATGATCGGCGGCAGCTCGTCGTAATTCGGCAGTCGCCGGACGGCCTCGGTTACCTCGAACCCGTCCATCGAGGGCATACGCACGTCGATCAGCAAGAGCGAGGGATGGCCGTCGGCGGCGTCGGTGATCGCCGAGAGGTGCTCGAGCAGCTCCTCGCCCGAGCCGAACGCGAGCAACTTGTTCTCGATCTGTGAGCGTTCGAGGTACTGCCGGATGAGCATCACCTCCATCTCGTCGTCGTCAACAAAGACGAGCTCGTTGCTGCTAGCCAATTTTGTCGTCATCGGCTCCTCCGCCAAACGTGAAGCGTACGTGGACCGTGCTGCCTTCCGAGTCGACCGCGATTTTGCCGCGATGGCGGTCGATGATTTTCTTGCAGATACTCAGGCCGACGCCGCTCCCCTCCGAGTCGGCCGACTTGCGAAACAGCTTGAAGAACTCGTTGCGTTTACCATCGGGGATCGAGGAGCCGGTGTTGCTAACCCCGTACTGCCACGAATGATCCTCGAGTTGCGTGGCGGTGAATGCGAGGGTGAACCCGTCGATTTGGGTGTGCCGCAGCGCATTGCGTATGAGATTGTCGTACAACCGAGATACCAAGCCGGGGTAGACGTGCGGCCGGGCCTGGAACTCATCGAAACGGACAACCACATTCCGTTCGCTGAGCTCTTCTTCGTACGTCGGGAGCACCTCGGAAATGAGCGCGTCGAGCGCCACTGGTTCGCGGGCCAAGTGCGATTCTTTCAGATGCGAGAGCGCCCGGAAGTCGTCGATCAGCGCTTGCATGTCGAGCGAGCACTTGGACACGCAGCCGAGAAGTTCCTCGGTTTCCTCCGGATTGGATCCCGTCGGCAGGTCTTCGCTGATCAAGTCGATCAGGTTGCGTTGCTTGCGCAGCGGCTCACGCAGGTCGTGGGCCGCGATGTGGACAAAGTGCTCCAGGTCCTCGTTGGCGATCTCGAGCCGCGAGTTCGATTCGCGCAGCTCCGCCTCTTTCTGGCGAATCGTGTCGGCCATCTGCTTGAACGCGCGGGCCAGGTCGCCCACCTCGTCGTTGAGACGGGTCGGGAGCGTCGGCATCGCCTCGCCTTGGGCGAGCTTTTGGGCTGCGCTGGTGAGCGTTTCCAACGGCCTAGTCTGCATGCGGCCCGCGATCACCCCCACCAGCACGGCGGCGCCGATGAGCAGGGTCGTCACCCCCACGGCGCGGCGAAACACGCCGCTCATCCCTTTGTTCAACGCCTCGTCCGAAGCGGCGACGCCCAACACCACGTAGCGCTGCGGGTCGTCTTTAAAGAGCTCCGCCTTGCGGTAGTGCAGCAGCCCCTTGTATGCGGTGTCGTCGGTTAGCTGAATCGTTAACGACCGTGCGTCGCTTTCGTACAGGGCGGTCGCCTCGGGGTGCTCGTCTTGCAGCCGGTGGGGCGTTCCCAGATCGAATCCGTAAGTCTTGGCCGGGTCGGGGTGCAGCAGGTAGTCGCCGTCGCTATTGGTAATGTAAAAATCGTGGGGCTGGTTCTCCAGGTCGTACAAGTCCGCCAGGAATCTCCCGATGTGGAGGTTGACGACGACGACCCCCAGCGGCTCGCCCTCCGCCGAGTTGACACGGACCGCCGCCCGGAGCATCGGCCGGTGGGGGACCTCGATCTCGCCGTGCTCGCGGTTCAGATCGATACGCGAGAAGAAAACACCGCTCGGAGGCATCCGCATCGCGCCAAGGAAGTAGTCGCGGCCCCCTTTCGGTTGCAGCCTGACATCCGAAACCCTCAGCGGCAGCCCGCCTCCGTCGCGGTCGACGCGCACGATTTCCTTGCCGTCGTTCTTGACCCCGATGAAACGGATCTGTTCGTAGTAAAGCTTGGCGTGGAGCGCTTCGGCAAAGATGTCGGCAAGATACGTGCGATTCCGATCGCCCTGTGCGGTGGCGGCCTCGTCGTCTGCGATCGCCGACTCGGCGACGAAATTGGTCATCGGCAGCGAGGCGAGCAGCCGGACGTCGTTGCTCAGCTCGTGCAGCGCCAGCTCCAGGCGCCGCGACTCGCTCTGCACGAGGTCTTCGAGGCTCAGCCGCTGTTGCTCGTTAACAAGCGCCCGGAATCCACCCAACGAAATCAAACCGATCACCAAGGCCGTGACCAACACGGCGCCGCACGTTAGCAAGCGGATACGGTTGACGGCGTGCATCGTGGCGGGAATCGATGGGATCGAGGAGATAACTGATACAAGTCGCCTAGCGTGCTGAGCCTTGGCGACCGCAGAAAAATAGCACAGGAGTCCCGCCGACGCCGCGCGAATCCGTAGCAACTGCTGAGGGGGCGGGCCGTTGGTCGCATGGCGATCAACAAATTACCGGTCATGGCATGCCTGACCTAGTGATTGTCGGGAAACCACAATTCGCAAGTAGGTAGAAACCACCAATTGTCGATGTCATTCCGGCGTTTGCATCCGCGCGCCGCGGTAGAGGATTTCCTTAGTCGCCGCGTAGCGGCGGGCGAGCTGCGGCAGCTCGTTGGCGTGCCCCAACACCAAGACCGTGTCGCCCCCCGTGAGCGCAAACTCGGCGGGTGGGTCGACGGCGACGCCGCCGTCGGCGCGTCGCACCGCGACAACAAGAAACGCCCGGTTCCCCTTAAGATCGATGTCGCCCACCGTGCCGCCGTCGAGCGGCGAGCCCGCGGCGATTGGCAACTCGTCGAGTTTCAGCCCGATCTGCTCCAGCTCATGCCGCAGGTCGGCTTGGCCCGTGGCGTCGGCGAGCATCTCCTCGGCGCCGGGGCGTGTGATGAGGTGCGCCATCCGCTGCCCGCCGATCACGGCCGGCAGCACCACCCGGTTGGCCCCGCTGCGCAGCAGCTTCTTCTCGGTCGAGGGGTTTTCGGCCCGCGCGATGATCTCCAGCTCCGGGCTCAGCTCGCGCGCCGTGAGCGTGATGAACACGTTCGCCGCGTCGTCCGGCAACACCGTGGCCAGCACGCGGGCCTCGTGGACCCGCGCGCGCGTGAGCACGTCCTCCTCGATGGCGTTCCCCTCGAGGATCAGCATGCCCTGGGCTTCGGCGTCGTTGAGCTTGGCCTCGTCCTGATCGATCACGACGAACGGGGCGCCGGCCTGCTTGAGCTCCAGCGCGAGGATGCGCCCGGCCCGGCCGAAGCCGCACAAGATGGTGTGCCCGACGAGCTCGTCGATGCCGCGCGTCATGCGTCGGCGACTCAGTGCGCGGTTGATCTCGCCTTCCATCACCATTTGGATGAACCCTCCCGCGATGTAAATGACGCAGCCGTAAGAGACGACGATGAGCATCATCGTCACGGTGCGCAGGGTGAGCGTGTCGATCGGCCGGACCTCGCCGTAGCCGACGCCGAAGATCGTGATGACGACCATGTACAGGGCGTCGGCCGCCTCCCAGCCGTGGGCCATGTAGACCGTGGCCGCCAGCGCGCACGTGGTCAGGAAGAAGACCAGCGTGGTGAGCAATCGTTTGAGCGGAACCTGCACGTGCGCTGGGGCCAGCGTGGTGGGAGGGACTCGGTGAAAAGCCCTCGGTTCCGCCTGGGGCTTGGCCCCTAGTGTAGACCCACGGCGGGGCTAGTGGAATCACGCCTAGCTTTTTTGTGGCGTACTCCGCTTACTGCGTGCGCGGCTCGGGGCAACGACTCGACGAAACGTTTGACCGGAGCCGCGCACGAAGTAAGCGGAGAGCGCCGCCCCAGCAGAAACCTCTCCCAGCCACCGATTCAGAGCCGCCGTTTCATAGCCACAGATGCAGCCGCCCGTCGAGCATGTCCGGCAGCGCCGCTTTGACCATCCGCTCGACCTGGCGGGGGTGGTAACGCGTGCTCAGGTGCCCGGCGATCACCAGCTCGTTCTGGAAGCGGTCCTTGCGATCGACGAAGTCGTCGAGGTGCATGTGGCCGAACTTGTGGATCTTCTCTTTGCGGTGCTCGGGCGAGACGAACGTCATCTCGGCGATCAGAATCATGGCCTCGTACATCGCCGGGCACTCGTCGAGTCCCTTCGGGGCGCTGTCGCCCAGGTACGCCACGAGCGGCGTGCGGATCTCGGCCGAGACTTCCTTGCCCGCCTTGCGCAGGTCGCGGATCTCCTCGCCGCTGAGCCCCGTGTACTCCGGCTTGAGCTTCTTGCGGCGGTCCCAAACCAAGTACCCCACGGCCGGCACGGTGTGCTTGGCGGCCGAGACCGTTACGACCAGCTCGCGCGACAGCGTGATCTCGTCGCCCGGCGCCACGCCCTTCAGCTCGCACGGCATGCGGCCGCGATCGAGCCGCGTGAAGTTCTTGAGGATCTCGCGGACCGGATCGATCGTCTCGGTCGGCAGGTAGATCACCGGCGGCGGCATCTTCATCATCCGCCGCCGCGCGATGTAGACCGGCAACGCCGCGATGTGGTCCAGGTGGCCGTGCGTGATGAACCAAGTCTCGGTCCCCATGAAGCCCCACGGCTGGGCGCCGAGGTCGAAGCCGAGCTTCAGCTCGGGCACGCGCCAGTAGCTCTGCACCGCCGCGCGCGAATAGCCCTCGATCGTCAGATCGCCGTGCTTGAGCGTCTTGACCGGGGCGTTGTTGACCATAGGGGAGATGGGCGAGAGTCGGGGGGGCGGGACGCAATCGAAGCCCCGCATCTTAACTACTGCGAAACCCGAGGCCCAGCGTGGGCTAGCAGTGAGAACCGCCAAGTCGCCAAGGACGCCAAGACTCGCCAAACGAGCCGCGCACTCGATCTTGGGGCTGCTTGCGTTTGAGGGAGAGCATGGCTGCAGGAGACGCCTCCCGCAACAAACTTGTCCCGCTCACAATAAGGTCACTGCAAGCCAGGGCGTCCGTTCCGCTTAGCGCGTCTTGGCGTCTTGGCGGTTCCCCCGCTTTTCTTCTAAGCCGCGTCCGTTTCCTCGCCCGCTGAGCTCACCGCCCGCAGTTCGGCGGCCAGCGGCTCGGGGCCGGGGCCGACGACGATGTCGCCGTAGCGACGGCCCTGGACCGCCACGGCGTGGCGGTGACGGACCAGCTCGAGCACCGCCAGGAACACGCCGACCAAGGTCGACTTGTGGACCTGCTCCGGGAACAGCTCGCTGAAGCGGAGCTCGCCCTCGGCGACGATTCGTTCGTGCACGCGGCGCATGAACACGTGGACCGGCGTGCCGTCGTAGCGGACCGCGTGCGGGTCGGGACCGGGGGCCAGCTTGTCGCGCATCACGCGGCCGAACGCGCTCACCAGGTCCCACAGCTCGACGCCCTCGATCGGCTGCTGGGCCGGCTCGCCACGCGGCGCCGGGGCGCGGCTCGCGCGACGGGCGAACCGCAGCCGCCACTGGGCGCCGCGCTCCTCGAGTTCGGCGGCCGCGTCGCGGTACTTCTTGAACTCCAGCAGACGCTCGACCAGGTTCCGCTCGTCGACGCCGTCGCTCGGCTCTTCGGGCGTGTCGTCTTGCTCGTCGTCGGCGCGCGGCAGGACCATCCGCGACTTGAGCTCCAGCAGCGTGCTCGCCACCTCGAGGAAGTCCCCCACCGCATCGACGTTGATCGCTTCGAGCAGGGCGACGTACGTGAGGTACTGCTCGGTCAGCTCGGCGAGCGGCAAGTCGGCGATCTCGACCTCCTCCTTCCGCACCAGGTACAGGAGCAGGTCGAGCGGTCCGTGGTAGAGGTCGAGATCGACTTTGAAGGGCATCGGACGGCGAGCCGGAGGGGGGCAACGAGACAATCGCGGCGGAGCTTAGCAGGGCGGTGCAGACACGACGACCCGAACCGCCCGTTGACGGCGGGGGCACAAAAAAAGAGACCCCGCTGCCGAGCAGCGGGGTCTCTTCGATCGTCGGGCGCTTCGCCGGCTCGCTAAGGCGTGCTAGCAAAGGCCGCTTGTACAGCTCAGCAGCCGCAGGCGGGCTCGCAGACCGGCTCGCAGCAGTCGTTGCCGCGGAAGCGCTTGAAGAGACCCTTCAGCTTGCCGCCGAAGTGGTGCTTCTTGCAGCACGGCTCGGGCTCGCAGCAAGTCGGCTCGGGGGCACAGCAGGGGGCTTCTTCAACAACCGGCTCGCAGCACGGCGCGGGAGCGGGCTCCTCGCAGCAGACCGGAGCGGCCTCTTCGCAGCAAACGGGCTCGCAGGCCGGCTCGCAGCAATCGTTCTTCTTGAAGCAGCCGAACAGCCCAGCCTCAGCGCTGGCGGCGGCCGAAACAAACAACGCCGCGACCAGGGCGGCCTGCACGAACTTCTGGAAACGCATCGTCTTACTCCCTCAAACCAGGTGGGTCAAAAAACGCAAAACAAACAAAAGAGACAAGCTGAGCAGCAGGGGGTGGCCACGTAAGGCCTGGGGCGCCGCTCGTCAGGGGTGGGTCGAAGCTCGTCTCACACGACTGAAGGATGGCTCGTATTTGGCGTGCTGGCAAAAATTTGCATCCGGGAGGGATGCGCAGCTTTTGCCGCCTACGAGGGTGAGGCTACCAGTCTCGGTGGGGATGTCAAGCACCCCCACCCCGTGGAAACCCGGCTAAACCACCGGTCGGTGAGCTCGCTCGCGGAGCGGGTCTTAGCCCTGCGGCCGCTGCCGATGTGGAGAAAGCCCACGCCTGGGTGGACACACGCCGCGGCGCAACCGGTGCGATCGCCCCAATCGCGTCGGCAAGACAAGCGATCGGGCGCGTCCACGCGGCTGGCGGGGCGACTCGGGGAGGCGGAAAGTCGGCCTCAGCGCACCGCTGTTTCGCCCGGGGCCTGCGCCGTACGCGGCGTCGCGTCGCCGGCCGGCTGGTCGACGAAGCGGCTCGGATCGGGCTGGGCGGGGGGAGAGCCCTCAGGGGTTTCGAAGCTGATCACGGCGGGGGGCTGGCCCGGGCCGATCTCGGCCGCCACGCCAGCCACGCCCCAGCGCTGGCCCTCGTAGCGCATCAGGCAGCAGATCTCCTCGGTCACTTCGGCGCCCGGCTCGGAGAGGGTGAACTGAACGGCGGCCTCGGTGTCGGAGACCTGCCGCACCTCGCCCATGGTGAATCGTTCGATGTCGAAGCCCACCGGCGAGAAGCCGCCCCCCTGCTCGGCCAGCTCAATGGCCGCCGGGGTGAGCTGCCGGGCCGCCATGTCCGTGTCGCCCTCGATCACCGCCCGCATGAACGCCTGGGCGGCTTCGCCGATCGGGCCCCCGGTGGGGCTGCCGAGCGTCGGACCCGCGGGCGCGCCTGATGGAGTGCTGCTAGACGAAGCTGGCGGCGTGTCCGAGCCGCCGCACCCCACTCCCATTGCGGCTGACGAAAGCGTGGCGATTACCGTGAGCTTGCGCAGGAGGCTGGGCATGGTGGGACCGTGGTCGTGCGGATTGGATGGAAATGGCGAAATGGCAAACAGCGCGGAGTTTTGCAAACGCCCCTCCAGGGGTCAACGCCGATGCCGCCCACGAAGCAACCCGCCGGGCAGAGCGACTGGCGTGCCGCCCGGCGGGCGCCTAAGCTAGCCCGATTGACGGGCCGTCCGCGGCCCCAGGCAAGGATCTTCCCCGCACTTTCTCCCCTGTTAGACGCCCGATGCTGAAACGGACCCCCGAGATCGATTTCGCCTGCGACGCCGTGCGCGAAGCCGCCCGCCTGGCGCGGCGTGTGCAAGCCGAGATGGTGACCGACGCCCTCACCAAAGGGGACAAGTCTCCTGTGACGGTGGGCGATTTCGCCTCGCAGGCCGTGGTGGCCCGGCGGCTCGAGACGGCCCTGCCCGGCGCGCTGCTCGTGGGCGAGGAGTCGGCGGCCGACCTGCGCGAAGAATCGGGCGCAGCGACGCTCGAGCAGGTGCTCAAGTTCGTCCGCGAGTCGCTCCCCGACGCCACCCCCGCCCAGGTGTGCGAGTGGATCGACTGCGGCGCCAGCGACTGGGAAGCAGACGCTTGGCCCGACGCCTACTGGACCCTCGACCCGATCGACGGCACGAAAGGCTTCCTCCGCGGCGACCAATACGCCGTGGCTCTGGGGCTGATCCAGGGGGGGGAGGTGCAGATTGGCGTGTTGGGCTGCCCCGAGTTGGCGGTCACGACCGAGGGCCTCAGGCCCGAACGCGGCGGCGCCGGGGCGTTGCTCGTCGCGGCCCGCGGCCAAGGGACCTGGGTCCAGCCGATCGACGGCGCGGGCGACGACTGGCGCCGTCTGAGCGTCTCCGACGAGTCGGACCCCACACGCACCCGCATGCTCCGCTCGGTGGAGAAGGGGCACACGAACCTCGGCGCCATCGACCACCTGGGATTGGCGATGGGCATCGCCGCCGAGCCGGTCGGCATGGACAGCCAGGCGAAGTACGCCGTACTGGCCGCCGGCGGGGGTGAGATGATCGTGCGGCTGCTCTCGGAGGACCGCCCCGACTACCAGGAGAAGATCTGGGACCAAGCCGCCGGTTCGATCGTGGTCGAAGAGGCCGGGGGCCGCGTGACCGACCTCGAAGGCCGGCCGCTCGACTTCGGATACGGCCGCACCCTGGCGGGCAACCGCGGCGTGGTGGCGACCAACGCCCACCTGCACGAGGACGCCCTGGCGGGGCTCCGCGAGATCCATGCCTGAGGCTCGCCGGCGAGCCGCCAGCGTCAGCGCCCGGAGCAGATGGCCCGAAAACGCCTAAATTCTCGCTGCAGAGTCTTTTAAGCGACGCTTACGCTGATTGACCCCCGGTGTGAAAACCGATATTCTGGCTGGACTCGCGACCCCCCGAACGGCCCGGGGGGAGTGCTCGTGATACTGAATGCCTCTCGGCCGATCGCTGCCAACGCCGGATTGCCGCTGCCGCTCAGGTTTCGACCTGGGCCCCAAGCGGTGCGAGCCGGTGTGCCCTTCCACTGGAGAATTGTGATGTCGACCCTCGTTAAAGACCTCGTTGAAGCGGGCGTTCACTTCGGCCACCGTTCGAGCCGTTGGAACCCCAAGATGCGGCCGTACATTTACGCCCGCAAGAACACGATCCACATCATCGACGTCCGCGAGACCATCAAGGGTCTGCTGCGGGCCAAGAAGTACCTGGCGAACGTCGCGTCGCGCAACAGCCTGATCCTGTTCGTCGGCACGAAGCGTCAGGCGGCCGAGACGATCGAGCGTGAGGCCTCTCGCTGCGGCATGCCCTTCGTCGCCGAGCGTTGGTTGGGCGGCACGCTGACCAACTTCCGCACGATCCGCGACCGCCTCTCGCGGCTCGAGGAGCTGGAGCTGATCCGCCAGGGCGAAGGCATCCAGTCGTACTCCAAGAAGATGCAGTCGACGCTCAACCGCGAGTACCGCAAGATCTACCGCAACCTGAACGGCATGCGGACGATGACCCGCCTGCCGGAGTGCATGGTGGTGGTCGACCCCCGCAAAGAGAAGAACGCGGTCAAAGAGGCCCGCAAGCTCGGCGTGGCGGTGGTGTCGCTGATCGACACGGACTGCGACCCGGACACGGTCGACCTGCCGATCCCGGGCAACGACGACAGCCTGCGTTCGATCGAGCTGATCGCCAAGCTGCTGGCCGACGCGGTGCTGGCCGGCAAGGCTCAGGCCGCCGCCCAGCAGCAGACCGCCAACGAGGGCGCCGACGTGAAGCCAGCCGCCCCGCAAGCCGCAGCTGCCCCCGCCGCCGCACCAGCCGCCCCGGCCGAGCCCGCCGCCACGGAGGCCCCTGCGGCCGCCGAGCCGGCTGCCGACAAGACCGAGGCTGTCGCCACGTCTGGCGAGTGAGCCCGTCAGCGTTGTGGGGCGACAAGCCCCCCGGCGCCGACAACCAAAGCCACCTCGACACCCAGGCGTCGCGCAAGAGACCCGCTCGTCGACGAGCGGGTTTCGCCCCCACGGCGGCGCCGTACCACCTTAACCCCCCACCCGCGCCGGCCCCTCAGGGCGCCGGCCCACGAGGAGAATCCCCCCGATGGCAGAGATCACGGCGGCCATGGTCAAGGAGCTGCGCGAAGAGACGCAGCTGCCGATGATGGATTGCAAGAAGGCGCTCGTCGAGTCCGGCGGCGACAAAGAAGCGGCCAAGCAAGCGCTGCGTGAGAAGGGCGTGAAGCTGATGGACGGTCGCCGCGACCGCGTCACCGAAGAGGGCCGCGTGGCCGTTTACACGAGCATCGAAGACGGCGTCGGCGCGATCGTCGAGCTGCAGGTCGAATCGGCCCCCGTGGCCGGCAACGAGGAAGTGGTCGCCTTGGTCAACGACCTGGCGAAGCAGCTCGCCACCGGCCCCGGCGCCGCGACCCCCGACGAGCTGTGGGATCAGCCCTCGCCGAGCGACTCGGGCAAGAAGCTCCGCGACGTGAAGGAAGACCTCGAGAACCGCATCCGCGAGGTCTTCAACCTCACCCGCATCAAGCGGGCCGATTCGGCCTGCGGCGGCTACGTCCACTTCGACGCCAAGAGCGGCGTGCTGCTCGAGGTCGAAGGCGGCACGCCCGAGCTGGCGAAGGACATCTCGATGCACGTGGCCGCCATGCAGCCGGCCGCCACGAGCAAGGACGACCTCGACCCGGCCCTGGTGGAGAAGGAACGCACCACGCTCATCGAGGCCGCCCGCGCCGAGGGCAAGCCGGACAACATCATCGAGAAGATGGTCGAGGGCCGGATGCGCAACTTCTACGCCGAGAGCGTGCTCAGCGAGCAGCCGTTCGTCAAAGACGACAAGCAAACGGTCGGCAAGGTCGCCAGCGCCGGCGGCATGACGATCAAGGGCTTCACGCTCTGGAAGGTCGGCCAAGAGGCCTGATCGCCCGCGAGCGACTCGTAGTATAAGACACCCAAAGAGCCCTGGCCACGTTAGGCTGGGGCTCTTTTTTGATGGTATATCGACAGCGGCATCGATATAACAACGGCCTGCAACTAAATCATCGCGATACTCTTTTCACGCGAGGTCACAATGGGCTTCTCGACCATCTACTTGCGGCCGTTTGCGTTCGATCGCAAGCTAGAAAACGAACACGCTAACGAGCTGTTCGAGTTCAACGATACCGAGCACCAAGATGAGAACGGCGAACCAGGTGGCGACGGAAAGCCGCCGACCTATTATTGCCAGTGGGTTCCGACAGAAGATCGCTCCGGGTTGGAATGGGACAAGAACGAGAAGTTTATTTTTGGCGAAGAGTGGCTGGAGTACCTGATCAAAAAATACCTCTCGCCGTGGGGTTACACACTGAATGGGGAGAGCCCCTGGTACATCGACGATTTCGAGCAGGCCGGGATCCTGCGTGTTGTCGACAACGTGGTTAGCAACGAGCCGCACGACATCAATGCCATCAAAGACGAGTACGGTGAATACGACTTGTATTCGCTCTAGCCCCAGAAACATTAGGCCGGACCTAGGAGTGGCCACCTAGGGCGAAGTGAGGAGCGTCAAGCCGTCACCTGCCCATGAGCCGGTCGACCGCCGCGCCGATGTCCGCCTCGCGCGTGAGCGACTCGCCCACGAGGATCGCGTCGACGCCCGCGTCGGCGAGCCGACGCACGTCGTCGTGCGTCTTGACGCCGCTCTCGCCTACCAGCAGACGGTCGGCCGGCACCCGTTCGCGCATCCGCAGCGTGTGGCCGAGGTCGACCTCGAAGGTCCTCAGATCGCGGTTATTGACCCCAATCAGCCGGGCGCCGCTCTCCAGCACGGCGTCCAGGTTCTCCGGCTCGTAGAGCTCCACGAGCGGCGTCATGCCGAGCGCGACCGCCGCGTCGTGCAGGTCCTTCAGCTCCGAGGGCGTGAGGCACTCGGCGATCAGCAGCACGGCGTCGGCGCCCACGCTGCGGGCCTCGAGCAGTTGGTATTCATCGAGGATAAAGTCCTTGCGGAGCGCCGGGATGCCGATCGCCGCGCGGGCGTCGCGGAGGTACTCCAGCTTGCCCTGGAAGTACGGCTCGTCGGTCAGGATGCTCACGCAGCTGGCGCCGTGCGCCTCGTAGGTCCGTGCGATCTCGATGGGGTCGAAGTCCTCACGGATCAGCCCCGCCGACGGGCTCGCCTTCTTCACCTCGGCGATCAGCTTGATCGGGCCGCCGTCGCGGGGGCGTTCTTGGGCCAGGGCGGCGAAGAAGTCCCGCGGCGCCGGGGCCCGCTCGGCCGCCCGCCGCAGCTCGTCTGCTGGCGTCGCTAGCTTGGCGGCGGCGATCTCCTCGCGCTTCGTGGCGACGATCTTGTCGAGAACGGACATAAAGGGGGGGCGTGGTGCGGGATTGTGTAATGGGGAGCGTTCGGTAGGCCCGCCGGCCGATCCGCATTCCGTCGATCGGCCGGTTTCCCTACGATCGGCGCGTCGCGGGGAGCCTGATAGCATGCGCCCAAGGGTTGCGTCGGGCAAACCCTCCCGTGACGAAAAGACACTCCCCGAGCGAACACATGAGCGACGGCTACCGGATCGAAAAAGACACGATGGGCGAGATGCGCGTGCCCGAGAGCGCGTTGTACGGGGCCTCGACCGCGCGAGCGGTCGACAATTTCCCCATCGCCCACGAGCCCGTCCCGGCGGTCGTGATCCACGCGTTCGGCCGCCTCAAGGCCGCCTGCGCCGAGGCGAACCTCGCCCTCGGCAAGCTCGACGAGCGCCGCGCCGCCGCCATCGTCGAGGCCGCCAACGAGGTCGCCTCCGGCGAGCACGACGATCACTTCCCGGTCGACGTGTACCAAACCGGCTCGGGCACCTCGACGAACATGAACGCCAACGAGGTGATCGCCAACCTCGCCAACCAGAAGCTCGGCCTCGGTCTGGGGGCCAAGGGCGCCGAGGACGCGGTCCACCCGAACGACCACGTGAACGACGGCCAGTCGAGCAACGACACGTTCCCCACGGCGATGCACATCGCCGCCGCTTGCGAGATCCACGGCTCGCTGATCCCGGCGCTCGACCGGTTGTGCGAGGCGCTCGACGCGAAGGCCGAAGCGTGGGACGCGATCGTCAAGATCGGCCGCACCCACCTGATGGACGCCACGCCGATCCGCGTCGGCCAAGTCTTCGGCGGCTACGCCGCGCAGGCGCGCTTTTCGGCCACCCGCGCGGGCCGCGCCCTGGCGCGGCTGCTGGAGAACCTGCCGATCGGGGGCACGGCCGTCGGCACCGGCATCAACACCCACCCGGAGTTCGCCGCCAAGGTGTGCGACAGCCTGCACGCGGCGACCGGGCTCGATTTCGAAGAGGCCGCCAACCACCCCGAGGCCCAAGCCGCCAAGGACTCGTTCGTCGAGGCGCACGGCGAGCTGAAGGCGATCGCCGTCGCGCTGTCGAAGATCGCCAACGACATCCGCTTGCTCGGCAGCGGCCCGCGCTGCTCGATCTTCGAGCTCACCCTGCCCGCCACCCAGCCCGGCTCGTCGATCATGCCCGGCAAGGTGAACCCGGTCATCTGCGAGAGCATGATGCAGGTGGTCTGCCGTGTCGTCGGCAACGATTCGGCCGTCACGATGGCCGGCATGGGGGGCGTCGGCTCGCTATTCGAGCTGAATGTCGCGATGCCGGTGATGATCGACGCCTTCATGGAG
Source organism: Pseudobythopirellula maris (assembly GCF_007859945.1). GTDB lineage: Bacteria > Planctomycetota > Planctomycetia > Pirellulales > Lacipirellulaceae > Pseudobythopirellula > Pseudobythopirellula maris. The sequence goes on along the minus strand of NZ_SJPQ01000002.1, from coordinate 902,125 downwards.
TCGGTCAAGCTCTTGGCCAACGCGTCGAACGTCTTCGTCGACAAGCTGCTCGATGGCCTCGAGGTGAACGAAGAGCGTTGCCGCGAGCTGATCGACCAGTCGCTGATGATGGTCACGTCGCTGGCGCCGCTGGTGGGCTACGAGAAGTCGGCCGCGCTGGCCAAGGAGGCGTTCGCCTCGGGCAAGACGATCCGCGAGCTCTGCCTCGAGCAAAAAGTCCTCCCGCCCGAGGAACTCGAGGCGGCGCTCGAGCCCACCAGCATGACACGGCCACACGCCTAGCGGCTGACAAGCCCGCAGGGGCCGGCCCCCGGATAGATTCCACACGCAAGGAAACGTCGCATGGACGCGAGACTCCGAAACCGGGCGCTGGCCGCCGCGCTGCTCTCGACCCTGGGCGCCGCCGCCCCGGCGTCGGCCGAGCCCGCGCAGGCCGACGGCGCCCAAGCGATCCGCTCGGCGTTCGACTTGCCCGCGCCCCGCAAGAAGCCCCGCCCCACGCAGCCACAAGCCACGGAGGCGGCTACGGATTTAGCCCCGGGCGAGGCCCTGGACTCGACCGCGAGCCCGCAGTCGCCCGCCGAGCCGTTGCAGCTGCGCGGCCGCGACGCAAACGCCAGCAAGCTGCGGCTGCGGCGAGCGATGGAACTGCCCGCCAAGCCGGCGCCGCAGGCAACCAGCCGCCCCGCAGCGAAAGTCCAGGAGCCGGCGGCCCCGGCTTCGGATCCTGTGGAGCCCATTCATGTCGAAACAAACGCGGCGGTCGTCACGGCGGCGTTCGACGGCGTGCTGAAAGAGGTCCCCCGCGCAAACGCCCCCAAGCTGCTCCCCACGCCGGCCACCGACGAGACCCCGCCGACGCCGATGGCAATGAGCAGCCAGCCCCGCCGTTCGCAGCAGGGCCTCTCGCTGGTCGCCCCGTCCCAGGCCGCCCCGTCCCAGGCCACCCCGTCCCAGGGCACAGCGTCGTTGACGGTCCAGACGCACGCTACGCAATCGCATGAGGCCCAATCGCTAGCAACCCAGCCGCTGTCGGCCGGCGAACTCGCCAAACGCGAGAACCGCCGCAAGGCGCGAGAGCTGAACCGCCGCGGCTTAGCCAACGCCCAAGCCGGCGACGACGACGCCGCGCTGTCCGATTTCCAGCACGCCCTGCGCCTCGACGCCGAGTGCTGGGGGGCCCTGCACAACCACGCCGTGAGCCTCGCCGAGCGGGGCGATCTGGAGCGGGCCGACGCCGGTTTCAGCCGGCTGCTCCGAGCGCGGCCCGACGACGCCCTTGCGCTGCAGAACCGCGCGGAGATGCGGCTGTGGTCCGGCGATGCCGCCGGCGCGCTGGCCGACTGCGACGCCGCTCTGGCGGCCGCCGAGCCGTCGGCCGAGTTGCTCGAGCTGCGCGGCTCGGCCCGTCGCACCGTGGGCGACGCAGCCGGGGCGCTGGCCGACTTCACCGCCGCGTTGGAGCAAACGCCCGATCACACGCCCTCGCTCGTCGCGCGGGCGAAGCTGCACGCCACGCTCGGCCGCCACGCCGAGTCGATCGCCGACCTGAAGCGCGCCCTGCGTAGCGACCCGCGTTCGGTCGACGCTTACAGGGTCGCCGCGTGGGTGCTGGCCACGTGCCCCGACAGCCAGCTACGCGACCCGGCCCGCGCGCTCGAAGCCGCCCGCCGCGCGCAGAATCTTGGCGACTCCACCGACCCGCGGACACTCGACGCCGCGGCGGCGGCGCTGGCGGCCAGCGGCCGTTACGAGGAGGCTGCCGACTTGCAGGGCCGCGCCCTCGCCGGCGCCCACGTCTCGTCCCACGGCGAGCTGCGTGCGAGGCTCGAGCTGTACCGTGCCGGGCGGGCCTACCTCGATCTCACGGAGCGGGTCGACTGGCCCGCCGTCCAGCGGGTCAGCCACGAGGTTGCCCCCGGGCAAGCCGCTCGCTAGAGCGCACTACCGCTATCCGTAGCGTTGCTTTCGCCTTATCTAAGTCGAATCACACCGCCACACACGCTAGAGCGGTTTGCTCATAGGTGTAGACGCTCGGCTCGCGATCGGCGTCATGGCTTCGTCAGCCTGCATCGACAATGCACCGCATTGCCTGCTTCGGCTTCCTCGCCACGCCGCCAATCGCTTCCCCCCTCGTCCACACCAATTCGAAAACCGCTCTAAGCATCCCTGCGATTCGCACTAGCAGCGGCAAAGTGGGGTGACTCGACCGGCTTTGCCGGTAATGCCGACTTCTTCGGTTATTCGCTTCACGCAAGTGGCGCCGGCCGTCCGATCCTTCTATCTGCGTGGCGAGACCGCGCCCCGCTCGCTCACCCGCCTCGGCGGGCGATCCTGCGGAGGCCTCTCGCCATGGTGGATTCAAGCTCCAAGGAAGGGGAACGGTCCGATGCCGCTTTGTCGTGTAGTTGTGCGTTGTACGTGGGCAGGCTTTGTAGGCTTTGCGGTTCTGAGCGGGGCCAACGCCTCCGCCGCCGAATCGCAGGCTCCGAAGCGGTTCACGCTTTGGGATGCGGTCAAGTCGAACTTCGCCTCGGAGGACGAGGCCCAGCCCAGCGCGGCGCCCGAGAAGGTCGTTCGCTCGCAGCCCACACGCCGCAGCATCGCCCAGCCCGCCACCCGCGGCGGAGCCCAGCCCCAGGCTAGCAGCTTCGCCCGCAGCGGCTCGCCCGCGGCCCCGCAAGACGCGGCCCGCACGCCCCAGCCGATGGCCCCGGCTCCCGCCCAATCCACACGCGGCGGCGGACTGCTCGGCCTGCTTGGTTTCGGTGACGCTCCCGAAACCGACGCTCCCGAAACCGACGCCCCGCAAGCGACCTTTGCTCGCGACACACCGACGCAGCAACGCATGCCCTCGCTCGCCAACCGCCCGGAGATGAATCGCCCGTCGCTAAGCGGCCCGGTGGTCCAACCGAGCAAGACGAACAACCGCTACGCATCCGCCGCCAACACACCCAACGGGCAGCGGCCGCAGGCGGCTGGGCTGGCCCTATCGGCCCGTCCGATGGCCACCCGTCCGATGCCCACCGCGCCGCGTTGGAGCGAGATCCCGACCGACAAAGAGTTCGACATCGTCGAGACGCCCGGCTCTCTCGCTCTCGCCAGCGACACGCTCGACGCCGAGCAGCAGGCCGCCGATATGAAGTTGCCCGAGAGCAAGGTTGCCCGGGCTGACTTCGGCACCGAAGTGGTCAACGGCCCTGCGATGGTGGGCCCGGTCATCACGGGTCCCAACGGCGCCGATCTCAGCCGCACCGGCGGCGACGAGACGAGCCCCGAGCAAGAGACGCCCACCCCGCTGTTCCCCGCGAACATGGCGGTGGTGGTCAGCGACACCGGCCTCGGTGAAGCGGGCCCCGAGGAATTAGACTACGAGACGACCACGGCGATGACCCCCGAAGAGATGACGGTGGTGATCAGCGACAAGGCTCAGCTAGAGCCGCCGATGCCCACGCAGATGGCCTCGCCGTTGGGCCCGGTCTCTCCGGCGCTCGCCGCCAGCGAACAAGCCACCGCGGCGCCGGCGGTCGAGTCCGACGCGCCGGCCGACGCCCAGCAACCGACCGAAGCGGCCGCCCGCCTGCTGGCCATGGCGCACGCCGAAGCCAAGGACGCGAAGACCGAAGCGGAGCTCACGACCATCATCCAGCGTTGCCAGTACGTGCTGGCGATCGACCAATCGGAGGCGGCCGTCGGTTACAGCCAACAGCTCGCGGCTTGGTCGTTCCTGAAGCGGGGCGAGCTGAAGGCCCATGCCGGAAACGACTCCGAGGCGCGGCTCGACTTCGAAGACGCCCTGGCGATGAAGCCCGGATACACCAAGGCGGTCATCGCCCTCGGCGAGCTGCTGGCTCGCACCGGTGACTACGACGCCGCGACCGAGCGATTCGACACGGCGATCGAGCTGAAGCCGCAAGACGCAATGCCGCACGCCTTCCGAGCGACGATGCACGTGTTCGCCGGCGAGTACGAGGCGGCCGTGGAAACCTACCAGCACGCCATCTCGCTCCAGCCCGACCTGGCGATGGCCCACCAGGGCTGCGGCCGCACGCTGCACCTGCTGGGTCGCCACGAAGAGGCCCTCCGGCACGCCGACGCGGCGTCGCTGCTGATGCCCGAAGACGCCGAGGTGGCGGTCGCCCGGGCCGACCTGCTCACCGACATGGGCCGCTACGCCCAAGCGGCGGCCGGCTACCGCCGGGCGATCGAGCTGAACGACTCGCTGCCGGCGGCCTTCCTCGGGCTGGCGTGGCTCGAGGCCACCTGCCCGGACAAGTCGGTCCGCAACCCGGAGGGAGCGCTCAACCACGTGAACCGTGCTTGCAAACTCACCGACGAGGTGAGCGACGTGACGCTCGACACCGCGGCGGCGGCGATGGCCGCCATGGGCCGCTACGACGAGGCCGCCGAGGTGCTGGAGCGGGCGATCGCCCTGGCACCCGAGGAAGCGGCCGGCGCCTACCGCCAGCGGCTCGCCGGCTACCGCAGCGGCGTGGCCTACACCAGCCCCACGGCGAGCGTCGTGCGGCAAGTCACCTTCGAGCAGCCGCTCGCCACGCCCGAGTTCTGAGTCTGACCAACACCGGCGAATCGCCGGATCGCTAGAGGCGTCGGGCGCGAGTCTTTCTGGAGACTCCGCCGCCCGGCATGCTGAGGGGGGGAAACGAAAGCCCGGCCGAGAAATCGGCCGGGCTTTTTGTGATTCCAGGCGAGCCGTGAGCGTAAGCGACCGGAGCGGCTGACGCGTCTCAATTGTGCTGCGAGCCGCTCCGGTCGCTTAGGCTCATGGCTCGCCAGTTGCTTTTCGGGCAGGCTGTCCCGATCGCGGGTCATGCGTTTCAATAGGGGCTGCGACCGAAGAGCCCCCCATGAACGAGGAGACCCCGTGCCCCGCTACGCCCTCTGCAACGAGACCTACCAAGACGCCCCGCTCGACGAAGCCTTCAAGGACATGAGCGACGCCGGGTACCAGGGGGTCGAGATCGCCCCCTACACGCTGTGCGAAGACCCGACGCACCTGACCGAAGAACGGGGCGCCGAGATCGCCCGCATGGCAGCCGACCACGGCGTGGAGGTGATCGGCCTGCATTGGCTGCTGGTCAAACCCGAGGGCCTGCACCTCACCACGCCCGACCGCATGCTCCGCGCCAAGACCGCGGCGTTCGCCGGACACCTCGCCAAGGTCTGCGCGGCGATGGGGGGCAAGGTCATGGTGTGGGGCAGCCCCAAGGCGCGCGAGGTGCTGCCGGGCGAGGACCGTCTGGAGGCGATGAAGCGCGCCGCCGAGGTGCTGCACGGCGTGTGCGAGACGGCCGGCCCGCTCGGCGTGACGATCGCGTTCGAGCCGCTCGGCCCGGCCGAGACGAACTTCGTCACCACCGCTGCCGAGGGCGTGGAGCTCTGCAAGCTGGTCGACCACCCGGCGTGCAAGCTGCACCTGGACGTCAAGGCGATGGCGAGCGAAGTGGCCCCCGGCAAAGGCAGCGGCGAGGCGATTGCCCAGATCGTCCGCGACAACAAGGAGTGGCTCGCCCACTTCCACGCCAACGACCCGAACCTCCGCGGCCCGGGGCAGGGCGAGGTCGACTTCAAGCCGATCGCCTCCGCTCTGGAGGAGATCGAATACGGCGGCTGGGTCAGTGTCGAGGTGTTCGACTACACGCCCGACCCGGCGACCATCGCCCGCCAGAGCATGGCCTGCCTGCGCGAGAGCTTTTCGGCCGGCTGAGCCGCCATGTTTCAGGCGGCTTTGTTTCGGGGGGTGAATTGGTCAGGGCGGCTTGTGGCAAGCGGCTAGGCGCATCGGCCCGCCTGGGGCCTTTCGCCGCTGGCGGGCGGCGGCTGGAAGGTTGGCCATCGCACCCATAACCCCCGAATGCGGGGCGGGTTTGGCCGTACCCCGGTCCCACCACGCCCCGCCGAGCTGTTACAATGGATCGATCCCGCCCTTGTCTCCAAGGGCCCCCTCCTTCCTCCTTTCCACACGCCGTCTCGAAGAGGCCTTTCTGTGAGCATCGACCGCCGTGATTTCTTGTCCGCCACCGCCGCGGCTGCCGCGTTAACCGCCCTCGGCCCCGTCGCCCGCGCCGCCACGGCGCCGAGCGACGTCCGCATGGCCGTGATCGGCTTCAAGGGCCGTGGCAAGTCGCACATCGAGTGGTTCAACAAGAACCTCGTGGCGCTGTGCGATGTCGACCAAGACGTCCTCGCCAAGGCCAACAGCAAGTTCGGCAAGGACTACGGCCGCGAGCTCGACACCGAGACCGACTACCGCCGCTTGCTGGAGCGCGACGACATCGACGCCGTGTCGATCGCCACGCCGAACCACACGCACTCGCTGATCGCCATCGCCGCGATCGAGGCCGGCAAGGACGTGTACGTCGAGAAGCCCGTCTCGCACAACATCTGGGAGGGCCGCCAGCTCGTGGCCGCCGCCCGCAAGCACAACCGCATCGTGCAGTGCGGCACGCAGTCGCGTTCGTCCAAGTGCCTGCAAGAGGCGGTCGCCTACGTCCAGAGCGGCGCCCTCGGCAAGATCCAGTACGCCCTGGGCACCTGCTACAAGGCGCGGCCTTCGATCGGCAAACGCGACACCCCGCTGCCGATCCCCGGCACGGTCGACTACGACCTGTGGTGCGGCCCGGCCGACAAGGTCGACCTCTACCGCACGAAGCTGCACTACGACTGGCACTGGGACACCAACACCGGCAACGGCGACATGGGCAACCAGGGCATCCACCAGATGGACATCGCCCGCTGGTTCCTCGGCGAGAAGCAGCTCGCGCCCCGCGCGATCAGCGTCGGCGGCCGCCTCGGTTACGACGACGCCGGCAACACGCCGAACTCGCAGACCGTGCTGTTCGACTACAAGGCCGCGCCGCTGCTGTTCGAGACCCGCGGCCTGCCGGTCTCCAAGGCGGGCCAGAAGCAGTGGGGCCGCTCGATGGGCAAGTTCCGCGGCTCGCAGATCGGCGTGATCGTGCAGTGCGAAGACGGCTACGTCTTCGCCGGCAACAGCTACAGCAGCGCGACCGCCTACGACAACCGCGGCGAGCAGATCAAGCACTGGACCGGCTCGGGCGACCCGGCGGGCAACTTCCTGGCGGGCGTCGAGGCGCGTGACCCGTCGATCCTCAACGCCGAGATCCAGGAGGGCCACCTCTCAAGCGCGCTCTGCCACCAAGGCATGATCTCGCACCAGGTCGGCGAGAAAGCCCGCACCGAGGAGATCGCCGAGCGATTCGCCGCCAACCCGCTGATGTCGGCCTCGGTCGACCGGCTGTTCGGCCACCTGCGGGCTAACGGCATCGACATCGACTCGGGCGACGGCGCCCTGACGCTCGGCGCCGACCTGGAGCTCGACACCGCGACCGAGACGTTCACCAACAACGACGCCGCCGCCGAGCTGAGCAAGCGCATCGGCCGCGACTCGTTCCAGATCCCCGACTACGGGGTCTGATCGGCGACGACCCGGCAGCCTGAATCCCCCGCAGCCCCGGCCAAGCTTGGCCGGGGCTTTTTCATGCGCTGGGCGGTTTTGCGGCTCCTGCTCATTGCTCCAGCGTGGGTGGTCAAGCGCTTTTGGCCGCGCGCGCAGCAGCGATTCTTGGCCGTTCGCGATTTAGTTGTAACCGCCTACGGGTCCTACGGTTGCGGGGTGGTTCATGGCGAAGGGAAGCGTCGAGAATCGGCTGGTGGAATTCGTGGTGGTCGATTTGAGCGCCGCGGGTCGTGGTGGGGGCGCCCTCCCCTCCCGGAGGGGACGGGGCTCTCCTTCTGCATTACGATTCGAGTGGGTCGTGAGCCCCAGCCCGCCAGGGCGGGGAGCGTCGCCGCGGTCGGCTTGGCGCCACGCCCTCGGCGATGCTAAGAATGCGAACCTTCCGCGACAGCCGAGTCACACTGCTAACCGCTTGCCAGAGGACCGCCCATGCCCGAGCACCGCATCTACCGAATGGCGTTCGCCAAGGTCTACCCGCTCTACGTGCAGAAGGCGGAGCGGAAAGGCCGCACGCAGGACGAGGTCGATCAGATCATCTGCTGGCTGACCGGCTACGACACCGATGGCCTCAAGAGACAGATCGATTGCGGGTGCGATTTCGAGGCCTTCTTCGCAGAGGCCCCAGCGCTCCATCCGAACGCATCGCTGATCAAGGGCGTGGTCTGCGGGGTGCGTGTCGAAGAGGTCGACGACCCGCTGATGCAAAAGATCCGCTTCCTGGACAAGCTCATCGACGAGCTCGCCAAGGGGAAAGCGATGGAGAAGATCCTGCGCGCGTGAGTCGGCGCCAAGGGTGACGATTCGCAATCGCCCGCCGACACGGCTATCATGCCGGCATGCTCGGCGACTTGCCTACACCCCCCGGACACGCTCCCTCGTCCCTGGTCACGCTCGGGGTTCTCGTTTTGCTCGTCATTGCATGGCACACGCTCGAGTGGCTGCTGGGGTGGTGAGATTCTCGTGGGAAAGCTGCGCCTGGCAAGCCTGCACTACTTTAATCTCGGGGCAGGCCACGAGGCCACTCGGCGGCGATGGCTACGACGCGGTGTGATAAAGGCATTGGGCGATATCGCCAGCCGTTGTTGCAGTTGGAGCGGTGGGCTGCGTGGTAGCATCACGCGGCGGTGCGGACTCGGTCTACACAAGGATCTTCAGCGGTGTGCCAAACCGCTGAAGTTAGCGAAAACAACAACCCGCCGCGGTTGAGGCAAGCCCGGCGGTTATGGTGTCTCTTCTGCTCAGGGTGACGCTCTCTGATATGCCCGCTATCGCCACAATTGGGCAGGGCAGGCTGCTCGTGCGAATTTCGGCGCCGAGTTGCTACTTAGCGACGTGGATGATCGCAGGGGTTGGTTGGGGCCGAAGCCAAAACAGTGCACGTGTAACGAATCAGACTCGCGATTCCCGCAGGGCCGTGACGGTCGGTCGTTGCCCTTCTAGAAAGCTTTTGGGCTTCCGGTTAGACAAGTATTCGATTAGCCCATTAGTCGACAAAGCCGGGCATAGCTCATGTGGGGACTTTCCTGTTACTCCTATCCCTGCCACCTTGTTCGAGAAACCCGTTATGGCTCGCTGCAGTCGTTCAAATGCAAGACACCGTCCACTCTCGGTCCGAGCTTCGCGCATCCGCCCACTCCGCCTCGAGCCTCTCGAAGACCGTCGTATGCTGGCGGTGTTCACCGTCAATAATCTGAACGACAGCGATGTGACCATGGCGGGCGACCTGCCGGGCAGCCTGAGGCAGGCGGTCTTCGATGCCAATCAGAATGCGGGGGCCGACACGATCGAGTTCGGACAGCTTTTTAACAATGCTCAAATCATCGAGCTCGTAGGTGAGCTTCCGCAGATTACCGACGACCTGACGATCACCGGACCGGGGACGGTTCCGCTGACGCTCGACGCAGGCGACGGCCTAGACAATAAGTTAGGCACGTACGATGGTTTCCGGCACTTCCTGATCGACGACCGTCACTCTGAGAACGAGATCACGGTCGTGATTAGTGGCCTGACGCTCACCGGGGGTGATAGCAGCTTCGAAGGTGGGGCGATCCTAAACTTCGAGCGGCTCGAACTCACCAACAGCACCCTCTCGGGAAATTCGGCCGCCTTTAGCGGCGGTGGGATCAGTAATAGAGGCACGGGGACCCTCACGCTCACCAGCAGCACCCTCTCCGATAATTCGGCCGGCGGCAGTGGCGGCGGGATCATAAACCGGGGCACTACGGCACTCACCGGCAGTACTCTCTCGGGAAATTCGGCCGCCCTTAGCGGCGGCGGGATCAGTAACAGAGGCACGGGGACCCTCACGCTCACCAGCAGCACCCTCTCCGGAAATTCGGCCGGCTCAAGCGGCGGCGGGATCAATAACAGTGGCGCGGCGACGATCACTGTCACCAGCAGTACACTCACCGGGAATTCAGCCGACACAAGCGGCGGCGGAATCTATAGCAGAGGCAGGGCGACGGTCAGCAGCAGCATCGTGGCGAACAGCCTTTCGGACGGAGACGTGCGCTTGCTTGGCCCATTCACCATCAATTACAGCCTAATCGGCGATACGGCCGGCTCCGGCCTGGTCACGTCGACTGGCGTTGGTAACCTGCTCGACCAGGCCCCGCTGCTCGGCCAGTTGGCCGACAACGGTGGCCCCACCAAGACGCACGCTCTTCTGCCGGGCAGTCCGGCTCTGAACGCAGGGGACGATTCAGTAGTCGAACCTTTTGACCAACGCGGTACGCCCTTCGTTCGAAACTACGGCGGCGGAGTCGACATCGGCGCATTCGAAGCGTCACTCCTGGTCGTCAACAGCAAGGCCGACATCGATGACATGGACGACGGCAACGACACGACAACCTTGCGCGAAGCGATCCGCCGTGCGAATGACGATGAACAGTCCGTTGACGGGATTGCATTCGATTTGATCTTCTTCTCGACCCATCAGACAATCCTGCTCAGCTCGCAGCTTCCTACGATCGCCCGAAGCGTAGTGATTGTTGGCCCCGGGCAACAGCTGTTGACCATCGACGCGGGTTACGGCGCCGACAACACGCCTGCTACCGGCGATGGCTTCCGCCACTTCAATATCGACGACGGGCAAGAGGGGCTCTTCCGCGACGTGACGCTCAGCGGCATGACCCTCACCGGCGGTGATACGGCCAGGGGCGTCGGCTTTGCGAATCCCGGTGAATCTGGCGGTGCGATCTTCTCCCGCGAAAGCCTTACCCTGCTTAGTACATCCGTCACTGGCAATGCTACAGGAGATGGTGCAGACGGCGTCGACATGGCAGACGGTGGGAGTGGCGGAAACGGCGGAGGTATCTATAGCACTGGTAAGCTGACGATTTCCGGCAGCACTATTAGCGGGAACACCACTGGAGGTGGCGGAGACGGCGGAGACAGTGGAGGTGGCGGATTCGGAGGAGATGGAGGAATGGGTGGAATTGGTGGAGGCATCAATAGCACTGGTCCGCTAACGATTACCGATAGCACTATTAGCGGGAATACTACGGGAGACGGCGGGCGAGGCGGAAATGGTGGATACGGCGGATATGGCGGACACGGCGGGAGCGGCGGAGGAGTTTCTAGCACTGACGCTCTGTTGGTCACCGGTAGCACCATCATCGGAAACACCACAGGAGACGGCGGATTCGGCGGATCAGTCTATGCTGGTGCATTTGGTGGAAACGGTGGAAACGGTGGAGGATTCTTTAGCTCTAGCAATAGCATGTTGACGATTTCTGGCAGCATTATTAGCGGGAACACTACAGGAGACGGCGGAGACGGCGGAGTGACCTATAAAGAAGTTTATGGTGGAGGATACGGCGGATACGGCGGAAACGGCGGAGGTTTTTCTGGCTCGGGTGTGCTGGCCATTACCGGCAGCACCATCAGCGGGAACACCACGGGTGCCGGGGGATACAACGACGATCACGACCGCGAAAGCATAGGTGGAAGAGGCGGTGGCATTCATAGGCCTAGCTACAGTTCATTGGCGATTACCAGCAGCACTATTAGCGAGAACTCCACGACGGGCTTTTCCGCCCATGGCGGCGGCATTTGGACGAAAGATTTGACCGTATCGATCGACAGCAGCACGATCACGGCTAACGCGGCCCGAGGTGTCGGAGGTGGCGTCAACCATTTTTCGGGCGTTTTTTACGACAACGAACGGCTCACGATCCGTAACTCGATCGTCGCCGGCAACAACGACAGCGGTACGGCGCCCGATCTCGAGGCGTTAAATGGTCCAGCCAATGAGCTCACGGTCGAGTTCAGCCTGATCGGTAACAACCTGGGTACGATGCTCACAGCGGCGCCTGTCAGTTCGCCCGACGCCGACGGCAACGTTATCGGCGCCGTCAGCAGCGTCATAAGCCCACGACTCGGTCCGCTCGCCAATAATGGCGGCCCCACACGAACCCATGCGTTGCTGCCGGAGAGTCCGGCTCTCAACGCTGGCTCATCGAGTGAAGCTTTCGACCAACGTGGGTTCCTACGCAACGTCGGCGGCGTCGACATCGGCGCCTACGAGGCCCAAGGCCCGGTGACCGCCGCCTCCGGTGACTACAACCGCAACGGCGTAGTCGATGCAGCGGACTTCACGGTCTGGCGAGATGCGCTCGACACAGCAACGCCGGTGACGCCGCTCACCGGCGCCGACGGCGATGGCGACGGATTCGTCACCCGCCAGGACTACGATGTGTGGGTCAGCCACTTCGGCTTTACTTACACGCTGCCCACTCCGGCGTTCGAGGTTTCGCCTGCAAGCCCCCTCACGCCGTTGGCCGAGCCGCAGCCTGCCCCAGAGAGGGTCCGTGCTGCCGCAGACGAGGTTTTTGCCCTTTGGCTCGCGCAGGCCTCGGTCGCTATAGAGGATGACCAGACGTTCGAAGAGACCCTCGCTATGCCGTCAGACGAAGACCTGCTGCTGCTCGTCCTCACCGCAGCGGCCGAGGACGAGCAAGAAATCCCCGAAGGCTTCTCACTCGGCAACTTGGAAGACGTGACAGACGACACGGCCGACAGACTCGAACTCGTGCTGAGCGATTTCTGAGCGGCTCGGCGTGCGGACTTTTCGTCCAGACGGCGGCAATGTGTTTTGTCGCCACGCCCACGAACGACTTCGTCGTCCCCGCCTCCTCCTCACGGATCTGGGGCATGGCCTCTCATACGCGCAAGCGGTTGGACCAGTTTCGGCGAGTTCGGCATGCTACTACTGACACCGGTGGCCCAGACCGTGGGTCCGAGACGGGAGCAAAAAAGCACTTCGACTCATCCAGTCATCCAGCGGTGCTTAGTAGCAGCTTGACTTTATTGGCTAGTGCTGCGCGCAGACCCCGGTTCACCCGCCGATCCGCCCCGCCAGCTTGCGCCCCGTCACGCTGAGCGGCGTGTCGGCCAGCTCGCTCGGCGCGACCCATTGGGCGGGCGAATCCTTGTTCGATCGCAGCCGCCCGCCGGTGTGGCGCGCCTCGTAGCACTCGAGCGTGATGCGGTAGCGGGTGACGCCGTGCTTGAGGGTTGCGATCTTCTCGGTTGGCTCGCACGCGACGCCCGTTAGCTCGCGTACTTTCTGGGTGATCTCTGACTTCGCGCCGGCGGGCGATTCGGCTTCGAGCTCGAACCGGGGGAAATCCCACAGGCCGGCCCAGCGCTCGCCCTCGCCGCACTGCCGCACGAGGACTTTGTCTGCCTTGCGCACCACGACCGCCGCCTCACGCAGGTCGGTGAACTTCACTTTGCGGGTGACGGGGGCGAGGCTCTCGATCGCGCCCGCCTGGTAGGCCCGGCAGTGCTTGGCGACGGGGCACGCGTCGCAGCGCGGCGTCTTGGGCGTGCAGACCAAGGAGCCGAGCTCCATCAGCGCCTGGCTGAAGTTAGAAAAACCGCTGCGCGGCAGCAGCCGCTCGGCGAATTCCCACAGCCGGCGCTCGCCCTCGGTCGACGTGGGGTCGACCTCCAGGGCCATCAGCCGGGCGTAGAGCCGGCGGGTGTTCGCCTCGACGATCGGGGCGCGCTTGTCGTAGGCGATCGAGAGGATGGCGCCGGCCGTGTAGCGGCCTACGCCGGGCAGGGCCATCAATCCCTCAAGCGTGTCGGGCAGGCGGCCGTCGTGTTCGGCGACGATCTTCTTCGCCGCGGCGTGCAGCGAGCGGGCGCGGCGGTAGTAGCCGAGGCCCTCCCACAGCCGCAGCACACGCGACTCGTCGGCGGAGGCCAAGTCCTCGACCGCGGGCAGCTCGCCGGTGAAACGCAGGAAGTAAGGCCGCACGGCCTCGACCTGTGTCTGTTGCAGCATCACCTCGCTGAGCCACACACGGTACGGGTCGCGGTTCTTGCGCCACGGCAGGTCGCGGGCGTTGCGGCCGTACCAGGCGAGCAGCTTGCGCCGCAGCGCGCGCAGCTCCGGCGCGTCGAGATTGGGGGGATCGGTCTGGGGCTGCCGGCGGCTCAATAGTCTCGCGGCGCGCCGAGCGCCAGTGTCTTGCGGCACCAGACGGCCCGCGGGGCGTCGCCGATGTAGCCGGCCACGCGCTCGGCGGGGTTCTCGACGACCACGCCGATCACGCCGATCTCGGTCGCCTGGGCGACCAAGATCCGCTTGCCGTCGATCCGTTCTTCGGAGAGCACGGGGACCGTCTCGCCGCCTTCTAGGGCGAAGGTGTACTCGAACACCGATCCGCGTTCGCGCGAAGCGATCGGCTTGCCTGCGAAGAACACACCGCCATCGGTCCGTTCGCTCCAGCCGACCCAGGCCGAGGCGACCCGACGCGAATTGATGCGGGCGTCTTGCAGCCGCAGCGATCGCTTGAGCAATTGGCTCGCCTGCAGGCGGTCGAACTCGGCGTCGGGGCCCATGGCGCCGTCGTCGAGCAGTGTCAGCACCCGCGCCACGCGGCACAGGCTGGCGTAGCTCTGACCCATCGCGGCGGCCTGCTCGGGGTTGTCGAGTGATCCGGCGGCGAAGGCGCGGGCCGCTTCGTCCGCTCCACGCATCGCCTCGGCCAACTCCTGGGGGCCGTAGTTCGGGGCGCCCACCAAGAGCGATCCGTTGGCGGGCTGCGTGGGAGCGATCGGACCATTGCCGAACGCGCTCGGCTCGGCGGCCGGCGCCTCGTACGAGGCGGGGGTCTCGTAGGCGACTTGGGCGGTGTGAGCCGGCTCGGTTTCAGACGCTTCTGGAGCCGGGGCGTAGTAAGGCGGTTCGTCGTTCGCCGGCTCGTCGAATGGGGGGACGTCGAAAGGCAGCACGTCGTCGTCGGCCGTCATCGCGTAGCGGCTGGTTGGCTCGCTCGCCGGGGCCTGAGTGGCGGCGAAGGCGGGCGGCTCGCCGGGCGCGGCGGCTTCGTCGATCGGCTCCGACAACGGGTAGACTTGCTCCGCGTTCACCTCGTCGACAGAGTCCAAAAGCGGAGGGGCGCTGCTCTGGGCCAGGGCCTCAGCTGCCTCATCGATCTGGTCGATGGCGCCGCCGGCGGCGAACGGGTCGCTGGGGGCGGACTCGCTGGAGTCGGTCATCGCGAACGCCGGGTGCACGGCGTTCTCGTCGTCCGGCGCCGCGCCCAGAAGGCGCCAGCCGAAGTAGCCGCCCGTGCCGAGGGTCGTCATCAGCACGCCGGCGGCGACGAGCGTGCGGAGCATGCCGCCGCGGCGGGAGGGGTTGCGATCATCGAGCGCGAGCGGGGCGCCGAGGTTGGCGGCGGCCGCCGCCCGTGGCGACAGCTCGGGCTCGCTGTATTCTTCAGCGGAGGCGTCGCCCGCTTCGTCGGCCTCGGCGGCGAGCGGCGCGGTGAGCTGGACGGTCTCCTTTTCATCCTCGGCGTGAGACGCGGTGTCGTAGGGGTGGTCGCCCACGCTGCGATCGCCCACGCTGCGGTCGGCGGCGGCGCCGGGCAGGATGTCGTCGAAGCTGAATTGGAAATCGGTGCGCAGCGGCTGCTCGGGCGCGTCGTCTAGGGCTTCGTGTGGTTGAGCGTCGTGTGGTTGCGTGTCGTGCGGCAGAGCGGCGACTGGTTCGTGGGACGCCGCGGGCTCTTGCGCGAGCGGCGATTCATCGACGGCAGCGTCGGCGGTTTCCGCTTCGCTCTGGATGTCGGGCGTGAGGCGGCGCAAGTCGTCGAGCGTGACGCCTCCCAGGTTCGCGATCGTGGCCTTGGAGCGGGCGGGCGGCTTGTTGTCGGCTGGCGTGGCGCCGGTCGCGGCGGAAAGATCGGCCAGCGAAGGCTTGCCGAGCGACTCGCTCAGCGACGGCTTCGGCGGAGCGGCGGGCTCGGTCTCATGGCTGTCGGCGCTGTCGGCTTCGCGGCCCTTCAGGAGCCAGTCGGCCAGCGTTCCGGCGCCCGCCGTGGGAGACATCGTGGGCTCGCCGCCAATCGCAACGCTCGGCGGGGTGGCGGTCTCATGCGTCGCCGTCTCGACAGGCGTCGGCTCGGCTGGCGCCGACTCCTCGATCACCGGCGGCCGCAGGCGGGCGGTCGGCAGCGTGCGAAAAGTCGCCGCCGACGGGGCGAACGCCCCGCCGCAAGCCGGGCACTCGAGCAGGCCGGCGTCGTCGATTTGCGAGGCTCCTTCGGGGGCGAGGAAGCACTCTTTGCAGTGGGGGCAGTCGGCGATCTTCATCATGAATTCGGACCGGGCGTAGGCGCTTGGGGCAGCGCGTTGCGGTGGGGGTGGCGGCGGTGCGGGAGCCGTCGTGGAGCCCGCGGCGGAGGGCCGCCAACGTCAGCCGCCCATTTTGCGCCTTTTTGGCGAATCACGCAGCGCAGATCGTCTCGCTCCGAGGCCCCACGCAGCGGGTGTTCTTTGCCCAACCGGAACGACCGCCCCGGTTTACGCCGGCGATGCTAGCGAGAAGGAGCGAATGACGCCGCTTCGGTGAAAAAACGGCGAAGGACGAAGACCGCCGGCGCCGCGCCCTTGCGTTTCGCGTCATTCGGCCCCAAACCCGTAGTAGCCGCCGAATTTGGCGGTGAGGTGCCGCATCAGCGGCTCGGGCGAGAGCGGCTCGCCGCTGACGCGCTCCACCAGCTCGGCCGCGCTGTAGCGCTGGCCCTGCGAGTGGATTTTCTCACGCAGCCACTCCCGCAGCGGCGCGAACTCGCCGCGGGCGAACATCGCGTCCAGGTCGCCCAGTTCCTTGGCGGCTTGCTCGAAGAACTGCGAGGCGTAGAGGTTGCCCAGCGCGTAAGTCGGGAAATAGCCGAACAGCCCGGCCGCCCAGTGGACGTCTTGCAGCACGCCGTCGGCGTCGCTCGGCGGCTCGATGCCCAGCAGGTCCTTGTACTTGGCGTTCCACGCGGCCGGCAGGTCGGCCGCTTTCAGGTCGCCCGACAGCAACGCCTGCTCCAGTTCGAACCGCACGATCACGTGCAGGTTGTAAGTCGCCTCGTCGCTCTCGG
This sequence comes from Pseudobythopirellula maris, assembly GCF_007859945.1. GTDB lineage: Bacteria > Planctomycetota > Planctomycetia > Pirellulales > Lacipirellulaceae > Pseudobythopirellula > Pseudobythopirellula maris. The sequence continues at coordinate 885,229 of NZ_SJPQ01000002.1, read as the reverse complement.
TGCGGACGAGCGACGGCTTCGACTCGTTCACCGCGAAGCAGAACTCCTCCTTGCTCACGTCGGCGAGCGCCTCGGGGAAGACCCGCTGCAGCGGCTGGTAGAAATGGTCCCAGAACGCCTGGCTGCGGCCGACCAGGTTCTCCCACATGCGCGACTGCGACTCGTGGATGCCGAGCGACACGTAGTCGCCCGTGGGCAAGCCGAACAGCTCGGGCGGCATGCCCTGGTCGTAGATGCCGTGGCCAGCCTCGTGGAGGATGCCGAACAGGCCGCCGTCGTACTTGTCTTCGTCGTAGCGTGTGGTGAGCCGCGTGTCGCGCGGCCCCAGGCCGGTGCAGAACGGGTGGGCCGTGACGTCGAGCCGGCCGGCGTCGAAGTCGAAGCCGATCGCCGCGGCCGCCTGCACGCCGAACGCCGCTTGGCCCTCGGCCGGGTAGTGGCGGGTGATGATCTCGCTCGGCGCCGCGCGGTCGCTCGCGGCGATCTGCGCCACCAGCGGCGCCAGCCGGTCGCGCAGCCCCGCGAGCACGCGGGCGACATTGGCCGTCGTCTCGCCCGGCTCGTAGTCGTCGAGCAGCGCGTCGTAGGGCGAATCGTCGTAGCCGATCGCCTCGGCCTCTTGCCGCTTCAGGTCGATCGTCTTTTCGAGCAGCGGCAGGAAGAGGGAGTAGTCGTCGGCCTCGCGGGCCTTCTCCCACGCCGTTTGTCCCACGCTCGAGGTGCGAGTGAGCTCCTCGACGAGTTTCTGCGGCAGCTTGGTCTTCTTGTCGAAGCGGCGCTTGAGCTGGCGGATCACACAGCCGGTGTCGCCGTGCGGGTCGTCGGCCAGCGGGCTCTCGACCAGCTCGGCGAGCCAGTCGCCGCGCGCGGGATCGGTTTCGCGCTCGTGGATCAGCCCCGCCAGGTAGGCGGACTGCTCGGCCCGATACGGCCCGGCGGCTCTCGGCATCTGGGTCCGCTCGTCCCACTCCAACACGTTGAGCGCGGTGGCGAGCACGGCCGTTTGGCGGGCGTGCTCGCACAGTTTTTCGTAGGCGGCTTCGGCGGACATGGTGCGGCGCGGGTTGAGGATACGTGCGGCTTGTGGAAGCCCGCTATCCTATAACCGGTCGCCCGCCCCGTCAGGCGCCCCGCCCGACGCCCTGTCGTCGGCGGCCTCGAACGGGCTTTTGACGACCTCCGGCCGGCTGGCGAGCCGCTTGTCGATGCTCACCGCCCGCTCGTCGCGGTACTTCGACATGTCGTACTTGGCCATACCCCACGACGAGCAACCCACGGCGGGGGCTGCGAGGCAGATCAGCATCAGCAAATGGGGGCGGCGCATGGCGTCGGCTCGGCGGCGGTTTATTACACTCCAACGGCCACGAAAAATCGCAGAACCGCGACCCCCTGTCCACGCCAGTCGTTGCTAGCGTTATGCTGATTTCTCTCCGACTGGCTCCGGATGCGAAGTTTATCCGCCTGCGGCGGACTTATCTTCGTGCGCGGCTCAGACTTCGTGTGCGGCTCAGGTTTTTTCCGCTTTCCACTTTCCCCTTTCGCGCCATGCTCGACGCCCTTGTTATTGCCCCACATCCCGACGACGCCGAGCTCGGCTGCGCTGGCGGCATCCTTCGCATGCAGGCCGAGGGCCTGAAGGTCGGCGTGTTGGACCTGACCAGCGGCGAGCCGACGCCGCACGGCTCGCCCGCGCTGCGCAAGCAGGAGACGGCCGCCGCCACCGAGATCCTCGGGCTAGCCTGGCGCGAGAACCTCGGCCTGCCGAACCGCTCGCTCGAGCCGACCTTGGAGAACCGCGCCAAGCTCGCCGGCGTGATCCGCCAAACGCGGCCCCGCTGGCTCTTCGCCCCCTATTGGGTCGACGCCCACCCGGACCACACGGCCGCCACGAAGCTGGTCGACGACGCCCGCTTCTGGGCGAAGCTCAGCAACACCGACATGCCGGGCGAGCCGCACCACCCCGAGCGGATTTACAACTACTACTGCGTCCACCTGAAGATGGCGCCGCAACCGTCGTTCGTGCTCGACATCTCGGAGCACTGGGAGAAGAAGCTCGCGTCGATCCGCGCGTACGAGAGCCAATTCATCACCGGCCGGCCGGCCCAACCGTTCTCGTTCATCGAGAAGCTGCGCGACGAGGCGAGCTACTGGGGCAAGACCATCGGCGTGGCGTACGGCGAGCCTTACGCCGCTCGCGAGCCGTTGGGGCTGACGGGGTTTGGCGGGCTGTTGTAAGCGTTTTCTGCCAATCGAGCGGCGCCGTGAAAATGCATTACAATCGCGGCTATGAACCAACCCGCGCCAACGCACGAAAAGCCCCGCGACTGGTGGTGGCTCTATGCGCTGATTGCGGCGGCCTCGGCGTCTCTGCAATGCGTTTTGGTGCGATTCTGGCCCAACGAACCGCTAATTTGGTTGGTCACGGTCTTCGCTGTCACTTTTGGCGCGGTGATGTACTTCCATCCCATGGGTAGATTGAGGCGATGGGCGGGAGCTCTCTTTGGCTTCGGCCTGGGCTGCGCTTCCGTCCCATCACTCATTGCCCGACTAAAGTGGGACGAGACACGAAATGGTGAATTCTTAATCGACAACTCGCCTTTCTTAGCCATTGCGTGCTTGGCTATCGGTTTCCTGCTGGCGTGCCTGGACGCCACCATCCGTGCGGAGAGCGAGGGCAAAAGCAGTAGTCGCTTGGGAGCCGTGCTGATCGCACTCGCGTGCGTCGCGGGCTATATCACTACTGGCTCCCGGTCCGAAGCGGAGCCTGCCATAGCGAACACCAGCGGCACGCAGTCGGTGGCCAAAGGCGCAACCGTGGCAGATAGTCCTGGCGCCATCGTGGGAAGCACGGTTCAAGGTGCAGTTGAGATTAACGTGGGCGCTAGTGACGAGACGGTCCAGAAAATCCTGGATGCAAACTCTCGCGCGATTGACTCCAAAGACCAACAGCTCGCCGAGCGCGATTCGGAGATCGAAGCGTTAAGATCGGCCCTCGCACGCGCCGAGCGGCAAGCGAATGAGGGCGACGCTCAGGCTGTTGAGGCGTTGAAGCAAGCCCGCGAGACCGGCGACATCGCCGAACTCCAACGGCTCCTTTTGGATCGAGCCGCCGTGCTCGATGCCCAGGTCGCCCCGCAACTCGCCGAACTGACAGAGGTCCGCCACGAGGCGGCCGCCATCGCTTACCTCCGCGGCGACATCGCCACGGCCGAATCGTCTTTGCAAGCGCTCATAGACTTTGATCCGAACGACATCGCCGCAATTAATTCTTTGTCACTTGTTCACAAACTAAGAGGCAACTTACACGCCGCTGAGCAAGGCTTCCGCCGCATGCTCGAACTTGCAGAAGACAACCCAGCCCATCAAGCCGTCGCCTACGGCAACCTCGGGTTAATCTACCAGACGCGGGGCGACCTGCCGGGCGCCGAGGAGATGCTCCGCAAGTCGCTCGCCATTGAAGAAGAGCTGGGCAGCAAGGAGGGCATGGCCAGCCAATACGGCAACCTCGGGGCGATCTACCAGACGCGGAGCGACCTGCCTGGCGCCGAGGAGATGTTCCGCAAGTCGCTCGCCCTCAACGAAGAGCTGGGCAGCAAGTCGGGCATGGCCAGTAACTACGCCAACATCGGGGTGATCTACTCGACGCGGGGCGACCTGCCGGGCGCCGAGGAGATGCTCCGCAAGTCGCTCGCCCTCAACGAAGAGCTGGGCAGCAAGGCGGGCATGGCCAGCGACTACGGCAACCTCGGGGTGATCTACCAGACGCGGGGCGACCTGCCCGGCGCCGAGGAGATGCTCCGCAAGTCGCTCACCCTCAGCGAAGAGCTGGGCCGCAAGGCGGGCATGGCCATCCAGTACGGCAACCTCGGGATGATCTACGAAACACGGGGCGACCTGCCCGGCGCCGAGGAGATGCTCCGCAAGTCGCTCGCCCTCAACGAAGAGCTGGGCAGCAAGTCGGGCATGGCCAGTAACTACGCCAACATCGGGGTGATCTACCGAAGGCGGGGCGACCTGGAGGGCGCCGAGGAGATGCTCCGCAAGGCGCTCGCCATCAACGAAGAGCTGGGCCGCAAGGAGGGCGTGGCCAACGCCTACGGCAATCTAGGGTGGATCTACAAGATGCGGGGTGACCTAGCCCAGGCTCGTGACTACTGGCTACGTAGCCGCGACTTATTCGCCGAGATCGGCATGCCGCACATGGTTGAGCAGTTGCAGGGATGGATCGATGAGCTGCCGCCCGAAAGCGATCGTGGCGAATAGCCTTCGCGTCGCTATCACGCCTTTCTCACCGTTCCGATTAAAGCGATCCCACCGCTTATGCCGATGACGACCGTGAGGCCGCGTTTGCGCGGTCCGCGAACGTGCTAGCAGGGGGGCCTGCCGGCGTTTGCTGTCGTCCTCGCATGGCCTTAGGCCCCCTCAAATCACTGCTCTCGCTCGCCCTGCTGGCGCCCCTTCTGGCCGCCGCCGGCGGCTGCCATGTCCTCATTCCTGAGGCGATGGAGCAGCCCGTTGTGCACAACCCCTTCCCGCAGCTCAGCCGGGTGGCGGTCGCGCCGTTCTTCAACCAGAGCGACGAGCCGACCGTCGACGGCCGGCAATTTGCCATGGCTTACTACGCCGAGCTGCAAACGATCCCCGGCTTCGAGGTCGTGCCGCTAGGCGTGGTCGAGCAGGCGGTCCGCCAGCACCGCATCGACCTGGCGCACCCCGACGCCGTGCGGCAGTTGGGCCGGGCGCTCGGCGTCGACGCGGTCGTCGTCGGATCGATCACCGACTTCTCGCCCTACTACCCGCCGCGCTGCGGCATGCGGGTCGAGTGGTACGCCACGAACCCCGGCTTCCATCCGATCCCGTCGGGCTACGGCCTGCCGTGGGGCACCGCGGCCGAGGAGTACATTCCCGACTCGGTGGTGTTCGAGGCCGAGATGGAGTTGGCCCGCGCGCAACTGGCGACGCAATCGCCCGACTGCACGTCGTCGCCGCCGGCGATCCGCATCAACGAACAGTTCCTCGAACCGGTCCCCAGCCTGCCGGCGCCGCAAGAGCCGCGGGCGCTCGACGCGCTCGCACCGCCGGCGACCAACGGCGCCCACGGCGAGAACGCCCACGGCGGCGCTAGCGGCGCCGTCGCCAGCGAGGAAGACGCGACGCAGGCAAGGGCGATCGAGCTCTGCTCGGCGAGCGAAGCCGCCGGCCCCGCGCCGCTGGCCGTCACAACCGATCCAAACGCCCCAGGCGGGGAAAAACTTCCCGAAGAACTTTACGGCGCCGCGGCGTTCGCTTTGCCGGCCGAGTGGCCCGACGCGCGCGGCTTCACGCCGGACGGGCCGAGCCCGGTGCGGCCCGCGTGCCTGGTGAACGACGGTCCGGTTATGACGCACACGCGGGTCTACCGGGGCTCGGACACCGAGTTCACTGCGGCGCTTGCCAGTTATGTCGGTTTTCAGGACGACGCGCGGTTCGGCGGCTGGCGTTCTTACCTCGGCCGCAGCGAGGACTTCATCCGCTTCTGCTGTCACTTGCACTTGTCGGAGATGCTCTCCGCACGGGGCGGTGGTGGTGAAACGCGAGTGGTGCGGCGTTGGTCCGCGCGCCGATAGAGCGTGTCTAGACGCGTCGCTTGCGCCCCGCATCGCAGGCATCAACGGACTGATCGCGTCGGCCCACCCCCCGCTCTCGACTGCCGCACGGAGGCGACCCCACTCGTGAACGACGACGTCAATGTCCTCGCTCTGGTTAAAGGCAAGGAACGCTACCTGTTTCTGTACGACGACAGCCAGCACGCCGACGCCCTGCGTGCGCTCGGCCGGTCGGCTTCGAACCCCGAGCTGAGCTTCACGTGGTACGACGCCGCGGTGCTGAGCAAGCGGATCCGCTGCGAGTCGGAGAAACGCCGCCCGCGCTTCACGACCGACGCCGTGAAGAACCGCGACGGCGCCCCCGACCTCGGCTGAGCCAGCCCGGGCCAGAGCCCGCCCTGAAACGACAAGCAATCACCGGGGCGGGGCCATCAGGCCCCGCCCCGTTTTTTTGTGGGCCAGTGGCTAAAGCGCTTGGTGGGGCGTTCCGCGGACCGGTGGGTCCGCGGCTATCGCCTTCCGATTGGCTATGCTTCTTGTGATGCACTGCATTCGTTATTCGTTATCCCGCATTCCGAACTCCGCAACTGCACCATGCTCCGTGAGACGGGCCAATTCCTCCGGCACCTTCAGAGCGAGCGCGGCGCGTCGGCGCACACGATCAAGGCGTACCGCGAGGACCTCGCCGCGCTAGCCGACTACCTGGCCGACGAGAGCGGCGCGTCGCCCGCGCCCAAGGCGATCACCACGCTCGACCTGCGGGGCTACGTGTCGGCGTTGGGCGAGGCGGGTTTCGCCAAGGCGTCGATCGCGCGGCGGCTCGCCTCGGTCCGCAGCTTCTTCCGCTACGGCCAACGCGAGGGATGGGCGCCGTCGAACCCGGCGGCCGCGCTCCGCAACCCACGCAAGTCGCGCCACTTGCCGCAGGTGCTGTCGTCCGACGAGGTCGGTGCACTGCTGGCGGCGCCGCCAGCGGACAAGACCTTCGGCCTCCGCGACCGAGCGATCCTCGAAACGCTCTACTCGGCCGGGCTGCGTGTGAGCGAACTGGTCGGTCTGGAGGACGGCGACCTCGACCTCGACGAGGGCGTCGCGCGGGTGCGCGGCAAGGGCCGCAAGGAGCGGCTGGCGCCGATCGGCTCGTTCGCCGTGGAGGCGCTGGGGGCGTGGCTGTCGGTCCGCCAGTTGGGGCCGGGCGTGGAACGGGGAGAGGGGGCGCCGGTGTTCACCAATAAATTCGGCCGCCGGCTCACAGCGCGCAGCGTCGCCCGGCTGCTCGAAAAGCACCTGGCGGTCGCCGGCCTCGCCGGGCGGGCCTCGCCGCACACGCTGCGGCACAGCTTCGCGACGCACCTGTTGGACCGCGGGGCCGACATCCGCAGCGTGCAGGAGTTGTTGGGTCACAAGAGCCTGGTGACCACACAGATCTACACGCACGTGAGCACCGCGAACCTCAAGGCGGCCTACGAGAAGGCCCACCCGCGGGCGCGGTGACCGCCCTGAGTGGAGTTCCGTACGCCGGGTGCAGTCGCGCCGGGGTGGCGATAAGCACGGCGCAGCACGTGGGTGCACATGCCCACCCGCCGGGGCCGGATCGCCACAGAGGGCGATCCCTACAGAAGCACTGCCGCCACAGAGTGCGATCCCTATAGGGTTCTATCCATTCAAAGCGGCGCTCGGGTGGTCCGGCTGTGACGATTTAGCGACTCGCGCCGATCTTGCTGTTCCGCAGGTTTTCGAGCCGGATTGGGGTGAGTTTCGCCGTGCTTGGGTGAGGTTTTTTTGACTCACCCCCACCGTGACGTAGGTATTTAGCAACGAAACCCGGCGGGCGCCTTGCGCCTCGGACGCCGGAAACACCGCTAAACACCACGACGCGCGGCGCCCCCATGGCAGACGCAAAGCTTTTACTCGTCGACGATGACTTCCAGGTGCTGGAGTCGATGGCCGATTGGCTGCGCGACCAGGGCTACGACCTCGACACGGCCGGCGGCTCGGGCGAGGCGTCGGAGCTGCTCGCCAAGGAACGCTACGACCTGCTGCTGGCCGACATCCGGCTGGGCGACGGCGACGGCTTCGACCTGCTGGAGAAGACGGTCCGCACCGCACCCCACACGCAGGTCATCCTGATGACCGGCTACGGCACGGCCGACTCGGCGATCGACGCCGTGCGGGCCGGCGCCTTCGATTACCTCACCAAGCCGCTCATCGATGACGAGCTGCTGATGGCGATCGAGCGCGCTCTGTCGCAGCGCAAGGTGATCGAGGAGAACACGGAGCTCAAAGAGCAGCTCGACCGCAAGCACGGCATGGGCCACATCGTCGGCTCCGACCCGCGGATGCTGCGCGTGTTCGACATGATCGAGAGCATCGCCGACACGCGGGCCACGGTCCTGGTCACCGGCGAGAGCGGCACGGGCAAGAGCCTCATCGCCCGCGCGATCCACCAGCGCAGCGGCCGCAAGAACGGGCCTTTCGTCGAGATCGCCTGCGGCGCCCTGCCGGAGAACCTGCTGGAGAGCGAGCTGTTCGGCCACGTGGCCGGCGCGTTCACCGGCGCCACGACGAACAAGGTGGGCAAGTTCCTGCAGGCCGACGGCGGCACGATCTTCCTCGACGAGATCGGCACCGCCACGCCCGCGCTGCAGATCAAACTGCTCCGCGTGCTGCAGGAGCTGGCGTTCGAGGCGGTGGGCGGCACGGAGACGCACAGCGTCGACGTCCGCGTCGTGCTCGCTACGAACGAGGACCTCGCCAAGCGGGTCGCCTCGGGCGAGTTCCGCCAGGACCTCTACTACCGCGTGAACGTGATCAACATCGAGCTGCCGCCGCTCCGCAGCCGGCCCTCCGACGTGCCGCTGCTCGCGCAGCGGTTCCTCGAGGAGGTCCGCGAAGACGCGAACCGGCCCAACGTGACCGGCTTCGACGACGAGGCGATGGTGGCCCTGCAGCGGCACCACTGGGTGGGCAACGTCCGCGAATTGCAGAACGTGGTCGAGCGGACCGTGCTGCTGAGCAAGGGCGACGTGCTGCGTCTGCACGACCTGCCGGTCGAGCTCCGCATGCCGGGCGGCTCGGCGGCGCCGGCCGGCTACAGCGGCCAGTCGCTCAAGGAGGCGCTCGAGGGGCCCGAGCGGGCGATCATCCACGAGGTGCTCGAGTCGAACGGCTGGAACCGTAACCTCACGGCCGACCAGCTCGGCATCAACCGCACGACGCTCTACAAAAAGATGAAGCGGCTGGGGCTTGAAGACCACGCCGAGGCCCACGGCTGAGCCATCGCTGGGTCGCCGCGATTGGGCGGCTCATGACCAATAGATCCCGTTAGGGTCTTGCCGCGCCACGACACGACCTTTCTTCGTCGCGTCCCACACCTGCACCTCTCCGGGCAAGATTCGGATCAGACGATCCATGTCGATGTCCGACGGCAGCCACGCGGTCACACCGCCACTCCCCGAGTAGGGGATGAAGCGGACTCGCATTCTTTCTTTCGAGAAGATGACGATGCGTGAGACGCCGATCTCTTCGAACTCGTATCGAGTTTTATTAGCCACCTCAACGCCAAATAGCTTCGACACCGTCGCTTCTCTTCTAGACAAAAGCCCCATCATGAGAATCGCAAACGGAGCAATCACCGCCATCGAGTATAGGCAAATGAAGAGCAAGAGAAATGGTGCTGAAATCATGGACAGGAGAATGTACACGCATAGGCGTCGCTGCCATCCATCAAGGGTCAAGTCGCCTTCGATTGCTGCCTGTGTGCACAGCAGGCCTAAGAGGCAAAGAGCGGTGACGCCAACGTTCCTTCCTGAAAGAATCTCGCGCGCAATCTCAATTAACCTGCTAGGCAACCGCCGGAGTTGACGCAGCTTCAGCCAACGCGGCCGTTTCCAACTGATCCACACCTCATCAACAGAAGTGCAAATCTCCTCCTCAACGCCAATGTTATAGTCGTAAACATTTTTGAGCGGGATCTTTACTCGTTCGCGTGTGTCGGTGTGCCAGACTTCCATTTCACACTGGAGGAATAGTACAAGATCCATGCAACATGGGTATGTTGGCGCTGCGTAGAGCTCTTGACACTCGCCCGAGAACACTCGGATCCGGGCCATGCTTCCTGAGTTGTAATAAAGGATCCTCGCACGATCGATATCGAGGCGTGGCCCGAAGCCTCGCCGGATCGTGCCGTTCTCTAAGTCCACTCGGATTTTGGGCGGACAGAGCTCGTAGAACACGATCACGGGCGCCCAGAGCATGGCGGCGGAGTTGTGGAGCGCGGCCCCCAGGACGGGAACGCCAACAAGCACCACAAACAGGTCCGCGGCGCCGAATTGTTGATCCGCGAGCGCCGCCCAAAGCAGCAAAGGCGTCACGCAAACCGTCGGCTGTAGAAGACGCCGCGGCGTGAAGTCGAATTTCACACGCTCGATCAACCGTGGCATGTACGCCCACCGAGGCTCATACCAGCTAATCGAACGCGGTTTGTCGAGTTTCATCGTGAAAGACGATTCGCCGCATCGCGGAGTATATTGGCTCCTTCGCGATCGAGCGCTCAGAGATTGGCGCCGAAAACGTCGGCCGGGATCTCCTCCGTGGCCTCTTCCTTGGGCGCCGCCACGCTCTGCACCTGGTTGGCCATTTGCTTGACGGCTTCGGTCACGTTCAGGTCGATCACGCTCTTCTTGCTCGATTCGGCCAAGGCCTCGGAGACCGCCTGGATGACATCGTCGAGCACTTCGGTGCGGTCGCCGGCGGTTGGCTTGAGCGCTTCGAGCCCGCGTTTCAGGTCGGTCAGGATCACGACCAAGCCGCGCCGCTCGTAGCTGACCGAACGGTTGTCCGTGTTGCGGATGCGGGGGTCGTTGTCGCGGGTCACAGCCACCGGGCCGCGACGACCGAGCTGCAGCGACTCGAACCGTTCGGCCGAGGCCCGCTCTTTGGCCGCGATGTCCAGGGCAAGCTTGAGGGCGACATCGATCGTGGGGCCGAGTTGGGCGTCGGCGTGCGCCGACAAATCGAGCTCCGCCCACAGCGAGGCGAACTCCGCGCGGGCGTCGAGCGACATCGTCTCGTCGGCCACCTGTTTGGAAATCGCCTTGAGGTATTGGTCTTTGGGCCCGGGCGTGTGGTACTGGGCCAACGCCTTGGCCGCCCGCATCCGCATCCACGTGTCCACTCCCTTGTCGTCCGAGAGGCTCTTGGCCGCGAGCACCGCCACCAGGGCCCGGGCGGTGAGCTGCTGGCTGGCGGGGGGCAGGTTCGCCTGGAAGCGGGCGTGCCGCTCGAGGCCGATCAACGCGCCAGACAACCAGTAACGCGGCACCTTCGGGTTCCGGGCCGCTAGCACGGCGAGATTGATCAGCATTTTGTTCGCGTTCGCGCTGGGGGTGGGAAGCTCGGAGCCGGAGCCCGCGTAGCGGTTGTCGAGCGCGCCGAGGATCAGCAGCGCGTTGTAGGTGACCGAAGGGTGGTACTTGCGGCTCTTGACCACCTTGATTGCGAATGCGAACGCCTTGTCGCTGAGCGCCTTCTGCAGCTGCGGCCGGCTCGGCCAGATGTACGAGCGGAACAGGTCGACCCGCATGTCGCCCACGTCCTCCAGGGCGTCGGGGGTCGAGCGGGTCATCGCCGGGAAGAAATAGTTGTCGAAGTACTCGTTGAGCGCGCGGTCCTTCTCCGGGTCGCTGGCGCCGCTCTTCGCGTGCCGCTTGATCTTCGCCCCTTGGTTCGAGAGCCGGGCGTCGATCTCGTCCTCCTCCCAGCGTTGGGCGGCGGCGGTGCTGGGGCCGATCGCGACACAGGCGAGCGCCGCCAACAGGGTCGCGCCTAGCAGGAGGGCGGAGTGGTTCGTCTTGCTCATCGGGTGTTCCGTTGCGCCGGGGGCCGTTGCGACAGGCAAGCCCCTTGGTGAGAAGGGACGCCTGCGCCGTATAGGGGGCGGGCCGGGCGTCCGTTGCCGATGGCCGTTGCTAGATTCTGTTCCAATGTCGCGTTGCGACGCGGGCTCTTCCTGCCGCGTCGCGGCCGGCGTGCAACCGCAGCCGACCGTTGGTCGCCAGCGGCCCTAAACCATTGTGCAGAAAAGACTTTGCACCGGGTCAATTGGGCCTTTGGCTACCATTCACACTAGCAACGGCGCCCGCCGAATGTCAAGTTTCTGGGGCCCCCGCCGAGAACCTCCCCGCTTGCTGTAAGCTCAGGCAACCATTGAATTTGCATCGCTATACGTGATCGCTCACCGGGCGACGCCGAGGGACACCGCATGACGCTCCTCTACTACAACCCGCAATTCCTGAACCACGAGACCGGCGCCCACCCGGAAAACGCCGGCCGGTTGCGGGCGATTCTCGGGCGGCTCGAGGCTGACCGGCTGCTGGAACGCTGCGAGCGGCCCCCATGGGAGGCCGCTCCGAGCGCCCTGCTCACCTCCCTGCACGGGGTCGATTACCTCGCCTCGCTCAGGGAGATGGCCGGCCGCGGCGGGGGCCAAGTGGACGGCGACACGATCGTTTCGTCCGAATCGCTCCATGTCGCCGCCCTCGCCGCCGGCGCCGCCTGCGACGCCGCTCGACGCGTGGTCGAGGGCGAGGCGCGCCGCGCGCTCTGCCTCGTGCGGCCCCCCGGCCACCACGCCCTCAAGGACCGGGCGATGGGGTTCTGCCTGCTGGGCAACGTCGCCCTGGCGGCACGCTACGCGCTCGACGAGTTGGGGCTCGATAGGGTGCTCATCGTCGACTGGGACGTCCACCACGGCAACGGCACGCAGGACCTGTTCTACGAAGACCCGCGCGTGGCGTTCTTTTCTATGCACCGCTTCCCGTTTTGGCCTGGCAGCGGGGCCGAGGGCGAGACCGGCGCCGGCGACGGGCTGGGCTTCACCAAGAACCTGCCCGTGCAGTTCGGCGCGTCGCAAGACCGCCAGCTCTCGTGGTTCGCCCGCGAGCTGGGCGACTTCGCCGACAAGGTGCGGCCGCAACTGGTGATCGTCAGCGCCGGCTTCGACAGCCACCGACTCGACCCGATCGGCGGCCTGGGCCTGGAGAGCGCAGACTTCATCGACCTCACCGCCACGGTAATGGACGTTGCCGCGGCGCACGCCGGGGGGCGTTTGGTGAGCGTGCTCGAAGGGGGGTATCACCCCGACGCGCTGGCGGAGAGCGTGGCGCTGCACTTGGGCGAGTTGCTCGAGCGCGACGCGGACGAGGCGGCGGATGAGCAGCGTCTGAGGTGACGCACCCCTAGCCCCGGCCAAGCCTGGTCGCGGGCCGCGCCACGGACAGCCCTACCCCGCTTCGCCGAGGTCCTCGAAGAAGGTCACCACCATGCGTTTGAGCTTGCGCTCCTCGCTCGGCGGATAAAGTAGCGGGGCGACCGCGTCCTCGATATTCGCTTTGACTTCCTTCATGATCACAGCCTGTTCCTCGGCTACGGTCGCCTCGTCAAAATTCTCGCCGCGACGGATTTCGGTGATGTGCCGCGACCTCCACACCGTCTCGCAGTAATTGCGTGGTACGACGATCGAAGCCATCGCCTGCGGTGGCTTGAAGCCGTCGTTGCGCTGGGGGTCGACGTTCACACGCACGACCACGCCGGGCACGTACGCCAACAACGCTTCGAGGTCGGCCCGCAACCGCGACTCGAAGTAGGCCTTGCTCTGGGCGTAGTCGTCCGGCGGGCTCACGGGCCCGCTGTCGATGGTCACGCCGACATCGTTCGCTGGCGCCATGGCGACACAGCCGACGAGCAGCACGACAAACCAGCCGGCACGGTTCGTGGTCATGGTCACTCCTGGTTGCTGATCGGTGCGAAACTCCGGTCGCTGGCGCCCACGGCTCGTCGTGGGTCACTCGTCCCCAAACACCCGCGTGCTCTCCTCGCGGCGGATCGGCTTGCTGTGGTCGGCGGTCTCGACCGACACGGTCACGCGCTGGTCGCCCGGCTGCGTGCCCTCGAGCCGCACGAAGAACAGCGCGGAGGCCTTGGGCGCGAGCGTGGCGAGCGGCTCGAACTCGGCCCGGTGGTCGCTGAGCGAGTGACGCGACTCGCCCTTGGCGTTCACCACCCGCATGCCCTCGGGGGCGTCGACCACCACCCGCACGCGTTCGGCCGCTTTGGTCCCTTGGTTCACCACCCGCACCTGGTAGGTCGTTTCGCCGCCCACCTCGATCGGGTCTTGGCGGTCGAGCACCTCGAATTTAATGGCGGCGATCCCCTCGACGAGCACCCGCTGGGTCTCGCTGGTGCGCAGCCCCTCCTGGGCCTCGCTCTCGACACGCAGGGCGTGGTCGCCCGGCGTGACCGGCATGGCGACGAGCTCCACCTCGCCGCGTTGCCCCTCGGGCAACTCGGCCAGGCTCCAGTAGACGCTGTGCGTCGACTCGTCGTACTCGCCCATGTTGTTCGCCTTGACGAACTTCATGCCGTCGGGCAGGTGCGAGACGAGCCGCACGTCTTGCGCCGCGGCCGTGCCTGGGTTGTCGATGCTGATCGTGTAGCTGGCGGCGTGCTCCAGGTAGCGGCGGCTGGGGCCGTCGACCGCCACCTTCAACTCCGGAGCGATCACTTCGAACGTGGCCGACGCCTCGGTTTGCAGGTTGCCGTCGGCGCGGGCCACCAGGTTGCTCGCCACTTGGCCGGCGCGCTCGGCGCCCAGCATCAAGTCGATCGTGCGTGTTTCGCCGGCGCGCAGCGTGCCGATCTCCATCTCGAGCGCGGGGCCGGCCGGGTGGCTGAGGTTCTCCGGCACGTTGGCCAGCAGCATGACGCCGGTGGCGTCGCCCGTGCCGGGGTTGTGCATCTCGATCGATACCTTGTGCTTCTTGCCAGCCCGGACCGTCTTGGCGGTCGAGAGCCTCAGCGCGAGTTGCGGACGCGTGCAGCGGACCTTGCCAGACGCCTGCGAGGCGAACGACACCGACGCGACGCTGCCGATCTCTCCCTCGTCGGTCGGCATGAGCTCCATCTCGAGCGTGCGCTCTTCGCCGGGGGCCAAGCGGCCGAGACGCCAGGTGAGGGCGTCGCCCTGCTCCACGGCGGGCGGGGTGGTGTTGATCATCCGGGCGCCGGCCGGTGTTTGGTCACGCACCTCCACGCCCTCGGCCGCCACGGCGCCGGTGTTGCGCACCAGCACGGCGAAGCGGCACGGCTTGCCGACTTGGATCTCGCGCGGCGTGAGCTTCTGGATCACCACGGAGGCCTGCTGCGGGCCCTCGAGCGACGCGTCGCCCGGTCGGCCCGCGCCGAGGCCGCCAGCCACGCCGGCGGTCGATCGGGACGAAGGCTCGTCGAAGCCCAGTCGAAGGGGCTCCTGTTGCAGCGGTTGTGGTGGGGTTATCGAGCGAGTCGAGTCGGCCCCGCGGGGCGCCTCGAAAGCGTTCGGTTCGAACGTGTGGGAAACGGGCGCCCGTGACGCGACACGTTGGTCGCTCAAAGCATTGGGCGGGGAGTCGACCACCACCGAATGCTCCGCTTTCGGAGATTGCTCGGCGTCCTGCGATTGGCCGACGCCCGCGAACGGTTGCGGCTCGGGGGGCAGTGCTTGGGCCAGGGCGATGGGCACCTGAGCGACGGGCTCTTGGCCGATGGGCTCACGAACGGCGGGCTCGGCGTCCGCACGCAACGGATTTGGCGCCGCGGTGTGCCCCGCGGTTTTTATTGGAGTGGTCGCAGCGGGCGTTGCTTCCAGCGCGATCGGTTCGTCGAAGGCGTATCGGCTGCTCGTCGCTGGCTGCGTGGCGACGGCCGCCGCAGGTTGCGACACCGGTTCGGCGACGACTTGCAGCCGCGTCGGCGATTCGCTCGGCGCTCTCAGGGTGGCCGGGGCGTCAACCTTCCCGCCGCGCAGCGGGTTCGAGACGCTCTGAGGCGTCGACGCCAGCGCAACGGCTGGCGGGGTGAGCGGCGTTGGCTCGGCGTAGCGGGTGTCGCGATCGGCGAGCGGGGTGGCGCCCGCGCTCGCGCTGCCAGCCGATTCGGCCGGCGCGAGCGAGCGGATCGCCCACGCGGTCACGGCCGCCTGGTCGCCCTCGGCCACCTCGGCCCGCGAGCCGGGCGCGAGGGATAGGCTGGTCAGCGCGGCGGTCGCCGCGATCGCAAAAGCGTTGAAGAATCTTGGCCGGTCCATGGCGACGGGGCCCGTTGTCCGTGGTGGTAGTTGGGGTTATCAGCCGCCCTGGCTTTATCGGTGGCGCCGGGGCACGCGGGGCGGTTGGTACCAAAACCCGCCCCCCGCCGGAAGAGCGGCTTCACGCCACGCGGACGCGACGCTAGCGTGCCTCGCGGGGCCGCGCCTTGCTAGCGTTGGTCTCGTCAGGCGAAGTGCGGCCGGGGGCGACATTGACCACGCCGGGCGGATCGCCTATTTCCCCTGCATGGAAACACGTCCTCTGACATCGCTGCGCGCCCGCCTCGGCGCCAAAGCCGCGTTTGCCGCCGCCGCGTTGGCGTGCGCGGGCGCCGCGATCGGCTGCAACAACGGGCAGCGGCTGCAGGGCGATCTCTACCAGCGTGAGCTGCGGCTGCAAGAAGACGAGATCTATCGTCTCGAGGACTACATCGAAGAGTACCAGGCGTTGCTCCGCGAGCAGCGTTGCGAGAACACCAAGCTGAAGCGCGAGCTCAAAGAGGCCCAGGAGCAAGAGAGCAAGCCGACACTCGCCCGCGACCCCGACGGCTTCGGCGACGAGCCCCGCGGGCTGAGCGAGCCGTTCGAGCTGTTCGAAGACGGCGACGAAGACCCGATCCCGGCGCCGCCTCAGATCGAGTTCCGCCGGCCCGAACCCACGTCTCCCCCGCCGAGCGGCCGCCCGCTTCCCGGCGCCGAAGAGATCGCCCCGCCGTTCGAGCCGGGCGCCGAGCCGACCGAAGAGGCGCCGCCGTTTGTGCCCGGCGGGACGAGCCGCTCCGCTCCGCCGGCCGCCGCCGAGCAGCCGGCCGTGCAGGAAGCGGATGCGCAGAAGGAGATCGCCCTGCTGACGCCGGTAGGCGAGCCGGAGCTCTTCCCCACGCCCGCCGCCACGAGGCTCGAGCTCGTTGCCGCCGCGCCGCCGCGCGGCGCGTCGATCCGTCTCGACGACCGCCTGCGACTAGTCGTGGCCAACGGCCCGGCCGAAACCACCGGCGAGTCGACACTGCTGGTCCGCACCGTGGCGCCCGCCGAGTCGGCGGCCGGCTTCGATGGCGAGGCCTCGCTGATGCTGCGTGACCCGTCGGCCACCCGGGGCGACGGCAAGATCGCCCGCTGGGACTACAGCCCCCAAGAGGTCGCCACGCTGCTTGGGCAAGACAGCGCAGCGGGCGAACCGATCGAGTTCCGACTCGTGCTGCCCGAGCGGTCGCCGACCGGCGTGCCGCTCACGCTGTGGGTGCGATTCGTCGATTCTGCGGGCCACAAGACGATCAGCCGCACCACGATCGAGCTCGAAGCGCAAGCCGGCCCCGACGCCGCCTTGCGGCTAGTCGAGTCGACGCCCGCGGCCGACCCGCCCTCGCCCGTCGAGCCCGCCTCGTTCGAGGCGCCGGCCGACGCGATGATCGAGTGGCGCTCCGCGAACGCCGAGTGAGCTAATCGGGACCCCGGCCCGAGGAATCGGACCGAGGCCCCGCTTCGCCGCCATCTCTTCCTTGGGGGACTCCTGGGTGAGTGGAGTCCGCGCCTCGGTCATTCCCGGCGCCGAGCCGAAGCCAAGCCGATCGCTCCCAACGCGACGAGCGCCAAGGAAACCGGCTCGGGGATCTGTGTGATCGTGATCCGCGCGACTAGGTCATTCGCCCCGGGCGCCAGGCCGGCGCCGATCGTTCCGACGGGCGTCCCCACGCCTTCGAAGTTCGACAGGCCGGGGTGCGCCATGACCGTGCCCCCCTCGTCGGTCGCCATGTCCATGCCGAACTCGGAGAAGGCAGCGCCGGCGGTGTTGTTCACCTCCGTGCCGGAGTCCCAGATCATGTCGCCATGGATCTCGATCGTCGTCGGCCCGATGAACTCGCCCATTGCGTTGAACAACTCGTAGCCGATCGGGTTGTTGTTGCCGATGAAGGCGTCGTTCGACGGGATCACCATCGAGGCGAAGCTGAAGTAGGGGTAGGCAGCCGGGTTGATCAGGTCGATCGTCGCCGAAGCGGTCTCGCCCGCATCGATCACCGGCGGCTGGCCCGCCATCGAGCCGAAGCCCCCGGGACCGAAGACCACGCCCTGCAAACGGCCCGGGGCGGCAAACTCACCTTGCAGCGTGCTGGGGTCGCCATCCTCGGCGATCAGTTCCAGGCCGGCCGACGCAGCGGCGCCCGGTTCAAACAGATCGAACGAGCCGTCGTGCAGGCCGAACCACATGGGCGTGAGGAAGAACCCTTCGGCCGGGTTGAGGTTTTCGACCGTGATCTTCAGCTGCTGAGCGTCGGCGCGGACGGCGACGCTGAGCATCAGCATGAAGGCTAACGTCGTCGCAAGCGCGGTAAAGATGTGGCGTTGCATATCGTTTTAAGCTCCTTGGATGTGAGTGCTAATAGACGCGCAAGCCCCCTCCTCGACGGAGGATTCCGAATGCGCGCAAGGGGGTTTGATCGTGCTTCTTGGGGGGGCTCGTTGATGCCTGTTCGCTGCGTGAATCGCGATTCACTCGGTTGCTGAAGGGTTAGTCGCTGCCCGGAAGCGGCGGCTACAAGGATTCGGCGAGAAAGCCGAAGAAGTGCGCGGCATGGCCGCACTGGGCGACTGCGCTGCGTTTCAGCCGAGGTCAGACGCGCGGGCGGTGCGTAGCGCCGCGTCGATGCGATCGGCCGCTTCGGCCGAAAGCCGGGGGCCCGAGTCGTGGGTCTCGGGGCGGCCGCGCCAGGCGTTGGCCAACGCTTCGCACGCCCGCTCGATCACGCCGAGCTGACGCCGGAACCGGCGGCACGGCTTGCAACAGGCCGTGTGCAGCCGCATCGCGAGGCGCTCGCTCGGCTCGATCGGCCCGTCGCACGCGTCGGACATCAGCCGCGAGGCGTGCTCGCAATTGAGTGTGAGGATCATCCACAGCCGGGAGAGCTTCATGCTTCTTCCTCCGCTGGGACTTCGGCGACTTGCTCGGCGGCGGGCCTCTCGCAGAACCAACTGTTTTCCAGGCACTTCCGCAGCATCAGCCGCGCCCGGTGCAGGCGGACCGAGAGGTTCTTGCGCGTGATGCCCTCGTGCTCGCAGATCTCCTCAACGCTGCCGCGGCCGAACTCACGCAGCCGGAAGGCCCGCTCGAGTTGCGCCGGCAGGCTGCCGGAGCAGCGGGCGAGCGCGTCCCAGAATTCGGCGTTTTCGACGATTTTTTCAGGCGTTTCGGCCGTTCGATCCGCCGGCCACTCGGCGATCTCCTCGGCCCACTTGCCGTGCTTGTCGAACGGCGTGGCGGAGTCGTCGGCCCGCTTGGCGGGGCGCCGTTTCCGGGCCTCGCCGCGGTAGTGGTCGGCGATCCGGCGACGCAGGATCGCGACCAGCCAGGTGCGGAACGACGCCCGGCCGTCGAACTTGTCGCGCGAGCGCCACGCCGTGAGCAGGGTCTCCTGCACAAGGTCTTCGGCCGTGGCCATGTCGTTCACACGCGCCAGCGCGTAGCCGAGCAGCGCGTCGCCGTGGCGCTCGACCCACTGGTCGGGCTGCTGCGCCTCGAGCGCCGGCGTCGGCGGGGCGTCGCCCTCGTCTGGCGAAGCGGGCCTCTCGGCGGCGGTGGAGGGGCTCATCGGTTCGGCCCGGGGTGGCGAATGGGAAGACTTCGCCCCCGAGTATGATTGCCGGCGGCCCGATCGATTGTGAGCCGTCGCACGCAGGGGGCGATCAGCCCTCGGGCGGGCTTTCCGCGTAGCGGCGGAAGTCGGGCTCGCGGAGCGTGACCCCCTCTTGGACCAGCTCGAACGCCAGCTCGGTGCTTGGCCAGCCCATCGTGCGGAGCACGGCGTCGAGCGCGTCGGCGGGGCACTCGCCATTGAGCTCGACGCGGTGCATCGCGTCGCCGCCTCCCTCGGAGTCGAACTCGTGCATGTGGCCGTTGAGCCGCCAAAACGTATCGCCGCTGCCGCCGGTGACCAGGAAGAAACCGTCCGGCTCGGCGTCGGACCTCGGCAGGGCGAGCAGCGCGGCCTGCATCGCCTCGAACGCCACCGGCAGCGGCGTGGTGAACAGGGGCGGGCCGCCCGCGAGGCCGCCGTGGGTGGCGAACTCGGCGCTGCGCAATGTGACCGTCGGGCCGCTTTGCGCGGCGGGGGGCCAGGCGTAGACGTTGGTGTGCAGGCGGAGCATGGAGTGAGGGGCGGAGGCGACGCCGTTGTGGATACGGCAAGCCGGTTCGTGGCGCCTCCGACGACCGTAGGTCCTCGGTTAGGGGGTTGCCGGCTGGCGAGATCGGGTGTGGCGCCGCGCTCACTCGCTGGGCAGCGTGTGGCCCATCTTGTCGCGTTTGGTCGCCAGGTAAGCAGCGTTCGTTTCGTTAGCGGGCGGCAGCAGCGGCACTTGGTCGACCACTTGCAGGTCGAAGCCGCCGTAGATGAACGCGTCGGTCTTCTTCGGGTTGTTCGTCAGCAGGCGAATCTTGGTGAGACCCAGGTCCTTGAGCAGCTGGATGCCGACGCCGTAATCGCGTGGGTCGGCCTTGAAGCCCAGGGCGATGTTCGCCTCGACCGTGTCCATGCCTTTGTCTTGCAAGGCGTAAGCCTTGATCTTGGCCGGCAGGCCGATGCCGCGGCCCTCCTGCGGCAGGTAGATCAGCACGCCAACGCCCTCGCGGCTGATCATGTCGAGCGCCATGTGGAGCTGGTCGCCGCAGTCGCAGCGGAGCGACTGGATCAGGTCGCCCGTGAAGCAACTGGAGTGCAGGCGGACGAGCGGCTGCTCGGCCTTCGAGGGGTCGCCGAACACGATCGCCACCGGCTCCATCGCCTCGTGCTTCACGCCGTAGGCGATGATCCGCGCGTCGCCGTATTTGGTTGGCAGGTCGGCCTCGGCTTGGCGTTCGACAAGCTGCTCACGAACGCGGCGGTAGGCGATCAGCTCCTCGATCGAGATGATCGGCAGGTCGTGTTCGTCGGCCAAGGAGCGGAGCTCGTCTCGGTTGGCGCGGTCGCCGTCGGCGTTGAGCACCTCGCACAGCACGCCCGCCGGGGTGAGACCGGCCATGCGGGCGAGGTCGACGGCCGCCTCGGTGTGCCCGGCGCGCCGCAGCACGCCCCCCTCCTTGGCGATCAGCGGGAACATGTGGCCGGGGCGCACGAAGTCGGTCGGCTCGCTCGTGGGCGAGGCGAGCTCGCGGACCGTCTCGGCCCGCTCTTCGGCCGTGATGCCCGTGCGCGCCGTGTGGTGGTCGACGCTCACCGTGTAGTTGGTCTGGAGCGGGGCGTTGTTCATCTGGTCGTCGACCATCAGCGGCAGCCGCAGCCGGCTGGCGACCTCGGGCAGCACGGGGCAGCAGAGCTGACCGCGGCCGTGGGTGATCATGAAGTTGACCGTCGCGGCGGAGGTCTTTTCGGCCGCGGCGATGAAGTCCCCCTCGTTCTCGCGGTCCTCGGCGTCGACAACGATGACGATGCGTCCGGCGGCGATCGCCTCGACGGCCTGTTCAATACTGGAGAAACGGGTGGACACGGCGGGACCAGAGGGTTGGTGGGGAGCGGTAAGCGTCGCTAGCAGCTGCGGCTCAGCCGCCGACGGGAGTCGGCGGTTCGCGCCGCCACGAGGATTCGTAGCCACACGTGGGGTCAACCGCCGACTCCCGTCGGAGGTTGGTGGGGGGGCTGCGGCCGGGCTCTGTGCGCTTGGGCGAGCCTGCTCGTGAGACGGCGATCTTCGTATTATAGGGTAACCGGCCCCGATGCCGAATGTCCCCCCGTTCACGCTCCCCTTCTCCCCGACGCCCGCCAGCATGACGCCGCAAGACAGTTCCGCCGGGATGGCCGATCCGATCGCCCCCTTGGGGGTGGAGGAGTACGTCGAGCAGGCCCACTTTTTCGGGGTGCTGGGCGAGAGGCTGCGGCAGAATTCGCCCGTGCAGGAGGTGCTCTCCAGCGTCCGTGAGGAGACGCTGGCCACCACCAAGCTGCCGATGGCGATCGACTTCCTGCTCGCCGAGCTGCGGCACGCCGGCGTCATGGGGGCGGCGATGACCAAGCTGGCCCACTACTTCACGCCGTACCAGGCGTACGTGGTTTCCGAAGCGGAGAACGAGCGCGGGCGGTTCGACCTGCGGATCGGGCTGGAGATCCTGCGCCGCGAGGCGCTCTACCGCGCCGGCCGCAGCAGCGACGGGGGCGCCGCGGCGTTGGCGCCGTCACGCGAGGGGCTGTTCCTCTACCAGTTCGAGTCGGTCTGCCGCAACCGGTTGGGGTACGACACCGGCCTGGCGGCGATCGCCGGCGATCCGTCGTACGACGACGCTTGGCGCAAGTGGATCATGGACCTACGCCGGCAGGTCGGCATGGTCGACGTGGCCGACTTGGTTTACGTGCACAGCGAGTTCTACCGCATGCGATCGCGAGACGCCGACGACGGAGCGGCGCCGCCGCTGTTCGGCGAGCGCGAGGGCCGCATCGCGCTGGCCAACCGGCGCAAGGACCCGATGCTGCTGTTCGCCTCGCTGCACCGCCAACTAGGCTACCCCGAGACGCCGCGCACCGAGCTGCCGGACGAAGAGGAGGCGCTGCTGCCGCAGCTTGCCCGCCGCTGCGAGCAGCTCGAGAAGCGGATCAAGCTCTTAGAAGAAGAGCAACGCGGCGGGGTTGACCTGAGCAAGTTCTACGAGAAGCCGCCGGGGGCAGAGTAGCAGGCGCCATTAGCATGCGTGCGTATTGGCGACTGCCACGAGCGCCAGCATCTTGAGGCCGGCCTCTGGACTCACTTAAGCATGCGTTAAAAACCCAGCTAGAGACACTGTTGAAGCTGCCATTGCAGGTTAGCGGATGAACCAAGTAAGCGTCGAAAGGTCACTCCTTTGTCCTTGGGGACGGACCGGTACATCCGCGTCGAACGATGAAGCCGAGGCAGCTTATGGACCGTAAGGATCATATGGCGAAGCGAGCTTCCTGTGGTCATTGAAGCGGCTTACAAAGTCTTCAAAGCTACCGGCGATTGCATCGATAGAAGCCTCCTGCATCACCCACCACGCTACCCGCCCGCTCGGATGCATAAGGACATGGCAACCGTTGCGAGCGTGAAAAAGCATCAGAGAACCCTTCCATTCTTCGAACTCTTCTTCGTCATCGATGGGTTCTATCCACCTGTCGTCAAATACAGGCCACGGCGATTCCGAGTAGACGAAGTGCCCAGCGACAGTCGTATCCTCAGACAGACCGGCGAAGTGACGCATGAACTCTTGCAATGCCTGGTTTTCGGAAAGTGATACTGACGACAATCGCGAGTTAAGCACCTCAGAATCAAGCGGCGCCGGCAGGTAGAAGCAGTTGCCAACTGCCTCGTCATCGGCATCGGGACGTATCGCCTTGATCATTCCGCCGTCGCCAAAGTCGACTATCTCGCGTACTTCGAATGCCGAGAGAGTACTACGTAGTGCAAGTATCGACCCACGACCAATCGATGCCCATCGATCGTGTAGGCGTCCGGTTGCCGCAGCGGACTCCAACCCGACGAATTCCTGAATCCAAGGATGCCATGATTCGCGGACGTCGAGAGGAATCTTGACTCCTGGCAGAGCGTACGAACGAGGGTGATTTTGGAGCATCACTAATTAGGAATCGTGGATGGGCACGCAATTGTATAGCGGAGCAGGCGTCCAGAATCATAGCCGCGAACTCGCTTAGGAGTGAAACTTCGACGCTGATTCCGGACTCCGTTAGCCTGTACAGGAGGCGCCGCTCGCAGCCTATTTCCAGATTGCCGCAGAGTGCTCGAGTGTGGCCCTTCTTGCGATCAATGTGAGAATCCTCGCTCGAAAGCGGGCGGCGCCGGGATGATGGAATACACCGCTGACGCGACCGACAGGTTCGTCATTCGGGCTTCGTCATTTTCCCATTCAGCTCGCCGACAAGCCGCGATCGACGGCCGCCTGCTCGCGGGCGTAGACGGCCAGCATCGCCTCGAAGGCGTCGGGGGCCACGCGCCACACGGGCTCCGACTCGCTGTGCGCATTGCAATGGGTCGAGATCAATCGGTAGAGAAACTTGAAGGCGTGCCGCGGCGTGCGGAGCGACCGTATCGCGTCGACGAGCCGCTGGTCGCTAACCGCCGGGTCGACGAGGTCCCTGAGCCGCGGCCGCTTGCCCCCCTCGGCGCAGGCCGCCAGGCGGGCGTCGGCCAGGTCCAGCAGCGCCTGACCGGTCCAATCGAGCGACGGCACCACGTTCTGCTTGTCGAGCCGGGCCCGCTGGTGGAAGTCGCGTCCCTCGCGGTTGAGGTGGTCCATCAACTCGGCGGGCAGCAGCAGCTTGATCCCCAGGCCCGACTGCTTGAGGAACTTGTTGTCGAGCATTGACCAGATGAAATCCCGCATCAGCTCGACGCGGCCGTTCACCTGGTGCGGCTCGTCGACGCGGTCCACGAGCACCACCACGCCGGTGACGCCGAGCGTCGCGAGCACGCCGCGCAGCTTGTCGAGCTGCTCGTAGCGGTCGTCGGTGCGGCTCTTCTCGGGGAGCGGTTGGTTGAGCAGGTCTTGCTTGGTGAACGCCCGGAGCAGCGAGCCGAGCGCCCGCACGTCGCGGTTGATCACACGCAGTTCGCGCGAGATCCGCCACGCCCGCCCCACGCGGGTCGTGTACTTCAGCAGCCACGGCGCCCAGCCGGCGAGCACCACCAGGTAAACCCACGGCCGTTCGAGCCACGCACGCGAGCCCCACTGGTAGCCGACCCAAGCGACGAGCAGCGTGACGGCCACGCCGATCGCCAGCTGCATGTAGCTCTTCGGCGAGTAGAACCCCAGCCGGCGGCGCAAGCGGCCCCAGCGGCTGGTGAGCGGCTCGGCCGTGGAGTTGTCGTAGCAGGCGGCCAGCAGCAGCAGGTCGCGCTTCTGGGCGTGGTCGAGCGCCTTGGCGGGCGTCGATTCGGTGGCGCTCGGCTTGAGCCGGTTGGCGTCTTCCTTGGGCGACTTCTTGGCGTCGAGCAGGTGATCGACCAGGTCCGTCACGGCGAGCGACAAGATCGCGTCCATGTGGTCCCACAGCTTCCAATCGGCGAGCACGCGGCTCGGGTCGCGCTGCTTGCGCGCCGAGAGCCGGTCGGCGAAGCGGTCGAGCATCGGGTTGAAGTCGTCGTACTCCACCACCCAAACGCGCCCCGCTTTGTGGTCGCGGTTGTGCTCGGCGAGCTTCGTGACGATCTGCAAGCGCATGGCCGTCTTGCCGGCGCCCTTCTCGCCGAACACCAGCGACGTGGCCGGGTTCGCGGGGTCGCCGTACACCTTGTCCCACGCCGGGTGGTAGACGTCCGCGCAGTGGGTCTGGAAGACCAGGTCGGTCTGCGCGTCTTCTTCGGCGAAAGGGTTCGACGCAACGCCGTGGTGGCTTAGGAACTGTTCGGTCTTCATGGCGCGTGATGGTTTCGGAGGGCTTCTAGCCTTATTCAGAAAAACCTACCTCGCTACCGATCGTAGACCGCCCACAGCGGGGGGTTCCAGCGGCGGGCGGCGGAAGTTAGGCGTATAATCGGAGAAAACGCTGCAACCGCAAGCGTTTCCGACCCCAGGGCCCGTAGCATTTCTGATTCGCATGACGCTGCCGCCGATCAACAACGACCCCGCTTTCGGTTACTACCCCTGGTGGCCCAAGACGCCCCCGGGCGAATCGAGCGACGAGTGGGTCCACCCGGACGACCGCGAGCGGGCCAAGGGAGTCATTCCCGGCCCCCGCGTTTGGCGCCGCGACGGCCAAGAAGGCCCCTACGTCATCCTCCACTACGGCGACGAGCGCCTCCGTGTGCGACGCACGCTGTGGTGCGAGGTCGAGCCCGAGGGGTGGGAGATCGGTGACGAAGTGTCGGTCCGCCCTTTGGGCATGAAGAACGACCCGGTGATCGGCTTCATCCGCGAGCGGCTGTGGGACGAGACCGAGGGCGCCATGCGCTACGAGCTCACTGTGGCCGACGGCACGCTGTACGAGAAGCAATTCGCCTCGTACGAGCTCAAGCGGCTCGAGCCGCTCGTGGAGCGCGAAGATTTTGAACTAGAGCCGCCCGAAGACGACGAAGGCGTGGACGACCTGATCGACGGCCCGCCAGCGCCCAAGGGGCCGTGGAACTAAAAAGGACTTCTCTCACCTGTAGGGAACGCCCTCTGTGGCGTTCCGAACCCCGGCGGGCAGGATCGTCCTCGCTCCTGCTAAGCGCACTAGGGCTAATCAGCAGCACGATCGAGAAGACCGTGTACCCGGTGCTGGAACGCCACGGAGGGCGTTCCCTACAGCCACGCGTTCTCGTTCCCTGCAGCCGCGCGTTTTAGCCGCGGGCCGGCGCCGCTTGCGGCGCCCGCATGCCGGCGAGCATCGCCGCGCCGAACACCAGCGCCGTGTAGACCACGTCGCCCGTGAGCATCGCCCGGAAGAACGGCACGGCCGCCGCGTAGCACGCCATGAGCCCTGCGCCGGTGTGCGGGTAGAGGCTGCCGAGCGACCAGTACGCGAAGTTCGTCACGAGAAAGAACACGACCGAGGGCGCGACGGCGCCGGCCGCCAAGCGACCGAGCCAAGCGGGGCGCGACAGGCGGTCGTTGCGGAGCAACCGGCCTAGCAGCGGCGGGAGCACCATGGCGGCGTACACGGCGAGCATCACGCCGCGGTTGGCGTAGGCGGGCAACGCCAGGTCGGAGACGAGCATCGCTGTGAGCGGCACGAGCATCGCGACCGAGCGGCTGGCGAAGTAGCGTCCCGCGAACAGGCCGACGGCCGCCAGCGGCGTGACGCACCAGTCGGGCTGGCCCCAGCGGCCGGCAACGCCGATCGCCACGAGCAACGCGAAAACGGCGATTTCAGTCGAGCGGGCGCGGAGGGCGGGCATCACAGGATCCATATGTGTCGAAAGAGACAAACTAAAACAGGCAAACTAGAAGGACTCGGCATTCTACCGCCGAGTAGTCTACTGAAATTGGGTGAACCGCCACAAGACTCGGTCCCCCGGCGAGACAGGCGTGGCGCCGGCGCCGCGGTCCGCCTCGACGCCGTTGACCTCAAACCGCCAGTTGCGGCCGTCGGGGCCCTCGTTCGTGGCGCCGCCGATCGACTCGACGAACGCCATCGCCCCCTCGCCGCGGTATTCGACGCGCCAGGCGTCCGACTCGCGGCCCGCCGCCAGCAGGGCGTCGAGCGCGGTCGTCTCGGCCCCGACCGAGGCCTCGACCTCGGGCGGAAGGGGGGCGGGGGGCTCCCCATCGACCTCGGCGGCGAGGGTAACCACGCCGACCACAGCGGCCGGATCGAGTGCCGGCGGCGTCGCGACGCCGCTCTGCAAGGCGGGCGCCCACGCCCGGGCCAGTAGCACCATCAGCAAAACAAGCAGCAGCGCCGCAGGCAGGCGCCAGGAGCGGGTCGGTTGGGCGGTTGACGGCGTGGTGTCCATGCGGCCAACTTCCGCCCATGGCCCGCCAATGTCAACGTGTCGATCATCTGCCCCAAAAAAGGCGAGCCGGCGGGCGTACACCCCCCGGAGTGGAGCGGGTACCCGGCGCCTTCCCGGGGGCTTACGCCCGCCGGCTCGCCAGCTCCGCTGCGGCGCGCATAACTGTACTGCGGGTGGATGGCCCGGGCCGGCGGCGTGACGTATGGTTGTGTAGCGATCGACGTTTCGCCCCGATCTTATCTCACACGTCTCACACGCCCCCCGGAAACTTGCGGATGGCGACCCCGGCGCAAAACAACGCCCCAGCGACTCGGCTCGACCTGCGCGCGGGCGGCGTGGCGGTGCTCACACTCGACTGCCCCGACCGCTCGGTCAACATCCTCTCCACCCGCGTGATGGAGGAGATCGCCGGCCGGCTCGATGAGCTCGAAAAGCAAAAAGACCTCCGCGGCCTGGTGATCGTGAGCGGCAAGCCGAGCGGCTTTATCGCCGGCGCCGACCTCACCGAGTTCGTCGCCGGGCTCGACCAACCGAAGGACGAGATCGTCCAGGTCAGCCGCCGCGGGCAGCTGCTGTTCGAGCGATTGGCGAATACGCCGTATGTCACCGTGGCCGCGATCAACGGGCTGTGCGTCGGCGGCGGGGCGGAGCTCGCCGTGTGGTGTGACCGCCGCGTCGTGACCGAGTCGGCCCTGATCGGGTTCCCCGAAGTGAAGCTCGGCCTCTTCCCCGGCTGGGGCGGCACGGTGCGGGCGCCGCGGATCGTGGGCCTGTCGAACGCCGCGGAGATGATCACTGGCGGCGATAATGTGGCGGCCGACGAAGCGCAGGCGATGGGCCTGGCGGACGACGTCGTCCCGAACCCGAAGAAGGGCGACGACGGCTCGCCCCTGGTCGACGCCGCCGTCAGGCTGATCGAGCAGGAACAAGAATCGAAGGCGTACCTCGCCGACCGCGAGCGCTGGGCCGGGCCGATCACGCAGAGCGAGACCGAGCTCGCGTTCCTCGGCGCCACGGCGAGCGCCATGGTTCAGCAGAAGACCGGCGGGCATTACCCGGCGCCGATGGCCGCCTTGGAGCTGCTGCTCGAGGCGTCGCAACAGGACGCGACGGCGGCCCTGGCAAGCGAAGCCGAGGCGTTCGCCCCGCTGTTCGGCTCGCCGGTGAACCGGGCGCTGCTGAACGTCTTCTTCCTCACCGACCGGGCGAAGAAGGTCGCCGGCGATCAGCCGGCCGACAAGGATTTCCCGCGATCGGCCGCCGTCGTCGGCGCCGGCATCATGGGCCAAGGCATCGCCGCGGCCAACGTGAAACGGTGCGTGCCGGTGCTGCTCTCCGACACGAGGGCCGAAGCGCTCGGCGCCGGTGTGGCCGGCGTGGTCCGCGAAGTCTCGTACAACAAAAAGACCAAATCGGCCGACGCCGGCCTCGCCATCGAACGCGGCGCTCTGGTCAACGCCGCCACCTCGCCCGAGTCGCTCGCCGCGTGCGAGGTCGTCATCGAGGCGATCATCGAGCGGGCCGATGCGAAACGCGAGCTGTTCGCCGCGCTTGAGCCGCACGCCACCGAGCGGACCATCCTGGCGTCGAACACCTCGACGATCCCGATCACCCAGCTCGCCGAAGGGCTCAAACATCCGGAGCGTTTCTGCGGCCTGCACTTCTTCAACCCCGTGCGGAAAATGCCGCTCGTGGAGGTGATCCGCGGAGAGAAGACCTCCGACGCCACCGTCGCCCAGATGGCCGCCTACGCCCGCCGGCTCGGCAAGACGCCGGTCGTCGTCAGCGACGGCCCCGGGTTCCTCGTCAACCGCCTGCTCATGCCGTACATGAACGAGGCGGCGCTGATGGCGGGCGAGGGCGTTCCGACCAAGGCGATCGAGAAGACGGCCAAGGCGTTCGGCATGCCGATGGGCCCGCTCGAGCTGCACGACGTGGTCGGTCTCGACACCTGCCTGCACGCCGGTCGCGTGATGGCCGCCGCCTTCAGCGACCGTGTCGAGCCGGCGGGCGCCGTCGCCGCGATGGTCGAGGCGGGCCGCTTGGGCCAGAAGAACGGCAAAGGTTTTTACGACTGGGCGCCCGGCAAAGGGGGCAAGCCGCCCAAGAAGACGCCGAGCGCCGAGGCGGGCGAGATCCTGAAAGCTGAGAGCAGCAAGGCTAAAGCCGCCGGCGACTACGACCTCGCCGATCGCCTGCTGATGCCGATGCTGGTCGAGGCGACCCGGGCCGTCGAAGACGGCATCGTGCCGAGCGTGCGCGACGTCGACCTCGCGCTGATCCTCGGCGTCGGCTTCCCGCCCCACAAGGGCGGCCTGTTCCACTGGGCCGACACCGTCGGCGCCGCCGAGATCCTGAAACGCCTCGAGCCGCTGGCCCCGTTGGGCAAACGGTTCGAGCCAACCGAGATGATCAAGAAAGCCGCCGCGGGCGGCGTGAGTTTTTACGACATGATCCTGTGAGTGACCAATCAGAAGCTTTGTATCCCCCTCCCCCATGGGGGGAGGGGTTAGGGGAGGGGGTCGGGCCTGAATCGGCTAGGTCTCTTTCCTGTGCCTGAACGCTTTCACCCCTCCCCTAGCCCCTCCCCTTCCAGGGGAGGGGGATGCGAAACGGCTTTGCCGCTCCCCAATCTCCTTTCTCCTTTCCCCATCTCCCCTCTAAAATGCCCACCCCCGTCATCATCGACGCCGTCCGCACGCCGATCGGCCGGGCCCACGCCGAGCGCGGCGTCTACCGCGACGTGCGGGCCGACGACCTCGCCGTGGCGGTGGTGCGGGCGCTGGTGGAGCGCACCGGCGTCGATCCAACCGAGATCGACGACCTGCTGCTCGGCTGCACCCAGCAGCAGGGCGAGCAGGGGACGAACGTCGCCCGGCTGGTGGCGCTCACGGCGGGGCTGCCCGCCTCGGTGGCGGGGGCGACGATCAACCGCCTCTGCGGCAGCAGCCTGCAAGCCTTGAATCAGGCGTCCCACAGCATCCGCGCCGGCGGCGAAGACGTGCAGGTCGTCGGCGGTGTGGAGCACATGCACCACTACCCGATGAACCTGGGCGTCGACATCAACCCCAAGCTGTTCCGCTACACCAGCAAGGGCGCCTTGCTGATGGGCGTGACGGCCGAGTTTCTCGCCCAGTCGCAGGGCATCAGCCGCGAGGCGCAAGACGCGTTCGCGCTGCGCAGCCACGAGCGGGCCCACACGGCGCACGAGGCGGGCGAGTTCGCCGCCGAGATCGTCCCCACCTACGGCCGCGACGAGGCGGGCCAGCGGGTGCTCGTCACCCGCGACCAGTGCGTCCGCGCCGACACGAGCCTTGAAGCCTTGGCCGACCTCAAGCCGGCGTTCATGCCGGTCGTCGGCACCGTGACGGCCGGCAACAGCTCGCCGCTGAACGACGGCGCCGCGGCGATGCTCGTGATGTCCAAGGAACGGGCCGAGGACCTCGGCCTCGTGCCGCTGGCCGAGGTGGTGGCCACCGCCGTGGCCGGCGTCGACCCGGCGGTGATGGGCGCCGGCCCGGTCCCCGCCACCCTGAAAGTGCTCCAGCGCGCCGGCATGACCCTGGACGACATCGATCTGATTGAACTCAACGAGGCGTTCGCCGCCCAGGCGCTCGCCTGCACGCGGATGCTTCAGATGAGCGAAGAGACGGTCGACGCGAAGGTGAACGTCCGCGGCGGCTCGATCGCCATCGGCCACCCCTTGGGCGCGAGCGGCGCCCGCATCGCCACCACCCTGCTGCACACGATGATCGGCCGCAACGCCGAAGTGGGCCTCGCGACGATGTGCATCGGCGCGGGCCAGGGCGTGGCGACGATTCTCAGGCGGTTCTAAGCGACCCCCGCCCCCAATCGGGTAGCCCAGGTTTTTAAACCTGGGTCGCCGCAGGCGACAAGAAGCCCAAGAACGGGCTAGAGCGTCGGGGAAGTCGTAACTGAAGCAGAGTCCTGCGGCGGTTTCTTGTGGCTTCGCCACCCCGGTTCAAGAACCGGTGCTACCCGCTATCCGGATATATCGGAGGGGACTTGGAGCGACGCGGCAGCGTCGCCCTCATTGTGCGTCAGACCCGGGTACTGGATAATTGAGTGACCTATCCCGACTCGGCACTTCCTCAGCACCGCAAATGGCCTACTACACCAATCTTTTCTCACCTGAGACTTACGAGGCGTTTAGCCAGTCTGACCGCAGCGTGTCCGGATTTCGCACAACTCAACACAAGACCGCGAAGCGTCTCAAACCCGGCGATAAGCTTATCTGCTACATGACGAAGTTGTCTCGGTGGATAGGAGTTCTCGAAGTTGAGAGCGATTGCTACACGGACGACTCACCAGTGTTCTATGGTGAAAACGATCCGTTTGAAGTTCGCTTTCGCGTTCGCCCAACGGTGTGGCTGACGAAAGAGAAGTGCGTACCGATACACGATGATGCTGTGTGGCAATCCTTATCGTTCACTAAGAACACGAGCAAGCAAGAGGGCGGTTGGACTGGAAAGGTCCGACGAAGTCTGAACCACCTAGACGACGAAGACGGCGAGTTCTTAGAGCAGTTGCTATCCAGCCAAGCCGATGGTGGCACAGACTATGCCGTCGATGATGCTGAGTTTCGTAAGCTGGTCAGTTCACGTATTAGGCGTGCTGATAAAGTCGTTGCGGTGACGGTCCCAGAGGATGAAGACGAACCATCGACGGATGACGCAATTCGACCGTCGTACGGAATTCAGGCATCGCTAGCTGAGTGCGGCGAACGGATGGGCTTCAAGGTCTGGCTGCCACGTAACGATAGAGGGGCCGTGCTGCAAAAGTGGAGTCCCGACACAGATTCGCTAATCGAAGTATTGCCGCTAAACTACGATGATACTACGTTGCGAACTATCGAGAATATCGACGTGATATGGCTCAAAGGACGATCCATCGTCAGGGCGTTTGAGGTTGAGCATACAACAGCGGTCTACTCTGGCATTCTGCGTATGGCCGATTTGCTGGCCCTGCAACCCAACATGGATATCAGGTTGCATATTGTGGCTCCGGAGTCTCGAAAGCAGAAAGTCTTTACCGAGATACAACGCCCAGTGTTCAGCCTGCTAGAGCGGGCGCCGCTCTCTGAAAGCTGTTCCTTTATCTCGTACGACGCTGTAGAGGAACTGCTGCAAATGAAGCACCTTGGGCACCTGTCTGATTCGGTGCTTGAAGAGTATTCAGAGTATGCGGAGTGAGGTCGAGTCTCCAACAGCTACTACCTTGAACAACCAACGCCGCACGGTCCCCAACTGTACGTAGTTCGTAATAAGTAAGTAGTAAGTAGCGACTGTCTTCACCCTCAGCCCTCCCCCGGAGGCGAAGGGGGAATCTCAAACCGCCGGGTGCGCTTCAGCCGACAACGCCGCGCGATCCGTAAGACTCGACAGATAATCAGCCACAGCGCGGGGCGTCCCCTCGTCGCGGGCGACGCGCTGGTAGGTCGCCGGCAGGCGGTCGGGGTCTTCCATCGCGCGGTCGAAGCGCTCGCCGAGGACGGTCATCGCCTCGGCGCGGCTCTCCAAGACCAGCGGGTGGCGGTAGACGCGGCGGAACAGCAGCGACTCGAGCACGAGCTTCTTCTCCGCCACCTCGGGGCTCGGCGCCGCGAGCGGCGGCGCCCGGCGGACGGCGCCGATTGAGTCGGCGCTGTGCGACTCGATCGCTTGCTGGGTCGTGGTTAAGAGGTCGCTCACTTGGTAGTCGATCAGCTCGTGGATCACGGCGCGGCGCAGCTCGGCGTCGGAGAGCGCCGCGAAGCGGCGCCGCACGCGCTCGACCGCCTCGCTCCAGAGCGTGACCGACTCCAACTCGCCGAGCTCGAGCAGGCCGAGCTCCAGGGCGTCGTCGGCGTCGTGCGAGTCGTAGGCGATGCTGTCGGCGGCGTCGACGATCTGGACTTCTAGGAGCGGGCTCTCCCGCTGGGCCTGCGTCTGGGGGAACGGCTCGGGGGCGAGGCGGCTCTCGGTCCGCGCCGGCTTGTCGCCGCGGCGGCGCTGGCCGTCGAGCACCTCGCGAGACAGGTTGAGCCCCGGGAACCGCGGGTAACGCGTCTCCAAGAGGCAGACGATCCGCAGCGCCTGGCGGTTGTGGTTGAACCCGCCGTCGTCGGCCAGCCGCTCGTCCAAAAACCCCTCGCCGGCGTGGCCGAACGGCGGGTGGCCGATGTCGTGCGCCAGGGCCAGCGCCTCGACCAAGTCCTCGTTGAGCCGCAACGCGCGGGCCAAGGTGCGCGCGACCGACGCCACCTCGAGCGTGTGCGTAAGCCGCGAGCGGTGGTAGTCGCCCAGCTCGCCGGTGAAGACCTGCGTCTTGTGGCTCAGTCGGCGGAAGGCCGAGCTGTGCGTGATGCGGTCGCGGTCGCGCTGGTAAGGCGACCGGTAGGGGTGCCCCGGCTCCGCGTGCTCGCGGCCCACCGAGTCGGCGCCGCGCATGGCGTACGGCGCGAGGATCAGCGATTCACGTTCGGCGGAGAGCATGCGTTGTAGTCGTTAACGATTAGCGGTGAGTCGTAAGGAAGGGAGCAGTCAGCGGTTAGCAATTTAGCCGACGGCCAATGGCCGTCGGTATGGCGGTTTCGTAGCAAATCCGCGCGAGCGCTGCACTACGAGTCGCAGAGCAGCTCCCACGCCGCGTCGAGCGCCTGTGGGATGACCCGCGCCCCGGCTGTGGTCGCCATGAAGTTGTGGTCGCCGGTCCAACGCGGCACGAGGTGCCAGTGCAGGTGGCCCGGCACGCCGGCGCCGGCGACGCGGCCGAGGTTCAGCCCCACGTTGCAGCCCTGGGCCGTGAGCCGCTCGGCGAGCAGCGTCGTGTAACGCGTCACCAGCCGCATCAGCGCCAGGTGCTCGTCGTCCGTCAGGTCGCCCAGCTCCGCCACGTGCCGGGCGGGGGAGACGAGCAGGTGGCCGTTGCTGTACGGGTAGCGGTTCAGCAGAGCCACAGCCCCCGGCGCCCGGCAGACGACGAGGTTCGCCCTGTCGGCCGAGGCGGGGGCGCCGTACTCGGCCGCCGCCCGGCAGAGGAAACAATCGTGCACGGCGTCGTCGCACCACGCCGAGGGCTCGGGTGGCGACGGTTCGTCGCCCTCGGCGCCCTTGATGTAGCTCAAGCGCCACGGCGCCCACAGCCGGTTGCTCGATGGCGAGCTTTCGTCGCCGCTCATGATCCCGCTCCCGAGGGCGGCGTGATCCCCTCGACCATCTCGCGGAACGCCTCGGCATGCTGGGCCACCACGGCGGCGGGGCCGACGAGTTTGAAGAAGTAGTCGCCCTTGGCGCCGGTCTCGACCACCGCGGCGAGCATGCGGTACTCGGGGCGCGGCGTCTTCGGGCCGAACGGCCGCATCCCTTCGAGGTAGGTCCCCTCGATGTCGAGCAGCGAGACGGGCATGCCGGCGACCTCGATTTTCTCGCGGCGTTGGGCGCCGTCAGAGACGTTCTGGAACTGCCCGACCCAGCGGGCGAGGTTCGCCTCGACGCCGCCGCCGGCCGAGGTGATCGTCATCCGCGCGGCGGGCGTGTCGTCTTCGGCCTTGTCGTGCGTTACCGAGTACTCGCGCTGCACGATGCGGCTGCGTGGCTTGACCGCCTGCCACGACTCGGGGGGCGTGTATTGCAGGGCGCCGCCCACCTCTTCGGCTTGGGCGGAGAATGCGACGATCGCGAGCAGAGCGCCCGTGGTGAGGGTTCGGCTGAGTGGGTGGTTCATGCGGCGCCTTGGGGGGAATGTGGAAGGGGTGTGTCACGCCGGAGCGTGCCAGGCTCGTCAGCTGCGTGTGTTGAGCAACACCACCAGCACCGCGGCGAGCGCCATGGTGACGACGAAGAGCAGCAGGCTGAGGTTGCGGCGTCGCCGCGCCGCGCGGCGGCGACGCAACTCGTAGTCGGGCTTGGCCATCGGGGCCGATGGCTTGGGCTTTTTCGTTTGCGGCGTGGGAGCGGGCGGGGGCGATTCGACCGCCGGCGGCGCCGGCGCCTGCGCGACGGGACCGACAGGCAATGGGGCCGGCAAGCGATCGGCGACATCGGCCGCCAGTCGCCACTCGGGCCAGCCGGTCCGCCACACCAACGAGTTGTTGAGCACCCGGCCGGCGGCTATCCAGCCGGCCATTGTCGCCTCGTCGGCCGGGCCGTACTCGCCGCCTGTGGGGGGACGCACCCGCCAGCGGGCGGGCGGATCGACGGGCCCCACTGCGTGGGCCTGCGGCGTCCCCATCGAGGGGGCCTGTGGTGGAGAAGTGGGAGGCGGGGGCTCGGTCGCCGGCCCTGTGGGGGCCGACGCTGTGGGGGGCGACGCGACGATCTCGAACGGCGCCTTGCATTGGGGGCACACCGCCCGACGTCCGACGAGGTCGTCGGCGACATTGAACCGGTGTCCGTTCGGGCAGGCAACGCTCAGGGGCATGTTTCTCGTTTACACCGGTAGTTAAAGGCTTTTGATCGTGGCGCCGAAAAATCGGGTGGCGCCGGCTCCGCGGTTCGTTTCGGGCGGGTTGGAGCGGTGGCGCCGGCCCCTGTCCGAATAGCGGGGTCCGATTTCCCACCATAAATCTAGTGCAAAACGGGCTGCTTTCCTAAACTGAAGGCTCGGACTTGGCGACCGCCCACGCGGAGCCCACCCCAGAACACAACGATTCGCACTCGGCATTTAGTATACGACCCCAAGGCAGGCAACGATGGAAGACTCTCGCGAAGATGAAAGCCCGGTTGAAATCGCTGTCGTCGGCGACCTCACGGACAACGAGAGCGATCTGACCGAGCGGCTGCTCGACGTGGCGCCGGGCGACGAGTGCGTGATGTACTTCGACTCGCCGGGCGGCAGCCCCTACTGCGCGATGTCGCTGATGATGCTCATCCGGCTCCGCCGGCTGCGTGTGACCGGCATCGTCACGGGCGAGTGCTCCAGCGCCACGCTGTGGCCGTTCGCCGTGTGCGAGCGTCGCATCGTCACCCCTTACAGCGTGCTGCTGTTCCACCCGATGAAGTGGCAGAGCGAAGAGAACGTGGGCCTCGCCGAGGCCGCCGAGTGGGCCCGCCACTTCGGCCAGCTGGAGCGCGACATGGACAAGCTTCTCTCCGACTTGTTCAACGTCGACGCCAAACTGATGGACGACTGGATCAATCCCGGCCGCTACGTTTCGGGCCGCGAGATGGCCGAGGCCGGCATCGCCGAGTTGCTCGAGTTCGACCAGCTCGGGACTTTCATGCAAGGCTCGGCAGCGCCGAAGAGCGGCGGAAAGTCGTCGCGCAACGGATCGCCTCCGCTGCGTGTGAAGTCGAACGCCCCCGCGGCGCAGCGTCGCACGAACTAAGCGCCGCACGAACCAAGCGGGGCTCACGGAGTTGCCTGTCCCCCCCACGGCCCCGAGCAGGAAGCTCACGATGCCGATACCACGCACACGCCAACGCCCTCGCCAAGTCGCGGGGGCGTTGTTTTTTGGAGCGGCTCTCGCCCTCCTCTCGCTCGCCTCGGGTTGCGGCGACTCGGGAGACGACCCGGTTGATCAGCTGCTCGAGTGCGCCGAGCTCCGCGGCGCCCTGGCCGAGCCCGGCAGCGAGCTCGCCCGCGAAGTCGAGCGGGTGCGTCTCGCCCAGGGGCTCCCCAAGCAGCTCTTCGAGCCGTCCATGGGATCGACCGACGCGGAGGACGGCAACGCCGCCGTGGCGCTCGGCAATTGCTTCGGTCGTGTGCAGCTCGGTTTGCTCAACGACCAGCTCGACGCGTTGGCGGCGATCTCGCCGGACGGAATAAGCGACGGCGGACGCGAAGCCGCCAAGAAGCTGCTCGCCGAAAACGCCGAGCGGATCGAGTGCGTGCTCGCGGCCGGGCGGATGCCGTGGCGCCAGTTCCGGGTGAACCATCGCCTGGGCCACTTCGCCGCGATGCCGATGCTCGACGAGGTGCAGGCCGCGGTGCGGCTGCTGCTGCTCGACGCCACGCACGGCGGGGCCGAAGCGTGGCCGGCGGCCGAGCGGATCGACGCGGCCCTGGGCTGGACCGAGGTGCTCAGCCGCGTGCCCCGCATCGAGAGCCGGGTGCTCGCCGCCAACCTGCGGGCCGAGTGCCTCGAAGGGGTCCGCTTCCTGCTGGAACGCGACAGCGCGACCGCCCGCGAGGCCCAGCGGCTCGAGGCGACGCTGCGGGCCCAGTTGGCCGCTTGGCCGGGCGACGAGCGGATGCTCGTGGGCGACCGCGCCGCCACGATGCACGCCTACGAGGCGTTGCGGCTGGGCATGCTCAACCAGATCATCACGCCAGAGGAACGCAAGCGGCTGATCGCCGAGGGCAAGCTTGTCGAGTTGCAAGAAACGAGCCCTGCGCTCGTGGCGGCCGACGAGCTGATCTATCTGCGTGCGATGGCGCCCTTGGTGGCCGCCGCCCGCGACCCGTACCACACCCGCGGCGTCACGATCGAGCGCGCGATGCGCGCGTTCGACGTCACCCCCGCGCCGTTCGCCAAGCTGCTGTTCGCGGGTGACTTGGTGATCGCCCAACGGTTGGTGGCGCGCGACCGGGCGCGGTGCGAGACATGGTCTCTCGCGTTGGCGACCGCCGTCGGGATCGAGCCGCTCGGCCACGACACGAACCCCGCCACGGGCGAGCCTTACGAGCTACGCGCCGAAGGAGGATTCATCCGCGTGTTGGCGGGCGACGACGAGCTGCTCGAACCGGTGGTGCGGAGCTTCGAGTGACAGGCGCCGCTCAAGCGAGAGCCCCGCGGGAACGTGCCTAAGCTCGTCTTTTCTCACGGAAGTGTCTAGGTCGTCAGCGGCAGTTCGGCCGCGACGAAACGCTCGTAGTGCGGCAGGGCGTCCGCCAGGCGGGCGTCGGGCGGAAGCACGAGGGCGACGAGACGGCCGCAGCAAATCACGCCCTTCTCAAGGAACGCCGTTCCGAGCGATCGCCGCCCCTCGGCGCCGAGCGGCTCGATCAGCGCCCCGCTCAGGTCGGCAGGATGGGCCGCCTCGAAGCAGGCGACCCCCGCAGCCCCGCCACGGCAGAGCCACCGCGCGCCGAGCGGCATGGCCCCGGCGTCCGCATCGCGTTGCTCGGCGTCGATCAGTTCCGCGCCCAGGTCCGACGCCACACCGAGCTGTGGGCTCGTGTCGAGCAGGTGGGTTTGTACCGAGCAGGTGAGCGTGAGCCGCACGCCCCGGTCGAGAGCCTCGCACTCCCACACCAGCCGCGTGCGGAATGGGAAGCCTTCGGTCGGGTCGTACACGGCGACCAAGTCGGCGCCCCTGGCGTACGACTCGGCAAGCTGGGGACGCTCGCCGAGCGTGACACGCCACAGCGCGCCCTCGACCGCGTGGCCGTCGAAGCAAAGCGCGCTAACACCGCTGGCGGGGTCGGCCAAGTCGAGCGTCGCGTTGCACGCTCCGCAGGAAAGTTCGACATGGTGGTCATCGTTGATCAGCCACGGCGAGCGCGTCGCCGGATTCGTTTCGGTCATGCTTCTAGAGGTTCGCGGCGCCGCGCGAGTAACGAGCGAATGGGCATTATGGGAGAGTCGTTCGTGTGTGATCGTCACGAGAGCACGCCGCTGCGCTCGGTTCACCATCGCGGTGTCGGCCTTCGCGCAGAGGGAGAGTCCCTCGAAGAATCACGCGAGCCATCAGACCAATAAAAAACCCCGCCGAACACCCCGAAGGGTGTCACGACGGGGCCGGAACAGAGAAGAGGCCTATCTTTCGGAGCGAGATAATGTTGATGAGGCAATCGCCTCTCGCAACTATCGATAATATGTCGCGAGGAAGAAAAGCTCCTGGCCTCCTCGTTCGGTTCACTGCCCCGATGATACCAACTCAGGGGCTCGTGTCCAGCTTTTTGTGAAGAAAAGAAACAATGCGTTCCTTGCGTACACAAGTCACAAATGCACGCCTTGAGGGCGCCAATTACTCCGCCTTGATCTTAGCCCTGATATGCGAATGCTTTAGGTCGATCCCGACTCGGCCGTCGAGCGGATCCCGTCGTTCCTGCTTGCATGGTGCTCCCACCCTTGTCTGACCCGAATCCGTCGACCCAGCCGTCCGAAATCGCCCCCGCCGAAGTCGCCATGCTGGTCGACACGGCCAAACTCGCCGCACGCATCGGCGGAGCGGTGCTGATGCACTGGCGGGGCAAGTTCACCACGCGGGTCAAAGGCCCGTCGGACCTGGTGACCGACGCCGATCTGGCGTCGCAGTCCGCCATCCGTCACGTGATCCAAGAGTCGTTTCCCGCGCACGCGTTCATCGGCGAGGAACTCGGCGAGAAGCCCCCCGCCGAGGCGGCGGCCGGATTGGCGCCCGGCCAGGTCTGCTGGGTTGTCGATCCGCTCGACGGCACGACCAACTACGTGCACGGATTCCCTTGCTTCGGCCCGTCGGTGGCCGCCGTGCGTGACGGGCGGGTTGTCGCCGGGGCGGTGTTCGATCCTGTGGCCGGCGAGATGTTCTCCGCCGGCTTGGGGGCGGGGGCGTTCTTGAACGAGGCGCCAATCGCCGTGAGCCAGGCCCGCACGCTCGAAGAGTCGCTCGCCGCGGTGAGCCTGCCGGCCGAGGTTCTCGAAGAGTCGCCCGACTTGAAAGACTTTATCCGCATCGCCCCGCAGGTGCGCGCGCTCCGTCGGATCGGATCGGCGGCGCTCAATCTGGCCTACGTGGCGTGCGGCCGGCTCGACGCGCATTGGGCGCGGCAGACCTATCCGTGGGACGCGGCGGCGGGGGTGCTGCTGGTGAGCGAGGCGGGAGGGGTGGTGACCGGGGCGCGTGGCGGTCCGTTCCACGTGTGGGACGGCGACTACTTGGCGGCGGCGACGGAAGACCTGCACCAATCGGTGTCGGGGCGCCTGACGCCTTGAGGCGACGCCAGACGCCCCGAACGGTGCTGAACTCCCCAGGTGCCGACTCGGAACAACGAGCCGCCCTGTCGGTCGGCGCCGAGCAAGGGTGCGGTCTCTTAGGTGCAACGCTCGCGGTGTCGTCTCTGTGATGGGGCGCCGGAGGTGCGGATTCTTAGTTGCGGATTCCAAGACGCCAGCGGGCGGCTCGCTGGTAGAGCCCGAGGGCTAATGTTTCAAAGCGCGCGCGGCCCCTCCGCGTGGCGACGCGCGAGTGCGCGCATCGCGACTGGAACACGTGCGGAGACCGACCGCGCGTGCGCGGCGGCTTCGTCAACGGCTGACGCGTCCTTGCCGACGAATGGCGGCTAAGAGAGTCCCTCTCGCGCAAAGCTGTCCGAGATCGGACGCTCCGCGATTCGGCCCAGCTCCTCTTGCGTGCGGCGCTGGCCGACCGAGTGCCAGGCGCTCACCTCGGCGAGCTCCGGCATGATCTCGAGCATCTGCTGCTCGAGCATATCGACTTGGCGGACGGTCGAGGCGTGGGTGCACGACTCTTTGATCGCCCGCACGGTCTTCATCACGCGCAGCAGCCGGGCCCGGTCGAGCACCGGCCGCGACAGCGGCGTGTCTTGCTCGACCAAGAGGTCGACGATCGGCACCTCGAGCGCGCTCTGCCAGCGGCTCAGGGCGGTCAGCGACAGGTCGAACGAGGGGTCCTCCTCGGTGCGCACCTGCTCCATCGACACGCCCATGCGTCTCGCCGCGCTGCGGACCGACAGGCCCTGCTCGCGGCGCACCTCGGCCACGCGATGCAGGACGGCGGCTTCGGGGCGAGCGATCGGCGCCACGACGGGCGGGGGCAGCGGCTGCGCGTTGGGGTCCAAGCTGTGCTTTGCTTCGTAGTCGTCTGAAAGGTTCATGGCCAGTTCTCCAAATACCAGGGTCGCGAGAAGAGAAGAGCTAGAGAGAAGAGAGACGCCTCGCGCCGTGCTTCTCGAACAATCGTCTCCGACGATCGCAACGCCGAGCGCGCGGGGCCGTCGCGTACAGCGTGGTCGCCCTACTCGTCCGTAGCCGGCTTGCTGAAGGCCGGCACACTGGCCATGACGAGTGGCTTGAAGAGCCTCTTCCCTAACGCTTGAGCGGGGCTGTCGTGGCCCCGCCAAGGGAAGGAGCAAACCGGAACGCGGGTTCCACTGGTCGTTCCGGTCGACGCCCAAATCCTAGTCAGGCTCTGGAGTGCGGACAAGCGGAAACACCGCGCTTTGCAGCGGTCCCAGAAGGCTCGCGCGCTAACGGCTTCCAAGATGAGACGCGCACAGCCGCAGACTCTGCGGTCTTAGCGGCGTGCGTCGCAAAACAACACATGTGTGCGTATGAGAATGCTACGCAAAAAAAGTTTTTATGGCGCCGGCGCCAAAACGGATCGGCTGACAGCCACTCTGTTTGTCACGCGTCCCGCGGCCGACGCGACAGCTGGCGGAGCGGTCGCGGGGCGACCGCTTGCAACTACTTGCAACCGTCTCAGCGCCTCGCACGCGAGGCGGCTTCACGCAGCGCCGCTTGTCGGGCCGGCGGGGTGTCCAGCAACGCCTGGATTTTTCAGCGGCAGTCGGTTGCCGCCGCTGTCTCACTCGTTCAGAGCAAAAGCGGTCAGCGCGCTAAGCAAGTTGGGCCGCGGCAACGGCGGGATGCTGCCGACCCCGTCGCGGCGTTCTTGCGGCTTGTCGAGTGGTGCGGTCGGCGACTCTTCGGCGCTCGCGTCGACCGTGATCCGCTGGAAGCCCATCAACCGGCGGTGCGCTTCGGCCATCGCGGCGTGCGTCTGGCCGGGGCGGCGGAGGTCGGCGAACGACACCCCCGCGTCGGGCTGGGCGCCGCCGCGGGCGGCGAGCGTTTGCTGCTTCCAAACGAGCCGCAGTTGCTCGGCGTTCACGCGCGACGCCCCGTCGTGGACGATGACCACGTCCGACTTGATGCGGCGGCGGATCGTCTCGAGCGCCTCGCCCAGACCGGCCCGCTTCGAGCGACGCGTCACGCGGATCTGCCGGTACTCGGCGGCCAACTCGTTGGCGACCTCGTAGGTGTCGTCGGTCGACCCGTCGTCGAGGATCAGCAGCTCGAAGCGCCCGGTGAGCTCGGAACACGCCTCGACAACGGCGTACGTGTCGCGACGCAGCGACGCCTCGGCATTGTGGACCGGCAGCACAACGGTCAACGAGGGTTTCATGGCGGGGGGGCTCCGGGGTCTTCGACTTCTTGGGAGGGCGCCCGGTCGGTGCGAGACCGATCGCCTGAGCGCTGGCTTCTAAGGCATCGGCCCGTCCGTGCGTCGGAATCGAAGCGACCCCACAGATCGACGCATGCGACGACCCTGCGCGTCGCGCCGGTTGCACGGGTTCGGCCCGTGGCGCCGCGTGCGCGGGGGCCCCCGGGCGGGACGGTGTTCCGAGGGGCGTTTGTCCGCATGGTTCAGCCGCCGATTGGCCCTGAATAGCGGCTCGCCGGCGGCTGCGTTAAACTCCGGGGGCTGACGAGCCTCCCACTGTGGGGCTCGAGCGGCGTTCCGCCCACCCACTCGAACCTTGGCTGCGCTCGATGGCGTCTGACCCCGACCAAATCCCGGCCTTCAGCAGCGACGACACGTTGTTGCCCGCCATCGTGCAGTC
Source organism: Pseudobythopirellula maris (assembly GCF_007859945.1). Taxonomy (GTDB): domain Bacteria; phylum Planctomycetota; class Planctomycetia; order Pirellulales; family Lacipirellulaceae; genus Pseudobythopirellula; species Pseudobythopirellula maris. The sequence goes on along the minus strand of NZ_SJPQ01000002.1, from coordinate 842,623 downwards.
GGCCGACAGCGGCAAGGTTCTGATGCTCGCCTACATGAACCGCGAGGCGTACGAGGAGACTCTGCGCACCGGCGCCACGGTGTTCTACAGCCGCAGCCGCAACTCTTTGTGGCGTAAGGGCGAGACCAGCGGCCACGTGCAACACGTGCGGCAGTTGCTCGTCGATTGCGACGGCGACACGATCTTGGTGAAAGTCGACCAAGTGGGCCCCGGCGCCTGCCACGTTGGCTACCCCACGTGCTTCTACCGCGAGGTCACCCCCGACGGCCTGCGAGTCGTTGAAGAGATGGCCTACGACGCCAAGAAGACCTACGGGGGGGAATGACCGATGACCACGCCCCTATGACCATTCGATTTCGACAGTAGTCCTATTTGGCCATTGGGATTTGGGCATAGGTCATTTATTAATCGCTACCACTTTCCAACTACCGTGAGCCGAGATGAGCATCGAGAAGCGACTTAGCGAACTGGGCCTTGAGCTGCCCGAAGCCCCCAGCATCTTGGGACTCTACAAACCGGTGTTGGTCGTGGACGGGTTGGCCTACACGTCGGGCCACGGCCCGCTGAAACCCGAGGGCGGGTTTGTTACCGGCCGGCTCGGCGACGACCTCGGCGTGGACGAGGGGAGCGCCGCGGCGCGGATGACCGGGCTGGCGATGCTCGCCTCGCTCAAGGCGGAACTCGGCTCGCTCGACCGCGTGGGGCGGCTGGTCAAGACGCTGGGGCTCGTGCAAGCGACCCCCGACTTTGCCGCTCACCCGGCTGTGATCAACGGCTTCAGCGAGCTGATGCGCGACGCGCTCGGCGACGAAGCGGGCGTGGCGGCTCGCAGCGCGTTTGGCGCGGCGTCGCTTCCGGCAGGCTGGGCGGTCGAGATCGAGGCGGTCTTCACGGTTTGTGACTGACGCGCGTGACGGACGACGCACGCCTCAGATCGACAACTTCTTGGCCGAGATCTTCACCTCTTGCTCCGGCACGGGCGTGGGGAAAGCCCCGTCGTGGTGGAACGTGCGGTTGGCGCCGAACCTCTCGGCTTCGCTCAACGCGTCGCCGAGTCGCCGCATCAATTCGTCGCGGTCGGCGTCTTTCGACGCGTCGGCGATGGCGCAGGTGACCGTGGCTTTCTTGGTGTCGCCTTCGGCGATAAAGTCGGCCGATTCAACTTGCTGCCGCAAGACCTCGATCCGCTCGGTTGCTTGATCCACCTGGTTGGCGTCGAGAAGCAAGTAGTAGCGATCGTCGCTGCGCGCGACAGGCGTCTTGGTGACGCCGATCTCCGAGAGCAACTGGCCGACGCCGTCGAGAAGACGGGCGGCGATGGTGGCCTCGTCCGGCTCGGGGGACGGGTCGCGTTGGATCGCCGCCACGAACTTTGTGTCGTTCCCCTCCGCCGCGTCCACGGCCTGCTGGACCATGTCGTAGAGAGCGTCGAGCGATTCGAAGGTCGGACCGACGGGTTCCTCCTCCGACTCGGGCGTTTCCGCAGCCTCTTCGGCGGGCTCGGGAGCGGCCGTTTCTACGACGGCCGCCGGGGCGGGCTGCTCCGGTTCTTGGGGGCCGCCGATCTGAGTCTCGACACCGCCGGCGGCGGCGTTGATCTGATCCGCCATGGCGACGATCTTGCCGCGTTTCGCCTCGTCGAGTCCCTCGCCGATGAGCTGGTCGATCTCTTCGCTGAGCCCCATGACCTGCTGGGCTCCGTTGGCGATGGCGTTGCGGAGCTTGTTGCTCTCGACGTCGCCGTCGTCCACGCCCATGTCTTCGATGGTCTCGTGGGTCTTCTCGATGTAGTCGTGATTGACCTTCTGCAGCCGGCTGGCGCACTCGCCAAACGCCTCGGCGTTCTCGATCGAGTCTTTCATCTCGGTGTTAACCGAAGTGAGCTGCGCGCGAAAATCGGCCAGGCCGGCCATCACCTCTTGGGCGGTCGGCTTCGGCCTGGGGGCGGCGGGCGCCGCCTCGGCCTCGACAACCGGTTCCGGAGCGGGCTCGGGAACCGGGGCCGGTTCAGGTTCGGGGGGCGGGGCAGCTGGCGGGGCGGGGTCGGCGGCCGCCGGAGCCGCGGCGACGGGCTCGGCCGCAGCCGCCTCGGGCGCCGGGGCAGGGGCCGGCGCCGGGGGGGCGGGCTCCACCGCGGCCGCCGGAGCGGCAACGGCTGCGGCAGCCGGTTCGGGAGGCAACAGCGGCTCGTCGTCGAGCGCGCCGCGCTCGAAGCGGCTGAGCCACTTCGGCATGCGGATCAGGTCGGCGCCGACGAGATAGCCCACCAAAAAATTGAGGGTCGCGACGAACACGAAATATACCAGCATCGACATCGAACGGCCCGCGGCGCTTGGGAGCGTGTGACTCGGCGGCGAAACGCCAGCCGAGAATATCAACCCAATAGGCTACGCCACGCGCCGCCAAGCGAGAGGCGTCTCTCGCCAAGTGACGCTTAACCGCGGGCGCCAAACCAAGCGAGCCGCGCGGGCGGCGCCGGTCGTGCCGGTTGCAGCGACTATCTCCGCATCGCCCGCACCGTCTCGACGAAGCGGCTCGAAGCGCTGTCGATCGTGATCACCTCGGTTTGCCCGTCGGGCGTCTTGGGGCGGATCAGCAGCACGACCTCCGAATCGGAGGCCCGTGCGGCGATCTCCTCGAGAGTCGCCCGCTCGACCGGCGCCAAACGCGACAGGTCGCTCGCCGCGGGCGCGGGGCTCTGCCCGCGGATGACCGGCTCCGACCGCTCGGGAGCGGGCCAATCGGAAACGGGCGCCATGCGGCTTGCCGGCTCGCTCGCCAGCTGAGCGGGGGTCGCCTGCTGCGTGGGTTCCGCTTGCCAGCCCGAATCAGCCTGCCGGGAGGAAGCGGCGAGACGGTCCGGCTCGGGCGTCGCCATCACCGCGGCCGCCGCCGGGGGCGCCGCGACCGAGGCCAACTGGGCCAAGCCGCCGGAGCCTCGGTAGATCTCGCTCAGTTGGATCGCGTCGAGCTCGGCGTGGACGGCGGCGATGCCGGTGTAGAGGCCCTCGTTCGCTTCTTCGTCGGCGGCGAAGCAAACGCCGACCAGCTCGCCGCGGGCATTGAACAGCCCGCCGCCGCTGCGTCCCTGGATCGGGGCGCCGGTCACTTCGATATTGGGCGCGCCGTGGTAGCGGTCGAGGTCGACCACAGCGCCGCTGCGGACCGTCGGGTCGGCGCCCAGGTCGCAGCCGACGCTCTTGAGCGTGTCGCCGATGCGGGTGGCGGTGGGCGAGGCGACGACGGGGGCGACCCCCGTTGGCCGCGTGGTGCGGATGCTCACCAGCGCCACGTCGGCGTCGAAGTCGTGCCGCACGACTTGGCCTTGGGTTGTCTCGGCGATCCGCACGCCGGCGCCCGTCGCCTCGAACAGCTCGACGAAGATCTGCTGGTTCGGGTTGAGCGGTTCGCCCGGGCCGTCGTGGAACAGGTGGGCGCAGGTGACGACGAGCGCTTCGCCCGCGCGGGCGTCGATCACCGTGCCCGTGCCGTAAGAGCGGCCCGTGCCGTCTTCGATCCGGAACCGCACCGTGGCGTTGAGCAGCCCGGCGTCGCCCGCCGAAGGGGCGGCGCCGCCGGTCGCGGAACGGGGTTGGGTGGTCGGTCGGGGAGCGGGGCGGCCGGCGCCCAGGTTCTGGCCGACGGCGAAGGTGCGGTCGCCCTCGGCGCCCGGTCGGGTGAACGAACCGGCCACGGGCACGACGCCCACGGCGGACGGATCCGTCGGAGCGTTCATCGCAGCGGCCGCGGGCCGTGTCGCCGTGGCGGCGGCGTCGATCATGCCACGCAACTCGCCGTAGCTCGACATGCCGACCACGCGGCCGGTCTCGCGGCCATCGACCGTCATCACAAAGCTGGGATAGCTCGACACGCCGAACCGCTGGGCGAGCGCCGGCTCACGCGAGCCGTCGATCTTGCGGATCGGCAGGCCCTCGGCCTTGAGGCGGTCGACCGTGGGGGCCATCGCCCGACACGGCGGGCAGGTGGGCAGGTAAAAGTCGAGCAGAACCGCCTCGGCCAAGGCGGGCGGCGCGGCGGCGCCGAGCAGCAGGGCCGCGACCAGGCTTAAGGCAACGCGGGCGCAAAATGAGTAGACCATCCGTATCCCTCCATGGATCTCGTGGTCGCGCGTGAACGCGGGTGCAGCGGCGGGGCAAACGCTTGGCGACACGTCCTGTGTCGCTTGGGGGGGGTGTCGGCCGTACTGGCAGGCCAACCGGTGGGGCGCGACGGGCGAACTCCGTTCGCACGCCGCGGGTCCCTTGCTCCAACCGCGGGTCAATTTGTTCCAGTTGGGTAAAACTTACAAGGCGAATCGCCGCGAATGCGTGCTAGCATCGCCGTCGCGATCCGAGCTGCATAGCTCCAAGCTGCCGCAACGAAAGACTTTCGCTGACGACCAACGGTTGTCGCTCCGCCTCGTGTAGCGAGGCGGCTAGGGGGCCGAAACGCTACGCGAGGCCTCTGTTGCACACGGCGCGCCAATGCCGGGTCGCTCGTCTGCGCGCGCGCCGATAGAATGTCGCTTCTCCCGCCCATTTCCCCTGCTAGCACCCAAGCACGATGCCCCAGCGACGCCTGCTCGTCACGTCCGCCCTGCCCTACGTGAACGCCGACATCCACCTCGGCTACATGGTCGAGGCGATCCAGACCGACATTTGGGTGCGGTTCCAGCGGCTCACGGGGGCGCGGTGCGTCTACGTCTGCGCGGACGACACGCACGGCACGGCGACGATGATCCGCGCCCGCCGCGAGGGCCGCAGCGAGGAGGAACTGCTCGCCGAGGTGCAAAAGGCCCACGAGCAAGACCTGCGCGACTTCGGCATCTCGCTCGACAATTTTCATAGCACCCACAGCGACGAGAGCCGCGCGCTGTGCGGCGAGATCTGGGGCAAGATCCGCGACGCCGGGCTCGTGAAGAACGAGCGCGTCGAGCAGCTGTTCGACCCCGAGGAGGGCGTTTTCCTTGCCGACCGCTTTGTCCGCGGCACGTGCCCCAAGTGCGGCGCCGAGGACCAGCCGGGCGACAACTGCAGCAAGTGCGGCGTGGCTTACTCGCCGGCCGACCTGATCGACCCGGTGAGCACGCTCAGCGGCGCGACGCCCGAGCCGCGCGAGGCGGACCATCTGTTCATCGAGCTCGAGAAGCTGCACGGCTTCCTCGAGGAGTGGAGCCAAAATTCCGGCGCGCTGCAGGGCGAGATCGCCAACTACCTCAGGGGCCACTTCCTTGGCCCGCCCGAGAAGCCCGAGCCGCTGCGCGACTGGGACATCAGCCGGCCGGCGCCCTACTTCGGGTTCGAGATCCCCGACGCGCCGGGCAACTACTGGTACGTCTGGTTCGACGCCCCGATCGGCTACATGGCGAGCACCAAGCAGTGGTGCGACCGCGAGGGCGAGAATTTTGATGATTGGTGGCGGTCGGACGACTGCGAGGTGCACCACTTCATCGGCAAGGACATCACCTACTTCCACACGCTGTTCTGGCCCGGCATGCTCAAGACGGCCGGCTTCTCGCTGCCGACCAAAGTCCGCGTGCACGGATTCCTCACGGTCGACGGCGAGAAGATGTCCAAGAGCAAAGGGACGTTCGTCAAAGCGCGGGCGTACCTCAACCACTTGGACCCGGCGTACCTGCGCTACTACTACGCAACGAAGCTCTCCAGCCGCGTCGACGACTTCGATCTGAACCGCGAAGAGTTCGTCACGAAGATCAACACCGACCTAGTGGGCAAGGTGGTGAACCTGGCGAGCCGCTCGGCGAAGTTCGTCCAGCAGACCGGCCTCTCTAGCGAGTACCCCGACGACGGCGGGCTGTTCGAGCACGCCGCCGCTCAAGGCGCCGAGATCGCCGCCGCCTACGAGCGAACCGACTTCAGCCAGGCGATGCGGCTCATCATGGCCCTGGCCGACCGGGCGAACCCGTTCGTCGAAGAAAACAAGCCGTGGGAGTTGCGCAAGGAGACCGACCAGACGCAGCGGCTGCAAGACGTTTGCACGATTGCGATCAACCTTTACCGGCAGATCGTCGTCTACCTGACGCCGGTGCTGCCCGAGTTGGCGGAGAAGACCGGCAAGCTGCTGGGCGAGCCGATCACCCACTGGGACCAATCGCAAACGCCGCTCACCGGCACGCCGGTGGCGAAATTCAAACACATGATGACCCGAGTCGAACCGGAGAAGGTGCAAGCCATGATCGAAGAGTCCAAAGAAGACGCCGCAGTCGCAGCCGAGTCGACGGCGTCAGCCGCCGGCGCCTCGGACCAATGGAACGACGGCCCCGAGCCGCTCGAGGCCGAGCCCTTGGCCGAGGAGTGCGTGTTCGACGACTTCATGAAGGTCGACCTGCGGATCGCCCGTGTGATCGAAGCCAACCAGGTCGAGGGCGCCGACAAGCTGCTGCAGCTCACCCTCAGCCTCGGTGGCGGCGAGACACGCAACGTGTTCGCCGGCATCAAGAAGGCTTACGAGCCGGAGAAGCTCGTCGGCCGCCTCGTGATGTACGTGGCGAACCTGGCGCCGCGCAAGATGCGTTTCGGCATGAGCCACGGCATGATCGCCGCCGCCGGCCCGGGGGGCGAAGAGGTGTTCGTCCTCTCGCCGGACGAGGGCGCCAAGCCGGGGCAGCGGGTGCACTGAGCTAGGGCTCAGAAAATGACCGTCGCTCAGAAATCGCCGAACGGGTCTTCGCCGCCAAAGGGGTCATCGCCGCCGAACGGGTCGGCCGCGTTGAACGGGTCTTCGGCGGCCGGCTCCTCTTCGGCTGGCTCTTCCACGACAGGCTCTTCCGGCTCGTCGGCGGTGAAGGGCTCCTCTTCCTCTTCGATCACGGCGAAGGGGTCGTCGGCGATGGGGGCGTCGGCGGGATCGTCGGCCGCCGGCTCATCGGCGGCGGGCGTCTCGGTCGCGGCGTCGGCTTCACCTTTTTCGGGCGACTTCTCGTGCAGGCACTGCAGGTAGCCGCTGTCGGTGAGCAGGAACAGGCGGTCGTTCTCGTCGTTGCGGACTGTGTTGAACGACTCGCCAACCGAGCGTCGTGAGACGACGCGGCCGGTCTCGCGGTCGAGCACAACGAGCGCCCCTCGGCGGTCGATGGCGTGCACCCGCTTGTCGCTGGCGCTGACGAAACGCTCGATGCCGGACGTGTGCCACAGCATCTCGCCGGTGGCGGCGTCGAAGGCGTGCATCGAGGGGGCGTCGGTCAGCAGGTAGACCCGTCCGTCGATGGCGTGCGGGCCGTGCGAGACGATCTCGCCCACCACGCCGCGCCAGCGTTGCTGGCCGCTTAGCTGATCGAGGGCGTGCAAGTAACCGTTGCGAGTGGCGATGTAGACCATCCCGCCCAAAGGCGCCGGGGGGGCGACGATCGGCGAGTCGGTTTCGTATCGGAAGGCGGCCCCGCTGCGATCGCTGGCGACGGCGAACAGCTCGCCGCTCGTGTTGGCGAAGAAGACCCGCTCTTCGCCCACGGCGCCGGGGTAGAACAGGTTGCCGGAGGCTTGGTACGACCAACTCCTGCCCTTATCGCGGTCGATGGCTAGCGCCTCGATGCGGCCGTCGATGAGCGGAACAAAGACTGAACCGGCGGCGATCACCGGGCCCGCTCCCGGGGCGCCCTTGAGCGGCGCGTGGAAACGTTCGCGGCCGTTGGCGGAGTCGAACACGTAGAGCGTCGTGCCGTTGACCACGGCCACGTCCTCACCCTGTGCGGCGACGCCCAGGCTGGGAAACCGCGGGTCGCCCAGCCGGGTAGTCCACAAGCTGGCGCCGGTAGCGGTGTCGACCGACTGCAGCACGCCGGCGGTCGAGAGCACGTACAACCGATCGCCCGCGAGCGCCGACTGGGCCACGCGGCTGCGCGACGTGTCGATCGGCGCCTGGGTCGACCAATCGCGGTCGAGCCCGAGGTAGGCGGCCGCGTCGGCGCTCACGAGAGCGGCGTGCGCTGCGGCCGAGGAACCCGCCGCGATGGCGAGGGCGAGAAATACTTTGCGGAAGGCTCGGTGCATGGGGTGCTTCATCGTGGCGCTAGTCGGTGCTTGTCGGCAGGGCGTGGGGAGGGCGTCGAGGGGGCTGCTCGCCAAGCCTCCATCATAATCGCCCGCGACGACGACTGCACGCAACGACACGGCCCGAGGGTGTTGCGGGCGCCCCAACGGGCGGTTGTGCGGCCTGCGCGGCTCCTACGGGGGGCGAGCGGCGCTAGACCCCCCGAGGCGCTATCCCGTAGAGTGGGAGCTGATTGCGAGACGGTTGGCCCTTCGGAAAGGCCAGCCGGGCGGCAGAGCCGGCCCGTGGGCCAGGCGACGGGAGCGGGGCGGCGGAGCGAAGGCGCCGCGCCTCTCGGCTGCTTCTTCGAGCCGCCACTATTTTTATCACCAACGAAGCGGGCGCCGCAGGCGACGACAGAGCATGGCAGCCGGAGAGATCTCGCCGAACGACGCGCAGCGCGAGTTGCTCCGCGAGGCGGCCGGCTACCTGAATTTCTCTTCGGGGGCGACCGACGGCAAGTTCCTCCGCGCGATCAACGAACTCCACTCGGCCATCGAGCAGGCGTTGGTGGCGAGCCACGAGCCGGGCGAGCCCGATGTCGACTCGCTCGCCACGCTGGTCGCATGGCTCGGCGCCCGGGTCGACGAGCTGGCGGCCGAAGGGGGCGCCTTCGCCGACGCCACCCAGGCCCGCGCCGTGGTCGGCATGCTCGCGCCGTTCCGCGAGTCTTACCAGCGGTTCCACAGCGACCTGCTGTGGCGTCGCACCGGCCGGTCGCTGTTCCGGCCGCTGTTCATCGGCCGCACGTTCGAGGCGTTGCTGTCGCAGGGACCAACCTGGGAGCAGCCCGAACGCATCATCGATCGCGCCCGCGACCAGCTGGACGACTACATCGGCTACCGCCCGATCGCCGTGCTCGAGGGCGACCAGAAGGTCGAGCCGTACCGCCACGAGTGGATCCGCCCCTGCCCGCTCTACATCGAGTCGGCTGGCGTGTCGCACGGGCCTTACAGCAACATCATCGCCGGGACGATCGAGATCCTCCACGCGACGGACGACACGATCTTGCGCGACGCGTGGTTTGACCCCGCGCTCATGGAGGAGCTGGCCGTCGACCCGCGGGCCTACGACTTCGACCACCCGGTGAACAAGCGGCCCAACTACCACTTCGGCCAGTGGGACCCGAACCGGATCGACCAGAACGGCTTTTACCGGCGGTTCGTGTTGCAGCCGGTCGTGCTCGAGGCGCTCGCCAGCCGCGTGGAGAGCGCGAGCGCCGACCGCAGCGGCTGCAGCTTCGACCGCGGCGAGCTCGAGTTCGAGGCGGCCGCCGTGCTGGCCGGCACGATGCTGATGGCGTCGGGCACGTGCGGCTCGGGGCCGACGGCGCACGACTCCGACACGACGCTCGCCACGCTGCTGCCGCACATCGCCCGCTACCGCGACAACTTCTACGACGACCTGCTGGCCCGCGCCGAAGGGGCCCATGGCGAGCGGTTGCGCGCCGAGGCCGAGCGTCAGCGGCAGCCGTTTGCCGGCGCGCGGCAGCACCTGAACCAAGAGATGGCCAACCGCCGCGCGGTGCAGTTGCAGCACGTTCACCTGGCGCAGGTGTTCGCGCGGATGGGCTACCCCGAGGCCGCCATGGAGCAGGCCCACACGGTGCGGGTCGCCTCGGCGCGGATGCTCAGCGAGATCTACTGCCGGCTGACCGAGGGGCACCACGCGATCGACGCCGGCGACGTGGCCGCCGTTACGGAAACCTTGCCCGAGATCGAGTCGCTGCTGCACCGCGCCATTGAGTGTGGCGCTTTGGTCGACCCCTGGAACGTGATCGGCTTTGGCGGCAACTTCAGCCTGTTCCCGGCGCTCGAGAACACGGTGCACGACTACCGGGTGGACGACCTAATCGTGCTCGTCGAGCAGGTCGTGGACCTCTGCTCGCGGGCCTGGACCGAGGCCGCCGCACGCGACGACGAGGGGCTCGAGAAGTCGTTCGAGACCACCCTGCACCGGCTCTCCAGCTGGTGGGACCAGTTCGCCACGCCGATGGTCAGCGACGTGCGCCGCTTCTACGCCAAGGAGACCGAGATCTCCACGAACCTCGTTGCCGGGGCGCTCAACGCCTGGCACAAGGCGGGCTCGGCTGCGGGCGACGTGAGCTTTTGGGGCATGTTCGTCGACCAGTTCGACTCGCCCAAGGCGTTCCAGCTGGTGATCGAAGCGCTCCTGGAGCAGGGCGACCGGGTGGCGTCGATGGCGCTGATGATGCGGTGGCTCTGCCAGGTGGAGCACACCCCGCTCGAAGACGGCGACGCCTCGTTCCACCCCTTGGCCGAGCGCTGGCTGCGCATGACCGAGGCCTACGAGCGCGAGAGCGGCGAGGACCAGTGGCCCGCCGTCGAGCGGTTCTTCGCCCACCTCGAGGCCAACGCCGAGGAGATGTGGCACGCCCCCGAGTTCGAGTACGGCGAGGGCTGGGAGAGCGACCTCGACTCCGACCCGCTCGACGACCTGCTGGGCGACGGCGAGGACGACGACCTGGCCGACGCCTTCGAAGAGGGCGACGAGGACGATTACGGCCAGGGGACGCTCGGCGCCGACTTCTCGGACACGGGCTACGACGCCCCGTTCGAGGACGACGAGGAAGAAGACCGCGACCTGTTCGGCGCCGCCTACGACGACATGACGTTCGAGGACAGCAGCGACGACGGCATGCAGGGACCGGTGTTCGACCCGGACGCGGACGACGAGACCGATTACGAGCTCGAGGCCGAGGCCGAGCGTCTGGAAGAACGGCTCGACTTCCTGCGCACCGTCGCGGGGCTCTGGAAACACGCCGCCGTGGCGTGGGGCGTCGGCGGCGCCGACGCCGACGGCCGCCGCGCAGCGCTCGCCGGCTGGGAACGTGAGGCCACCGAGCGGGTGGCCCGGCTGGGCGAGTTGCTCGAGGCGGTCCACACCCACCAGATCCCGCAGCCGCGCGGCGACCACGAGTCGATGGTCGCCTACGACCGGCGTCGGTCGATCAAGGACACGATGGTCGAGATGGTCATCGCCGCCTGCGTCGAGATGTCCGACGCGGGCCGCCTGCTCCGCGCGGCCGCGAGCAACGGCGCCGCGGCTACGCGTGAAGAGAAGACCTTGCTCGGCCAAACGATCGCCGTGCTGCGGGGCGTGTTGCGGGGCGACGCCGACGCCGTGCGCAGCCGCTGGGGCGACTTCACCGCCGCGCTCTTGGAGCGCGAGCTGCTCTACATCCCGCTCAGCAAGGGGGGCGACCCACGCCGCATCGTCAACGCCCGCGCCACGCACCAGCTGATCCACGACCTCCTGGGCTGGCTGCCGCGGCTCGGCATGGTCCGCGAGACGTGCGAGCTTTTGGATGTCGCCCAGCGGATGGAGGTCGACCACCCGGTCGGCCGCGGCGCCGTCACCGAGTACGACCGGCTGTTCGAGAACGGCTACCAGGCGATCGTCCGCTGCCTCGTGGCGTCGGCCGACGCGTGGGACGCCTCGGAGTCGGGCATCCTGGCGGGCGACTCGGCGAGCGGCGTGAAGCCTTCCGACGGCCTGCTCGTGCAGGCGCTGCAAGACCTCACCGAGTCGCAACTCGAACGCTGGCTGCGTCACAGCCGCACCGTGCGGCTGAGCGTGGTCGAACGGCTCGGCTCGAAACGCGAGTGGCTGCGGTTCGTCGACTTCGTCAAGCGTTTCGGCGCCGACCTGTTCACCCAGAAGTTCCTGAACCTCAGCAACCTGCGGGCGATCTTGCACCAGCGGGTCGGCGTTTGGCTCGACAACATCACCGAAGACGAGGAAATGGAGGAGATCGTTCTCTTCCAAGAGCTGGGCAAGGGGATCACCCGCGAAGAGGCCGCGCCGCTGCTGGCCGTGGCCATCGAGGCGGTCGTGGAGAACTACCGCGAGTACCGCGACTACAACGTCACGACGACGATGTCGGACCACGGCGAGATGCTGTACGTGTTCGTCGACTTCTTGCGGCTCCGCAGCGGCTACGACCGCGTGGTCTGGAACCTGACCCCCGTGTTCCTCGCCCACAAGATCCTCGTGCGCAAGCAGCGGCACGAGGCGGCCGAGCTGTGGCGCCGCGCCGTCGCCGAGCGGACCAGCGAGGCGGCCGACTCGCACAGCCAGGCTTACCACAAGATGTGCGAGGCGTACGGCATGCGGCTCTCGAGCGTGGCGGAGCGGATCGCCGAGCGGTTCGTCCGTCCGCTGACGATCGACCGGCTGCGTGCGCTCGTGGGGGCGGCGATCGACCAGTCGGCCCACCGCCAGGAGGGCGCCTCGCCGGTGTTTGACGTCATGCGTGAGGAGATCGAGGCGCTGATGCAAGAGCCGTGCGGCGCCGGGCTCGACGCCCCCGACTGGATCACGGCGCTCGAGGACGAGGTCACCATCGTCCGCCAGCAACGCCGCCACCAGCTCAATCCCGAGGAGTACCTGCCGCGGATCGACCAGGTGCGGCTCAGCTGGACCGAGGTGCAGAAGCAGCTCTCCGAGGCGCCGCAGTAGCCCCGATCACGCCGCCAAAGAAACCGGCGCGCCTGGCGAGCCGGCGGGCGTGAGCCCCCGGAAGGCAGCAGGCACACGCTCGGCGTCACGGAAAATACAGACTCCAGGGGGCTTACGCCGCTCGGCACGCCTCTCACGCCTCGTTGCAGGCGTTTGTGCGTTTCCTCTTGACCCCCGTCCCCTTTCTGCCGGACGATTACGGGGGTCGATATAAAATAATCTTCCGCCACGGATGGTGTGTTATGCCACGAATCGTTGCTGGGGCGTGTGTCGCGCTCTTCCTGTCAGCCGGCGCCGCCCCCGCGCAGCGTTTCAGCCCGGTCACCCCCGCCGCGGCCGAGGCGCCCCTGGCGACGCCCGCCGCCCGCTCGGCGACCTTCGGCCGACGCTACGCCCGCCAAGGCGACGTGGTCGAGCAACGGATCACGGTCAAGATGAACCTGCACTCGGTCGCAAGGCAAGGCGAGCGCGTGGTCGAAGAACTCGACATGACCATGGACCGCGTGCAGCGACGCGAGGTCACGGCCGCCGAGGTGGTCGACGGCCAAGCGATCGCCGCCGTCGCCCGATTCGTCGAGTCGCGAAAAACGCTCAATGGCGAACCGGGCGACGCCGACCCGATCGCCGGACGCACTTACCACTGCCGCCGCCAGGGCGAGCAGCTGCGCGTCACCACGCCCGCGGGCGACACGCCGCCGCTCGAGGAGTTCCGTCTCGTCTCCGAAAGCATGGCGACGCTCGGCAAGCCGAACCCGCTGGGGGCGTTCCTCGCCGGCCGCACGGTGCGTACGGGCGAAACGCTCAACCTGCCGCCGGAGATCGCCAAGCAGCTGCTGAGCTTCGACGGCGAGATGGGCGCCGTCGAGCGGTTCACCTTGCGGCTTGTCGCGGTCGAGCAAGGACCCGCAGGCCCCGCAGCCCGGTTCGAGGGCGAGATCGAGGCCTCCGGCGCCCGCGGGGCGCAGATGCGGCTGGTGGTCGCCGGGCCCGTGGTGATCGATGCAGCCACCTGCCGCACCCTCACGGCGGAGCTCTCGGGGCCGCTCGGCATGAGCGAGTCGCGCGGCGGGGTGGGCATGCGGTACCAGGTCGATGCGACGGGCAAGATCGTAGTGGCGATCGAGTCGCAGTACGCCGACGCCCGCTGAAATTGACCAAGATCGTCCTCTCCGCGGCGAAGAGCACTCGCCGCAACGATTGCGCCTTGTCCCTGCACCCGCTAGGCTTCTGCGGCGCGGTGCTGCTTTGCCCGATCGCGAAGCGAAGGTCTATAATGACGACATGCGGCAAGGCCGCCACGCTTCATCCGAGGGAAGGCGACATGCGGCTCGCTCCGCTGAACACGAAATCGACCCCGCGCACCGCGCGGCTTGCGTGGGGGCTCACGCCGTCACTGCTGCTGGCGCTGCTCCTCTGGGGTGGGCTCGCCAGCGGCCGCGCGACGGCCCAAGACGCCGCCGAGCCGCCCGTTGCCGGCCAGCCCGCGACTCTGCCGGCCAGGGTCGTGCGGGTGGCGTTGCCGATCGTTGGCAACGACGACCGCACGCTGCAAGGACGCTTGCAGCGTGCCGTGACGCAATTGACCGAATCGCCTAGCGTCGACGGCCGCCGGCCGGTGCTCGTGGTCGAGTTGCGGCCGACCGAGGCGGGCGAGGGCCGCGGCGCCGGCACGGCGTTCGAGCGGGCCGTGTCGATCGCCCGCTTCCTGGTGAGCGACGAGCTCGCCGCCGTACGGACCGTGGCTTACATTCCGCAGTCGCTCGAGGGGCACGGCGTGCTGGTGGCGTTGGCGTGCGAAGAGATCGCGATCGACCCGACCGCCGAGTTCGGCCGCGCGGGCGCCGACGAAGATCCGGCCAAACCGATCGAGCCGGGCGTCGCGGCTCTCTACCGCCAGATATCCGAGCAACGACGCACTGCGCCGGTGGCCCTGGCGCTCGGCATGGTCGACCCGCGGCTCGAGGTGCTGCGTGTCGAGACCGAGGGGGGAGTGGAGTTTGTCACGCGCGCCGAACTCCAGACGCTGAGCGAAGAGCAAACCGTGGTCGACGAGCAGGTGCTCGTCCCCGCCGGTTCGTTGGGCGTGCTCACGGGTCGCGAGGCCCGCGAGCTCGGCGTGGCGCGCTACCTGGCGCCCGATCGGGCGACCTTGGCCCGCGTGCTCGGCGCCGCCGAGGCGGACGTCAGCGAGGACCTCTCGCTGGTCGCCGAGTGGCGACCGGTGATGGTCGACCTCGCCGGCCCGCTCACCCCCGCCGTGGTCAAACGCACCCAAACGTTGCTCGGCGAGGAGATTGCCCGCGGCTCGAACTGGATCGGCTTGCGGATCGACAGCCCCGGCGGCGACTGGCGGAACTCGCTGCAACTCGCCCGGACGGTCGCCGACCTGCGTGAGGCGGAGGCGCGTGTCGTGGCCTACGTTCCCAACGAGGCGGGCGCGGGCGCCGCGCTCGTTGCGCTCGCTTGCGATCAGATTGTCATGCACCCCGGCGCCCGGCTGACAGGGGTGGCCCGGGTGGCCGAAGAGGTCCCCGATCCCGCCGGCGACGAGAACGCCGACGGCGGCCGCAATCTCAAACGCGAAGCGGCGGACGATGAGCCCGCCGACGCCGTCGCCGCCAACGAGGCGGCCGCCGACCCGCCGCTGGGCCGTGCCGAACTCGAGTCGATCGTCACGACGCTCCGCGAGTCGCTCGCCGAGCGGACCGGCCGCACCTGGTCGTTGCTCTCCTCCGTGGTCGATCCCGCGCTGGAGGTGCGGCGTTACAGCCACAACATCAATGGGGCTCAGCGGGACTTTTGTCCCGAGGAGCTCGCCGAGCAGCCCAACCCCGACGACTGGCGGGTCGGCGAGGTGGTCACCGAGGCGGGCGAGCCGCTCGCGCTCGACGCCGAACGGGCCGAGCGGCTCGGCGTCGCCTGGGCGGTGGTCGACAGCGTCGACGGCCTCGCGCGGCTCTACGGCCTCGAGTCGGCGCCCCGCACCGCCGAGCCCAACTGGGCGCTCGAACTGGTCGAGGCGCTCGCGTCGCCCGGCTTCGCCGCGTTGCTGCTGGTGGCCGCGATCGCCGGGATCTACCTGGAGCTCAACACGCCCGGCCTCGGCATCGGCGGGTTTATCTCCGCCGTCGCCTTCATGCTGTTCTTTTGGAGCAAGTTTCTGCACGGCACGGCCGACTGGCTCGAGGCGTTGCTGTTTATCGTTGGTCTGATGTTCATCCTGGTCGAGATCTTCGTGCTGCCGGGGTTTGGCATTTTTGGGCTGGGGGGCGGGGCGATGGTGATCGCCGCCTTGGTGCTGGCGAGCCAAACGTTCATTTTGCCGCAAACCGAATCGCAGCTCGATCAGCTGCGTGATTCGCTCAGCGTGGTGGCCGGCTCGGCGGTCGGCTGCCTGGTGGTGGGGCTCGCGCTGCGCAAGTACCTGCCCCACTCGCCGGTGTTCCAGAGGCTCACCCTCGCCGGCGGCGAAGAGGCCGACCGCATCGAGCAAGAACGCCGCGAAGCGATCGCCGACTACACCCACCTCGTCGGCCAACGGGGCGAAGCGACCACCTCCTTGTTGCCCTCCGGCAAGGCGGAGATCGACGGCGAACTGGTCGACGTGATGGCCGACGGCGGAGCGATCGACCGCGGCGCGCGGGTCGAGGTCGTGAAGGTTCAGGGGACGCGGGTGCTGGTGCGGCAGGTGTGAGACATCCCGAAGTTCTCACCCCGCCGTTCTCCGCTACACTGTTGTTGTCCGCCGTATCTTCCGACCGCCGCCTCCCGAATCCTTCCCCCCGTGCAGCAATGAATCTGCTCGACGACCTCTCGATCGCCACGCTGCTGATGATCATCGGCAGCCTGTTGATCGTGGCCGAAGTCTTCTTCCCGTCGGGGGGCGTGCTGGGGTTGTTCGCGGGGCTCAGCCTCGTGGCGTCGGTTTATTACGCCTACTTGTCGGGCGGCATTTTCCGCGGCGTGTTGTTCGCCGGGATGGAGGCGATTGTCGTGCCGACGGCCGTTTACGCGGCGTTCACCTACCTGCCCTACACCCCCCTAGGCAAGCTGCTGCTCGGCTCGGCGCCGACGAGCGACGAGGTCCGCAACGACGACGCCCGCCACGCGCTGGAGGGCCGCATCGGGCTGGCCAAGTCGAAGATGCTCCCCTCGGGCGTCATCGAGATCGACGGCGAGCGTCTCGACGCGATCAGCCAGGGCCAGGCGATCGACCCCGGGCAGGCGGTCAAAGTGATCGAGGTGCGTGGCAACCGGATCATGGTCCGCCGGGCCGAGCAGAGCGAACTCGCCACCGCCGAGGAGACGTCGGTCGACCCGCTGGCCCGCCCCGCCGAGACGCTGGGGCTGGGAGACTTCGATTTCGACACAGACTCACAATCAAGCTGATCGCTGCAGGGAACGCTCTGCGTGGCGTTCCGAACCCCGGCGGGCAAGGCTGTCCCTGAAAGCACTGGCGGAAAAGCGTGTGTCCAGGGCCGGGACGCCACGGAGGGCGTTCCCTACAGAAGCCCGGCAACACCGCGGAGGGCGGTCCCTCTTGCGGCCTTGTTTCCCGTGGCAAGCACGCCTCCGAGCTTGAAGCCCCGGCTGCGGGCGTCTACAAACAACAGTAGCCAAGCCCCGCTTGGCGCCGCTCTTCGGTCACCCCACGCAGACACTTCCCTATGGCCACGCACCCCATGCCGCTCCTCGCCCAAGGGATCCTCAACGACTCCCGCCTGTGGATCGTGCTGACGATCGGCGCGCTGATCGCCGTGCTGGTGTTCATCGCGATCTTGGCGCGTTTCTTCCGGCTCTACATCCAGTCGATTACGACCGACGCCGGCATCGGGCTCTTCGACCTCCTGCGGATGACTTTCCGCAAGGTGAACCCCACCGTGATCGTGCGTAGCAAGATCATGGCCGTGCAGGCCGGCATCACCGAAGAGGAGGGCGTCACGACCAAGGGCCTCGAGGCGCACTACATGGCGGGCGGCAACGTGCCGCTCGTGATCCGCTCGATGATCGCGGCGCGCAAGGCCAAGATCGTCGAACTCGGCTTCAAGCAGGCCACCGCCATCGACCTGGCCGGCCGCAACATCCTCGAGGCGGTGCAGACGAGCGTCTACCCGCGGGTGATCGACTGCCCGGCCAAGGGGAGCAAGCGGCCCTCGCTCGACGCGATCGCCAAAGACGGCATCCAGCTCAAGGTGAAGGCCCGCGTCACGGTCCGCGCGAACCTCAACCAGCTGATCGGCGGCGCCACGGAGGAGACGATCATCGCCCGCGTGGGCGAGGGAATCGTCTCGGCGATCGGCTCGGCCGACAGCCACAAGGAGGTGCTGGAGAATCCCGATCGTATCACCAAGGCGGTGATCGATCGGAACCTCGACTCGCAAACGGCGTTCGAGATTGTGTCGATCGACATCGCCGACATCGACGTGGGCGACAACGTCGGCGCCCGCCTCCAGGCCGATCAGGCCGAGGCCGACACCCGCGTGGCCCGCGCCCAGGCCGAGGGGCGCCGGGCGATGGCCGTCTCGCAAGAGCAGGAGAACCTCGCCGGCATCGAAGAGAAGCGAGCCAAGCTCGTCGAGGCCGAGGCCGAGGTGCCTCGCGCCATGGCCGAGGCGTTCCAGACCGGCAAGCTGGGGATCCTCGATTACTACAAGATGAAGAACGTGCAGGCCGACACCGACATGCGCGAAGCGATCGCCACGGGCGGGAAGTAAACGTTTCTCTTCGCCCACGGGCGAGGGAGTTAATCCATGACGCTCACACAGCTCCTCACCGTCGACCCGCTCGCCGCCGGCTTCCTGCAAGCCGGGCTGCTCGACGTGCTCGCGCCGTTCTTGTTCGTCGGCTTCATCCTGATGCGGCACATCCTTACGGCGATGAGCGAGGCCCGCGAGGCTAAGCGGTTGCAGGAAGCGGACGAGTTGGTCGAGCTGCGCCCCGAGCGGCGCGAAGGCAATCAGCGTGACGAACAGCAGCGCGACGCCAACCAGGCCCAAGCGGCCGCCGGCCGGCCCCAGCCGACGCCCGAGCAGAAGCAGCTGCGCAGCGAGGTGGAAGACTTCCTCAAGCAGTTAGGCCACGAGCCCAAGAAGAAGGCCGACCCGCCGCAGCACGGCCAATCGCAACACACCCAGCCGCCGCGTCCGCAGCCGCAGCCCGTTGTCGTGGAGAAGCCCCAACCGCGCAAACCGCGGATCGAGGTGTTCAGCAGCGATCGCAACGACGCGCCCCGCGGCGCCGCGGCCGAGGCGGCTTCGGTCCGCCGCGCTGCGGACCAGGACGACCTACGCCGCCTCGCCGGCCGGAAGGACAAAGAACTCAGACGGAAGCAGATGAGCCGTCTTCCCGAGAGCCAGCTCGCCGAGCAGGCGGCGCACCTCGGGGCCAAGATCGCGATGGCCGACGACCACGCCGCCGAGCGGGTCCACGCCAAGTTCGACCACCAGATCGGCAACCTGTCGCACGACGCGGTCGACTGGGACTCGCGCGACGACCCCCCGCCGCCGGCGACCATCGCCGAGCAGCTCGTCGCGCAGCTGCGCAGCCCTGCGGGGATACGCCAGGCGGTGGTTCTCAACGAAGTGCTCACCCGCCCCACCGACCGCTGGTAAGCGGCTTGGGCCCCACGGGACGTGGCGTGCGTCCAAGGCTCCCGGCGACTGCAAGTCGCCGGCTGTCGCCGAATTGTTGACGTGGCGCCTTCTCTGGTCGCGTTTGGGACCTGTTCTTCGGGCGCCGGGGCCGGTTGATGGGCCTTCTGGCGGCGTGCTACGCTGGAGCGATTTTACCCGCCCCGCCCGCCCCGCCAGAACGCCCACAAACGCCGTGCCCAAACGCGAAGACCTCAAGAAGATCCTGCTGCTCGGCTCCGGCCCGATCGTCATCGGCCAGGCGTGCGAGTTCGACTACTCCGGCGTCCAGGCGTGCAAAGCGCTCAAGGAAGAGGGTTACGAGGTCGTGCTCGTCAACTCGAACCCGGCGACGATCATGACCGATCCGTCGATGGCCGACCGGACCTACATCGAGCCGCTCACCTGGCGGGTCGTCGAGAAGATCATCGAGCGCGAGAAGCCCGACGCCCTGCTGCCGACCCTCGGCGGCCAGACCGCGCTGAACCTAGCGATGGACCTCGACGCGAACGGCGTGCTCGAGAAGCACGGCGTCGAGATGATCGCCGCCAACGCGGACGTAATCGACAAGGCGGAGAACCGTGAGCGGTTCAAGGCCGCGATGGACAAGCTCGGCCTGGGCGTCTGCAAAGGCATGACGGTCCAGACCCTCGAGGCGGCCCGCGAGTGGATCGATCAGATCAGCCTGCCGGCCATTATCCGTCCCAGCTTCACCATGGGCGGCTCGGGCGGCGGCATCGCCTACAACCGCCAAGAGTTCGACGACATGGTCCGCCGCGGCCTCGACCTCTCGCCCACCACCGAGGTGCTGATCGAAGAATCGATCCTCGGCTGGAAAGAGTACGAGATGGAGGTCATGCGCGACGCCGACGACAACGTCGTGATCATCTGCGCGATCGAGAACTTCGACCCGATGGGCGTACATACCGGCGACTCGATCACCGTGGCCCCGGCGCAAACGCTCTCCGACAAAGAGTACCAGCGGATGCGCGACGCCTCGCTCGCCGTCATCCGCGAGATCGGCGTCGAGACCGGCGGCTCGAACATCCAGTTCGCGATCAACCCGGATGACGGGCGGATGATCGTCATCGAGATGAACCCCCGCGTGAGCCGCTCTAGCGCGCTCGCGTCAAAGGCGACCGGCTTCCCGATCGCCAAGATCGCCGCCAAGCTCGCCGTCGGCTACCGCCTGCACGAGCTGCCGAACGACATCACGCGCGAGACCACCGCCTGCTTCGAGCCGGCGATCGACTACGTCGTGACGAAGATCCCGCGCTTCGCGTTCGAGAAATTCCCCGAGGCCGACGACACGCTCACCACGCAGATGAAGAGCGTCGGCGAGACGATGGCCATCGGCTCGACGTTCAAGGAGAGCTTCCAGAAGGCCCTGCGCGGCCTGGAGGTCGGCGCCTTCGGCTTCGGCAGCGACAAGAAAGACCTGTGGGGCACGCCCGAGCAGCCGGACGAGGACGAGATCCAGGAGCGTCTCTCTCGGCCCTGCCCCGAGCGTGTGTGGTACCTGCGGTACGCAATCAAGGCCGGCATGTCGCCCGAGCGGCTGCACGAGATCACGGCGATCGACCCGTGGTTCCTCGACCACCTGTACGAGATCGTGGAGACGGAAGACGCGCTCCGCGAAATCGGCGATCTGTCGAACCTCAGCGACGAGGCGTTCCGCCGCGCCAAACGCCACGGCTTCGCCGATCGCCAGATCGCCACGATCTTCGGCCGCAGCGAGACCGAGGTCCGCGCCGAGCGGCTCAAGCGAGGCATCCGCGCCGCCTACAAGGCGGTCGACACCTGCTCGGCCGAGTTCGAGGCCTACACCCCCTACTTCTACTCGACCTACGAGACCGAGGACGAGACCCCGGCCAAGGGCGACAAGAAGCGGATCATGATCCTCGGCGGCGGGCCGAACCGCATCGGCCAGGGGATCGAGTTCGACTACTGCTGCTGCCACGCCAGCTTCGCGATGCGCGAGCTCGGCATCGAGTCGGTCATGGTGAACTCGAATCCCGAGACCGTTTCGACCGACTACGACACGAGCGACCTGCTGTTCTTCGAGCCGCTCACCGTCGAAGACGTGCTCAACATCTGCGACCGCGTGCAGCCCGACGGCGTGATCGTGCAGTTCGGCGGGCAGACGCCGCTCAACCTGGCCCGCGCGCTCCAGGAGGCGGGCGTGCCGATCATCGGCACGCCGGTCGACGCGATCGACGCCGCCGAAGACCGCGAGCAGTTCCAGCAGCTACTCGAGCGGCTGAACCTCCGCCAGCCGGCCAACGGCATCGCCCGCACGATGGACGAGGCGCGGCTGATCGTCGAGCGAATCGGCTACCCCGTGCTCGTGCGTCCCAGCTTCGTGCTGGGCGGCCGGGCGATGGAGATCTGCTACGACGCCTCGCAGCTCGACCGCTTCGTCGCCGCGGCGTTCCTGGCGGCCGAGGGCCAGCCGGTGCTGATCGACAGCTTCCTGGAGGGGGCGACCGAGGTCGACGTCGACGCGATCTGCGACGGCACAGACGTCGTCGTCGCGGGCGTCATGGAGCACATCGAAGAGGCGGGCGTCCACTCGGGCGACTCGGCTTGCGCGATCCCCGCCTACAGCCTGCCCGGCCCGGTGCTCGCCGAGATCCGCGCGGCGACCGTCGCGATGGCGATGGACCTGGGCGTGGTGGGGCTGATGAACGTGCAATACGCCGTGCGGTGGGAGACGGATGAAGGGGCTAGCAGCGAGGGGCTAGGGGCTAGCGACGCGCTCGGCGCCGCAAGCTCCGCCCCCGGCGCGTCCCCTAACCCCCAGCCCCCAACCCCTAGCCCCTCCACGGCGAAGCCGGTCCTTTACATCATCGAGGTCAACCCACGGGCCAGCCGCACCGCCCCGTTCGTCTCGAAGGCGACCGGCCTGCCGGCCGCCAAGGTGGCGGCCAAGGTGATGGCGGGCGTGTCGCTCAAGGAGCAGGGCGTGACGAGCGACCCGATCCCGGCCCAGGTGTCGGTCAAAGAGGCGGTCTTCCCGTTCATCAAGTTCCGCGGCGTCGACATCGTCTTGGGCCCCGAGATGCGCAGCACCGGCGAGGTGATGGGCGTCAGCCCGCGGTTCTCGATGGCGTTCGCCAAGAGCCAGCTCGCCGCCGGCACGGTGCTGCCCGAGAGCGGCGCGGTGTTCCTGAGCGTCGCCCCGAAGCACAAGCCGCGCGCCGTGGAGCTCGCCAAGGAGCTCAAACGCTTGGGCTACGACCTGCTGGCCACGGCCGGCACCTGCGCGGCGCTCGCCGAGGCCGGCGTCGAAGCCGAGCGCGTCAAGAAGATCAAAGAGGGCCAGCCGAACCTCTTGGACCTGCTGACCGACGAGCGCGTCGCGCTGGTGATGAACACCCCGGTCGGCAAGGGCGCTCGCACCGACGAGGGCCGCATCCGCGCCGCCGCCACGGCCGCCGGCGTGCCGTGCCTCACGACGATCGAGGCGGCCGAGGCGGCCGTCCGCGCGATGGCCGCGCTGCGTGAGGAGGAGATGGAGGTGGAGAGCTTGCAGGAACGGTTTGGGTCGGGGCCGACGGTGGTTTAGTACGTGAAACAACAGCGTTTATCCGTGCACACTCCCCGCGGCGAGTAGTCGAGGAGCCTCAAACACGTGACAATTAACTCAATAAGCTCCAAGCCGCTCTGTGTTGTTCTTGACACAAATATCTGGATCAGAGAGTTGCTTCTCCAATCCTATGTTGGGAAGTCGCTTGTTTATGCCATCAGACGACGCCATGCGCAGATCGGATTCCCTCAAATAGTTGAGGGCGAAACCGTGCAACACATGTTGAAGCATGCCCAGGACGCCGCCGATTCTATATCCGACAAAGGCAGAGTGTTGAGTGCATTATCTGAGGGGGAATTCACTTTCTCGCAGCCTGAGCAGTCCGAGCTTGAAGCGGTGATTCACGACCGTATCTCCGACCTCAATAAAATCCTTGTTAGAGTTCCATTTACTCACGAACATGCGATAGCAGCGCTGGACATGGTTGAGCGCAAGTTGCCCCCCAACGGTGACAAGAATCAACAATTCAAGGACTCAGCCATCTGGCAAGCTGTACTCCAACTTTCTAAGAGCTTGTCCAATAAGGGCGATATCATAGCCGCTTGACCATGAGGTGGATCATCGCAATCTGGACGAAGGCGGTGTCGCTCTCGACGGTCCGTTCGAAGCTTTTGGCGAGGCGGCGTGATCGGTTCAGCCAGCCAAAGGTCCGTTCGACGATCCAGCGTTTCTTCTGGAGTACGAACTTACCGCGAGGCCGCGTGACAATCTCGACTGCCCAGAGCCATTTCACCCACGCCCAATCAACGACCGAGCGGTACGCCGTGTCGGCCCAGATGACCCTGGGGAACTTCACCGACTCACGGAACGCTTTGAGGGCCAGCTTCGCCCCGTCGCGGTCCTGCACGTCGGCGGGCGTGACGACCAAGGACCAGACCAGCCCGAGCGTGTCAACGACAACGTGCCGCTTGCGGCCGAGAGCTTTTTTTCCCGGCGTCGTAGCCACGCGGCCCGCCTTGTTCGGTCGTCCTGATGGTCTGGCTGTCGAGCACTGCGGCGGAAGGCTTCGCCGTCCGGCCCGCCTTCTTGCGAACTCGGTCGCGGAGCTTCTCATGGACCCGCTCCCAGGTCCCATCGGCCTGCCACTTACGAAACCAGTGGAATACGATCCGATAGGGCGGCAGGTCGTGCGGCAACGCACGCCAGGTGCAGCCGTTGCGGGTGACGTACAGGATCGCGTTGATGATCTCACGCTTCGTGTACTTCGACGGCCGACCGGTGGCGGCGTCAACGGGAACCCAGGGCTTCATCCGTCGCCACTGGTGATCCGTCAAGTCGGTTGGGTAGGGCTTCCTGCTCATACCGCGGAGGGTAGTGACTGCGGCGAATCACTCATATAGCAGTTATTGGACAACCTCTAAAGAGCATGACGTTCACTTCGTCAGCGCTGACAAAGGGTTTTGCAAGAATCGGAATTCAACCTCTCCGCAGCTCGCCGACAACCTATCTAGCGACTGTAGCCTGCTTGGCACCAGCATTACATTCCATACTAATCTCCCGGAATGCTTAGACGCTATTCGTGGGCAAGCACCAAAACTCGACACCGAAGAATTCAAAGACGAACTAGTTGATTTCGCGTCAAAAAAGATTTCTCCGTATGCGCAGAAGAATCACTGCGAACTTAGGGACTTGCTGCACGCCGAAATTGAGTGCTTTGAATTACCAGACCCGGATTCGGTTGCAATTGACTTTATTTTCGTATTTTCTACTTACCCGCTTCTTGCAGGGTATTCAACTATAGATGGGGAAAGTACGGTGACAGCCCATGGAGGTTGCCTGTACTCCAAGTCGTCTGGTGGATGCCTATCCGACTGCTTCCTG
The DNA here is from genome assembly GCF_007859945.1 of Pseudobythopirellula maris. GTDB lineage: Bacteria > Planctomycetota > Planctomycetia > Pirellulales > Lacipirellulaceae > Pseudobythopirellula > Pseudobythopirellula maris. Next base: position 818,053 of record NZ_SJPQ01000002.1, on the reverse strand, counting down.
GGGGCAGCGACATTTATGTCAAGGTTTGCGAGTGGCGGCGCTATCACATCTAGCTATGAGTTTTCTCGTGATTTACCTGAGGACAATTTTCCGCGTCCTATTCCCGATAAATACATGAACTATTGAGTCCAGTGAGCGGCTGACGCCTGGCGTAGAGTGCCCGGGGTCGCAGCGGAGCGGAGCCCCCGGGGAATCACCAAACGGCTCAATCCGGGGGCTGCGGCTAACGCCTCCGACCCCGGCCACCCCTGTGCGTCGCCGTCAGCACCAATGGGGCGTTCTACCTAAGGGCCGGCGTAGTATGCCCCTTCTGGGATCGGTGCAAAGCTTTCCCCCTCGGTCCCAGGGCGATGCCCTGGGCTATCGTAGAGCGGCCCTTCGGGCCGGAAGCGGCTAGCCTCGATATGCAAGAACGGGCAACTCCCTTTGCCGCCCCGCATGTCCGATTGATCGGCGCCCGCGCATAAAAAAGGCCTGTTGGCCACGCCCTGCCGCGTGGCCAACAGGCAAAATAAGAACTCAGTGGGGACTTCCTGCCCTGCCTCAAGCGATCCGTTGCGACTGCGTCCTGTAACTAAAGCGCACGGGGGGCTAGGAGATTACACGACCCTAAGATAAATCTGGGGTTCCAGGCGGCTTGAGATGCTAGCAACGTGGCGACACGCCCGGCGCCGGGGTGCCCGGGGTCGCAGCGAAGCGGAGCCCCCGGGTAATCACCAATCGGCTCAATCCGGGGGCTGCGGCTGACGCCTCCGACCCCGGCCACCCTACGCGGCGTCAGTAGTCAGTCCCAATGGGGGCCCGATATGTCAGCCCAGGGCAAAGCACTGGGTGATCGGCCAAGATCTTGGCCCCAAGCGGGTGGCGCCGGTTCTTGAACCGGTGTGGCGGAGCCACAAGAAGCCGTCGCAAGACGCGGCATGATTCGTGGCTTTCCCTGTGGCCACGCCCGCCGCGATGCTTCTTGTCGCCTGCGGCGACCCAGGTTTGAAAAACCTGGGCGACCCATGATCCCACGAGCCCACGACCCACGGCCGAGCGGGGGTGGGCGGGCGTCGCGGAGCCGGTCGCCGTCTGGGCAAAAAAAACCTGTTGGCCACGCGTTGCCGCGTGACCAACAGGCTGTAAGAACCCAGTGGGGACTTCCTGCCCTGCCACAAGCGATCCATTGCAACTGTGTTCTGTAATCAGAGCACCGCAGCGGACGATTGGATTACACCCGGCGATGCTTTAGTTGGGATTACGCCTTACGCTAGCGTTCGCAGAGCGTTGACCTGGCTGCAATTCGACCATCGTGCTCGTCGCGCCGTCATGGTTCCCTACGCCAGCTCCGCCGCGTAGGCGTGCAGCGCCGACTCGTCGCCGGTGTGCCAGAACAGGACCGTCTCGTCCTCGCCGAACGCGCCGCGGCGGACCAGGTCGATCATCGCTCCCGCCGCGCGGCCGGTGTAGACCGGGCCGAGCAGCAGGCCCTCGCTCTGGGCGAAGAGCCGGATCGCCTCGCGTTCCGGGTCGCCGACCACGCCGTAGCCGCCGCCCAGGTAGTTGTAGTTGGTCGCGAAGTCGTCGGTCGTGAGGCGTATCTCGGACTCGAGCAGCTCGGCGGCGCCGTTGGCCATGCCGCACACGCCTTCGATAAACTTCTCGTCGGAGTCAGCGTCAGCAACTTGGTCGATGCTGATCGCCGTCACCTTGCCGGTGAACCCGGCGAGCCGAGCGCCGAGCACCACGCCCGCTTGCGTGCCGCCCGAGCTCGTGGCGAGCAGCAGGTGATCGACGCGCAGGTCGCGCTCGGCGAGCTGCCCCACGAGCTCGAACATCGCCGCCACGTAGCCGACGGCGCCGAGCGGCGTGGAGCCGCCGACCGGGATCACCCGCGGCCGCTTGCCCGCCGTGCGGAGTTCTTCGGCCAGCTCGTCCATGCGGGCGTTGCGGCGCTCTTTGGGGGTCCAGTGCAGCGTGGCGCCGAGCAGCAGGTCGAGCAGCGAGTTGCCGATGGGCGGCTGGTCGTCGCCGCCGAGCACCAAGTGGCACTCCATGCCGGCGATCGCCGCGGCGGCGGCCGTTTGGCGGCAGTGGTTCGATTGCGGCCCGCCGGCGGTGATCAGCGCGTCGCACCCCGCCGCCTGCGCGTCGGCCACCAGGAACTCGAGCTTGCGCGTCTTGTTGCCGCCCGTGGCGAGGCCGGTCAGGTCGTCGCGTTTGACCAGCAGCCGCGGGCCGCCGAGCAGCCGCGTGAGCCGCGGCGCCTCGTCGAGCGGCGTCGGCAGCTTGCCGAGCCGCAAGCGCGGCAGGCGGTCGAGGGCTTCGGGCGTGGCTGGCATGGCTTCTCGCGATTCGTCGATTGGCGGCGTCAGGCGGGCGATTTTATCGCATCCGAGAGGGCGCCACTACCTGCGCCGCCGTCTCTCTCCTATGCGCTAGCGATCCATCCCGACGAGCGCCGCGCGATAGAATCGCAGCAGGTCCCACTCCTTTGCTCCGCAGGGCGTCATGCACCGATCGAACCTTTTCTTCCTGCTCATCGGCCTCGCGCTGACCGGCTCGCCCGCGGCGGCGGCCGAGCGGCCGAACATCGTGCTCGTCTTCAGCGACGACCACGCCTACCAGGCGATCAGCGCGTACGGCTCGCGGCTCAACCGCACGCCGCACATCGACCGGCTGGCGGTCGAGGGCGCCAGGTTCGACCGCTGCTACGTGACCAACTCGATCTGCGGCCCGAGCCGCGCCGCGGTGCTCACCGGCGCCTACAGCCACGTCAACGGCTACTACGGCAACAGCCGCAAGCGGTTCGACGGCTCGCAACCGACCTTCCCGAAGCTGCTGCGCGAGGCGGGCTATCAGACGGCGATCGTCGGCAAGTGGCACCTGGGGTCCGACCCCACGGGGTTCGACCACTGGGACGTGCTCGTCGGCCAGGGGCCGTACTACAACCCGACGATGTTGGCGAACGGCGAGCGGCTCCGCCGCACCGGCTACACGACCGAGATCATCGGCGACCTGTCACTCGACTGGCTCCGCGAAGAGCGCGACCCGGAGAGGCCGTTCCTGCTGATGTGCCAGCACAAAGCGCCGCACCGCAACTGGCAGCCGGGGCCGGGCTACCTCGACCGCTACGACGACGTCGAGCTGCCGGAGCCCCCGTCGCTCTTGGAGGATTACTCGCGTCGCGGCCGGGCGGTGCGTGAGCAGGACATGACGATCGCCGAGACGATGAACGACAACGACCTGAAGCTCTCGCGCCAGGCGGGCTTCGCCCCCGAGCAGCGCGCGGCGTGGGACGCCGCCTACGGGCCGAAGAACCGGGCCTTCCGCGACGCCAACCTCACGGGCGACGACCTCGTGCGCTGGAAGTACCAACGCTACATGAAGGACTACCTGCGTTGCGTCGACGCGGTGGACGACCAGGTTGGCCGGCTGCTCGATTACTTGGACGAGGCGGGCCTGGCCGACAACACGATCGTGGTCTACGCCTCGGACCAAGGCTTTTACCTCGGCGAGCACGGTTGGTTCGACAAGCGCTGGATGTACGAGGAGTCGTTGCGCACGCCGCTGCTCGTCCGCTGGCCGGGGGTCGCGGCGGCCGGCTCGGTCGAGCGCCGCATCGTGTCGCTCATCGACCTGGCGCCGACGTTCCTCGAGGCGGCCGGGGTCGAGGCGCCCGAGCGCGTGCAGGGCGCCTCGTTGGCGCCGCTGCTGCGCGGCGAACCGGCCGACGGCTGGCGTGAGTCGTTCTACTACCACTACTACGAGTACCCGGCATGGCATTACGTCAGGAAGCATTACGGCGTGACCGACGGCAGCATGAAGCTGATCCACTTCTACGAGCCGGAGGTCGACGAGTGGGAGCTCTACGACCTGGTGAACGACCGCGACGAGGTGGTCAACCAATTCGACAACCCAGCCTACGCCGCCGAGCGGCTGCGCTTAGAAGCAGAGCTACAGCGGCTGCGAGCCGAGCTGAAGGTTCCCGACGAAGACCCGCCGGGCCTGCCGACCACGACCAGAGCGCCGCGGGTGCGAACGCCAACGGCGGCGCGATGATCCCTCTCCGGGGACGGGCGCATCGCGGGTGCGCCTCAAGGAGGCATGCGTCACGCCTTGGTTTCTTTACCTGGTCCCCATGCCGCAATCTAGAGCGGTTTGCTCATTGGTGTAGACGCTCGGCTCGCGATTGGCGTCATGGCTTCGTCAGCCTGCATCGACAATGCACCGCATTGCCTGCTTCGGCTTCCTCGCCACGCCGCCAATCGCTTCCCCGCTCGTCCACACCAATTCGAATACCACTCTAAGCCGGGTCGGAATCGCTGGATTTCTCGAGGGCCTCGATCTCGCGGGCTTTTGACAGGGCCGAGGCGACCAACCCGGCGGGGGTCGCCACCACTCCCAGGCCCCCGACCAACACCAGGAAGGTGAACGCCCGACCCCCACTGGTCACCGGGACCACGTCGCCGTAGCCCACGGTCGTGAGTGTCGCCACTGCCCACCACAGCGCGTGGAACACCGAGGCGAACGCCTCGGGCTGGGCCTCGTGCTCGAAGTGGTGGATGCCGACCGCCGCCAAGTAAAGCAGGATCGTCGCTCCGCAAAAGAAGAGCACCAGTTCTTCCCAGGCGATCCGCAGGGCGAGGTGCAACCGACGCACCGCGGCGTTGTAGCGGGCGAGCTTGAGAAGCCGGAACAACCGCAGCAGCCTGAGCGCGCGTAGCGCGCGGGCGTCGAAACCAAGCGACAGGAGCGACGGCAGAAAGGCGAGCAGATCGATCACTCCGAAAAAGCTGCCGGCGTAAGCGAGCGGACGCTGCGCGACAGCCAGCCGCAACCCGTACTCGGCGACAAACAGCATGGTGGTCGCCGTTTCGATCGCACCCAAGGTTTGCCGCGCCCAGGGCGAGAGCCCGGGCAGTGTTTCGAGCGAGTAGGCGACCAACGACACCAAGATGACCGATTGCACGGCGAGGTCGAACGCCCGGCCGGCGGCGGTGTCACTGCGTTCAACGATGACGCGGAGGGACTCTTTCATGACGGACAGCGTACCGTCCGCGCCGCGGAGATTCTCGCCAGAAGACCGAGCGAATCCAAAGCCACGTGACGGGATGGCCCGTTGAGGGTAAGGGGGCCCCTCGCTGGTAGGGAGGCGACAAACTGTCACACAACGACCGAAGCCGAGGAAAAACTCGGGGTTTACAGTGTCTGCGGCTTTGGGAGGGGCGCCCGGCCGCGCCGAACCCCCACGACCCTCGGCATGTGGGGAATACGCATGCTAGATATTAAATGTGGCTGGGTGGACGCCGTGTCCCCCGGACGCTGCTTTTCCGACGGCTCTTCTCCCAAGAACCCCCCCCTCCCCTTAAGAAGCGGTCTGCGTTTTCTCGATAGCGCCGGCGCCGCGGGCAATTCTATGGAAGCCATAGCCACCTACAGCGCGCTTGTTTACGACGACGATCCACGACGGCGAGCGGTGACGTGCGAAGCGCTCGAAAGAGTCGGGTTCAGCTGTCGGGGCTCCGGCCGGACGGCCGAAGCGAAGAAGCTGATGCACGGCGTCGATCACGACCTGGCGGTCGTTGACGTGCGTGCGGCCGAGCGACGGCAACTCGCGGTGCTGGCGGCCGCGGTCGCTCGCGCACCGGGCGCCAAGACCGTCGCCATCACGAACGCCGGCAACCCGGACCTGATGCGCAAGCTCTTCGCCTACGGTGTGGACGAGGTCGCGATCGCGCCGATCGATATGAGCGGCTTTGCCATGAAGGCGTTGTCGCTGTTCGAGATCGATCGCTGGCGCGCCGAACTCAGCACGCCGCTCGGAGCGGAGAGCCCACAAGACCTGCTACGCCGCATCGAGAAAACACTGCTAAGCCGGTCGGACGAGCTGGGCGGCTGCTACGACGCGGTGTTCGACCAAGAGGGCGACGCGGGCGAGCCGCCTCTGGGCATCTACGAATTTATCGAGAGCTACAACTCGCCGAGGTCCGCTTCGGGGAGCCTGTGGCTGCGGACCACGGGAGAGCAGCGTGAGTTCGCCCGCGTGACGACACGGACCTCGACCGAGAACGTGCCGGTCACGAAGCATGGCGAGTGCGCCGGGGAGGGATTCCGGGCGATCCTGTGCGACATCTCGGAGGCGGGCGCACTGATGATTCATACCCGAGCGGTGCCGCTCACCAACTTGGCGATGCGTTGGTATTGCGTGACCAAGAACCTGCGGGTCACGGTGCCGGCTCATGTGGTGCGTTGCGAATCGATCGGCCGTTTCTACGAGGTAGGGGTGCGGTTCGACTGAGGCTGGGTGGGGAGAGTGTCGCCCCGGGTGGGGGCGCAAAAAAAGCGGCCCCGGGTTCCAGGGAACCCGGGGCCGCTTGGTTTTAACGCTCAGCGAGAGGTCGTTCAGTTGCAGCAACCGCCGCACGAACCGCAACCGCCACAAGACGGAGCGGCGACCTCGACCTCTTGGGCGACCATCTTGCAGACGGTGACCTCAACCTCTTTTTCGACCGTGACCGGCACACAAACGGTGTAGGTCGAGGTCTTCTCCTCGGGCACGCACTCGTAAGTGGTGACCGTGTACTCTTCGGTCTTCTCGGTCGGCACGCACTCGGTGTACGTGACTTCCTTGGTCATCGTCTCGGGGACGCACGTCGTGACGTTGTACTCGCGGGTGCGAACCTCGTCGCGACACTTGGTCACCTGAACGGTGCGCTCACGCTCCTCGGCGACGCACTTGGTGACCGTGTAGGTCTTGGTGCGCTCCTCGGGGACCATCTTGCAGACCTTGACGGTCTTGGTCTTGGTCTCGGGGACGCACTTGGTGACCGTGTAGGTCTTGGTGCGCTCTTCGGGGACCATCTTGCAGACCTTGACGGTCTTGGTCTTGGTCTCGGGGACGCACTTGGTGACCGTGTAGGTCTTGGTGCGCTCTTCCGAGCGGCACTTGGTCACGTTGACCGTGCGGGTGCGATCCTCGGTGCGAGTCTTGCAGACCGTGTAGGTGTAAGGCACCTCTTCGGTCACGCACTCGTACGTGGTGCAAGGAACTTCCTTGGTCTCGCAGGAGGGGACCCAAACCTTCTTGCAAACGGTCTTGGTCGCACAGCCGCATCCGCCGCACGAGCCGCAGCCGCCGCAGTCGCCACACCCACCGCAGCCGCCGGCCGAACCGGAGCCGCAGCCAACCTCAACCATCTGGGTTTCCCAGTGGCCGCCGTTGACCGTAACGGTCTTCATCGTCGTGACAGGAACACGCTTGGTCACGGTGCGCGAGCCGGTCATCTCTTCGGTGTAAGGAACGCTCACCGTGTAGGTCTGCTCGACCTCTTCGGTGTACGGGACCTGCACGGTGTAGGTCGAGGTCTTCTCTTCTTGAACGGGGGTCATCACCGTGTACTCGACCTCTTTCTCCTCGTAAGAGGGGACCATGACCGTGTAGGTCTTGGTCATCTCTTCTTGGACCGGGGTCATCACGGTGTACTCAACTTCTTTCTCCTCGTAAGAGGGGACCATGACCGTGTAGGTCTTGGTCATCTCTTCTTGGACCGGCACCATGGCGGTGTAGGTCTGCACGACTTCTTCGGTGTACGGGACCCGAACGGTGTACTCAGCCGTCTTGGTCTCGGTGACCGGCTTCATGACCGTGTACTCGACGGTCTTGGTCTTGGTCTCGGGGACCATGACCGTGTACGTGCGGGTCTTGGTCTCGGTCGTCGGAACACGGGTGTAGACCGTGTAGGTCCGCTCGCGCTCTTCCTTCTGGTACTCGGTCGAGCTGACCGTGCGAAGCTCGGTGACTTGGGTCGGCACGTAGATGGTCTTGGTGACCATCGCCGGGGCCGCCTGGGCGCACCCACCGCAACCCGCGTCGCCACAGCCGGCGTCGCCTTCGCAACCGCCGGAGCAGTCGGAGGTCGCCGCACATCCACAATCGCCGCCGCACGACGAACAGGCCTCAGCCAAGCTCGGAGCCGCCAGCAGGGCCAAAGCCGGCAGCAAGGCAAACAAAATACGCCGCATCGAAGCACTCCTCATAAGATTCTGAACAAGTACAGCTAAGCCGTCAGGTCCTCCGACGGCAGGTTTGTTCACCTAGCTGCGCCCAAAAGATCGCTGCGATTCTTGCAGCAGACACCCAAACTGGGGGGATGGCACAGCAACAGCCGTGGATTCTATCTCCCCTTACCTACGCGTCAATAAACCTCCGCCCAAATGTTGCAATAATCCCAATTTACCCTATTAGCGCTGCAGGCCTCCGCAATTAATGGGAATTCTGCTTACCCACGACCCCCAGCCCAGATTTCTTGCGGCGAAGCCGATGCGGCCGCTGCAACGAAGGCTCGAGATTTATAGGGGGGAAACTGCTGCAAATCAGGCTGGTCGACGAGCGGCCAGGGGCCACGCCTTCCGCGGCGGGCCATCCGCCAGGCTCTCGCCTGCCGGAGTCTAGGCCGCCTACGGAGGAACGCAAAGATATCGACGAGACGGTTTGTGCTTATTCGATGCCGAGAAGCTCGATCGTGAAGATCAGCGTCTCGTTCGGGCCGATCGCTCCCGGAGCGCCGCTCTCGCCGTAGGCGATTTCGCTCGGCAAGAAGACCTCCCATTTGCCGCCCACCTTCATCATCTGCAGCGCCTCGGTCCAACCGGCGATCACGCGGTTGACCGGGAAGGTGGCGGGTTGGCCGCGCTTGTAGCTCGAGTCGAACACCTCACCGCCGATAAGCGTTCCCTCGTAGTGGCAACGCACCGTGTCGGTCGCTGAGGGCGACGGGCCTGTGCCCTGCTCGACGACCCGGTATTGCAGGCCGCTCTCGGTCACCTGGACGCCGGGCTTCTGCTTGTTCTCGGCGAGGAAGGCCTCGCCCTTGGTCTGGTTGTCGCTTGCCATCGGTCCGGCGGTCTCCTGGGCTTTGAGTTGCATAAGTTGCTGGAATCGGCCCATCACGGCGGCCTGTTGCTCTTCGGTCAGCTGAGGCTCGACGCCGCGCAGGGAGTCGGTAATGCCTTGCAGCAAACCTTGGGGGTCGACTGGGATGCCGTCCTTCTTCAGATTGCCGCCAATCTGAAGGCCGATGCAGTAGCTCACCTGCTGCATGAAAACCGCCTCGGGGTTGGCGGCTTGCTCGCCGGCGGCGGGCTGGGATTGCGCGGCGGATTGATCGGGGGAGGGCATGTTTTCCTGCTGGCTATGGGCCGTTCCGGGAGCCCCAATCGCGAGGGCCAGCGTCCCGGCCACGGGAAGGGCGAACAAGGGATTGGCGAACCGCATGACGACTCTTTCTGGGCGTGGGGTGAAGATGGCGCGCGTCGTAACGCAGCGCGGCGTCGCTATGAAATGGGCCGCGCCGGCCGAACCTTATGTCGCGCGGCGGCATAAATCAAACGACAGGCAGCCTACCATCGGCGGGCAGCGGTGGCGAAGGCCCCCAGCTCGCTGCGGGTGGCCGTGGCGTCCGACGCCTTAAGCGTGGCGATGGCGCCGGGGGCCTTGGGTAAAGCGGTTCACACCGGCTGCGCCGAAAACGTCGCCCCATGCCGCCAGAAGAGTCGCTCGCGGCGAGAGTTGGCCTATAATAGTTACCGGCCCTATTAAGTCACTTTTCTAGGCCGCCATCCTGTCTTGTCCCGCGACCATGCCCCCCGACGGCGAAACGTGCCGGGTGACCTTTCCTCACTTTCTCTACGTCAAGAATGCGGCGCCGCCTCATGAGACGATCGATCCCTCGACACCCCGCTTCGCAGCGGCCGGCGCCAGGCGGCTTCACGCTTGTTGAGCTGCTGGTGGTGATCGCGATCATTGCGGTGCTCATCTCGCTGCTGCTGCCGGCGGTGCAATCGGCGCGCGAATCGGCTCGGCGGTTGCAGTGCCAGAACAACTTGAAGCAACTGATGCTCGCAGTGCTAAATTACGAGACGAGCGAGGGCAAACTCCCGCCCGCAGGCGCTTTTGCTCCAAAAGAGGAGGCGATTTATTTTAGCTATTCTGACTGGCGCCTCGATATGCACAGCGGCCGTAATCACAGCTGGGTCTGCAAGGTGCTGCCCTACATGGAAGAGCAGGGGCTTCATGACCGGCTCGACCTCCGCGGGCACATCACCGCGTCGCCCGACGAATCGCTCAGGGCGCAGCCTCCCACGCTGCTCTGTCCCACGGATCAGGCCTGGGGCCGCTTCTACGAATCGCCCGAGGGTTACGGGGACCGATCCGCTCAGTTCGGCAAGGCAAACTACGCGGCATACGCCAATCCGTTCCATACAGAGAGCTTCTATCGCTCCGGTCCGATGGCTTTTTACGGCATGAAGCTGGCGAAGATCACCGACGGGCTTTCGAAGACGCTCGTCCTCGCGGAGGTAAGAACCCGGGACGACTTGACCGATGAACGCGGCGTATGGGCCTTGCCGTGGAATGCGGCGACGCTACTCTCGCTCGACTACCACCCCAAGTATTACCCGACTACCGAGTGGTTCCCTCCGACTGAATACGATTTCACGCCCGACCCCGCTGACTCCGGGGGGGCGTTGACCCCGAACGCGAACAAGTCCGACGTGCTCGAAGTTTGCGATCATCCCGGGCGGGCTCAGCTTGATGATATGCCGTGCCGTACGAGCACCGGGTACAAGTCCGCCGCCTCACGCAGCCTGCACACGGGGGGCGTTAACACGGCCTTTGCCGACGGCCATGTCGTCTTCTTAAGTGAAGACATCGATTCGCTCGAGATGAATTATATGATTTGGGGTAACGACGGGGTGGCGGTCGAAGAGTCGCTCTGAACCATCATTGATAGTTAAATCCCTCCCGAGTGAGCCTCTCTCGAATGCAGGAAACGATCAGGTGGCGGCGTGCTATAGGTCGAGGGCTCGTCGGTTTCGGGCTGCTCGCAGTGGTTGTTGGACTGGGCTGGTCGCGATTCATCCCCGATGAGGTCTTTTGGTCCACCACTGACGCCGAGGCCTATAACGCCGCCCAGGCGGACCAACACGCGGCTCACTCGTCGTCCCACGATCACGAGGCAATGGGTCCCGGATCCGAAGAACACGAATCCGAGCCCTACAAGACTGAGGACCACGGCGCCGATCTCGCGGCCGCCGAGCGCTTTTTCGAGCAGGCCCAGCAGCGGCTTGGCCGAGCCCGCTTCGCCCGCAACCATCTGGGCCGCGTTATCGCTGTCGGCGGAGCGCTGATGATGGTTTTAGGGGCGTTTTGGCTCCGCTCGGCCGGAGACGGCGCCTGAGACCGCTCTCCGCAGCACGCCGCAAACCGCTCGCTGCCACGGCTTTACGGCCCGGCCCCTGGCAATCATGATGGGGGGTCTCGCCGGCCGGCTCTCACCTCGTAAGGGGAGCCGTTCGGCCAGGCACGTCATCTCCCCCTAACACGCCCCCGCAAGCGTGAGCATGAGCACCAGCTACAACCTGACCCACCTCAAGCAGCTCGAGGCCGAGAGCATCCACATCATCCGTGAGGTGGCGGCCGAGTTCGACAACCCGGTCATGCTCTACTCCGTGGGCAAAGACTCCGCCTGCATGGTGCGGCTCGCCGAGAAGGCGTTCGCGCCCGGCAAGCCGCCGTTTCCCTTGATGCACGTCGACACGACGTGGAAGTTCAAGGAGATGATCGAGTACCGCGACAACTACGTGCGTAACGAGTTGGGCTGGGACCTGATCGTCCACATCAACGAAGAGGGCGTCAAAGAAGGCGTCGGTCCGTTCACCCACGGCTCGGACGTCCACACCCGCATCATGAAGACCGTGGCCCTGAAGCAGGCGCTCGACAAGCACGGCTTCGACGCCGCGTTCGGCGGCGCCCGCCGCGACGAGGAGAAGTCGCGGGCCAAGGAACGCGTTTACAGCTTCCGCGACAAGAGCCACGCCTGGGACCCCAAGAACCAGCGCCCCGAGCTGTGGAACCTCTACAACGGCCGCGTGAACCGCAGCCTCGGCGAGTCGATCCGCGTGTTCCCGATCTCGAACTGGACCGAGCTCGACGTGTGGCAGTACATCCACCTGGAGCAGATCCCGATCCCCGAGCTGTACTTCGCCAAGAAGCGCCCGGTGGTCGAGAAGGACGGCACGCTGATCTTCGTGAACGACGACCGCATGCCGATCGAAGAGGGCGACGTGGTCCAAGAGAAGATGGTCCGCTTCCGCACGCTCGGCTGCTACCCGCTCACCGGCGCGGTGGAGAGCGAGGCGACCACCTTGCCCGAGATCATCCAAGAGATGCTGCTCACCACCACGAGCGAACGCCAAGGCCGCGTGATCGACCACGACCAAGCGGGGTCGATGGAAGAGAAGAAAAAAGAAGGCTACTTCTAGGTCGGCAATCGCGGGCGACGCGGTGAAGCATGCTTGAGTGGCGGTCCAGCGATGAAGTTCAAATACCACAAATACCGCGAGATGATGCTCGCAGCGATCGTGGCTTCGTTGCGTCGAGTGCAGCCCGAGATCGAAAAGATACCGTTTCCCCCCAACCCCCTAATCAAAGATCGCCCTATCAGTGGAATCGCGGTCTACTTGATGCCCGGCGATCGATTCGGCCTCTATTTTAGATCTTGGGAAGAAATGCATGAAATCAAGTACAGCCTTGGCGACTGGGAGCATCAGTTCTTTTTCGCCGAGGGAGAAGTCCCGGAGATCGATGTCGCCCAAGAGTACTGCGCCTCATTGCTTGAGCACTTAGACGAGGACGAGGAAGCAAGCCAGGCGGTTGTCAACTTAGCCTACATCGCGACCGCCGAAGCGCTCCTCGACCCTGTCGTGACCCAGGAACTCACCTCACTGAGCATAGAAGCCAGAGGATGCTTTGGTGGAATTGCACCAGAGGGAGTTGAAAGAATGGTCTTTAATGAATACGGCGACGTCTCTGGCGTGTTCAATTACTGCGAGCACGTCTCACTCAACCGGTACCTAAAATCAGCCATGCGACGAAGCTCTTGGTGGCGGCTGTAGCCGCGCGACCGCCACGAGCGTTATGACCGCGTGATCGACCATGGCCTAGTCGGCAGCATGGAAGAGAAGAAAAAAAGGCTACTTCTGAGTCCTGACGAAATCACCACAGAGAACACAGAGGACACAGAGAAATCACAATAGAAGAATGGGGCGCGGATGAACGCGGATCAAGCGGATCGACGCGGATGATTAGTCAGACGATCCGCGCTGATCCGTCCAATCCGCGTTCGTCCGCGCCCCATTCTTCCTCCGTGCTCTCTGTGCCCTCTGTGGTAAATACCTTATGAGCCATCAATCCGACCTGATCGCCACCGACATCGACGCCTACCTCGAGCAGCACGAGAACAAGGAGCTCCTGCGCTTCTTGACTTGCGGCAGCGTCGACGACGGCAAGAGCACGCTCATCGGCAAGCTGCTCTACGAGTCGAAGATGATCTACGAGGACCAGCTCGCCGCGATCGAGAAGGCCTCGGCCACGCACGGCACGACGGGCGACAAGGTCGACCTGGCCCTGATGACCGACGGCCTGAAGGCCGAGCGCGAGCAGGGGATCACGATCGACGTGGCGTACCGCTACTTCTCCACGGCGAAGCGCAAGTTCATCATCGCCGACTGCCCCGGCCACGAGCAGTACACCCGCAACATGGCCACCGGGGCCAGCTCCTGCGACCTGGCGATCATCTTGGTCGACGCCCGCCCGGGGCACGGCGTGATGACCCAGACCAAGCGGCACTCGTTCATCGTCTCGCTGCTGGGCATCAAGCACGTGCTGATTGCGGTCAATAAGATGGACCTCGTCGATTGGTCCGAGGAGCGGTACGAGGAGATCAAACGCGACTACCGCGAGTTCGCCACCCGGCTCGACATGCCGGACCAGCACTTCATCCCCATCAGCGCGCTGGAGGGCGACAACCTCATCGACCGCAGCCCGAACACGCCGTGGTACGAGGGCTCGACGCTCATGCACCACCTCGAGAACGTGCACATCGCCTCGGACCGGAACCTGATCGACTTCCGCCTGCCGGTGCAGTACGTCAACCGCCCGAACCTCAACTTCCGCGGCTTCTGCGGCACGATCGCCTCGGGCGTGGTGAAGAAGGGCGACGAGATCCTCGCGCTCCCCTCGAAGAAGCGGACCCGCGTCAAATCGATCGTCACGTACGAGGGCGAGCTCGACGAGGCGTTCGCCCCGCTCGCCGTGACGCTCACCACCGAGGACGAGATCGACATCAGCCGCGGCGACATGCTCGTGCGCCCCGACAACGTGCCGACCGTCTCCGACCGCTTCGACGCCACGCTCGTCTGGATGGACGAGTCGGCCATGACGCCGGGCAAGGACTACTTCATCAAGCACGGCACGAAGCTCACTTCAGGCCGGGTGAGCACGCTGCGCTACAAGATCGATGTGAACACGCTGCACCGCAGCCCGACGCCCACGCTGGCGCTGAACGAGATCGGCCGCGCGGAGCTCAGGCTCAACTCGCCGATCGCCCTGGACGACTACAAACGCAACAAGGGGACCGGCGCGTTCATCGTCATCGACCAGGTCACGAACGTGACGGTCGGCGCCGGCATGATCCTCGACCGCAAGTCGAGCGAGGACGAAGAGGACCTGTGGGAGAAGGAGGCCGCCGAGGGCCTTGAGGCCCGCAAGAGTTCGGTCACCCCCGAAGAGCGTGCGGCCCGCTACGGCCAGCAGCCGGTCACGGTGCTGCTCACGGGGCTGCCCGCCGCGGGCAAGACGCCGATCGCCGGCGCCGTCGAGCGCCTGCTGTTCGACCAGGGCCGGGCCGTGGCCGTGATCGACGGCCAGAACATGCGTCGCGGCCTGAGCCGCGACCTGAAGTTCACCGCCGACGACCGCAGCGAGAACCTCCGCCGCGCGGCCGAGGTGGCCAAGACGCTCAACAACGCCGGCCTGATCGTCGTCGGCGCGTTCGTCGCGCCGCACGAGGAGGTCCGCCAGAAGGCGGCCGAGACCGTTGGCCGCGACCGCTTCCTGGTCGTCCACCTCGACGCCCCCGACGCGTGGCGCCGGGCGAACGACGAGCAAGGCGTCTACGCCAAGGCCGACGCCGGCGAGCTGCCCGACTTCCCGGGCGTGAGCGCCCCGTACGAGGAGCCGGCCGCCGCCGACCTCGTGCTCAAAACGGCCGAGACCTCGGTCGAAGACTGCGCGGCGGCGATCGTGGGGCTGCTGGAAGAACGCGGCGTGATCTGAGCGGGCCCAATCTGTCGCGTGGAGGTGCAGAGGAAGTTGTTGGGTCCGCTGTGCGGACCATTACTTTTCTTCAAGATAAGCCTCGCGCTGTGGTCACCGTAGCGGACCCTGCGCGCTATCTGTCATCGATATACCCCAGTTGACTGCGCTCGTTTTCTCCGGACGCACAGAGATAAAACTATGGCCGACGCAAGGGCCATAGTATTTGGTTCCGGGACATTGAGTTGGGTCAGGGTCATCGAATCTTGGTCGATTCTAAAAAAGGTTCGGTCACTTCCATTGTAAAGGGTCATTCTAGTCGCCGTGCCTTGCGGCAAACTGATACCGTCTACAGGAAGCGAGTCGCTGTCATAAGACTGCCCGGGGCCTTCGCTGAAATCGTCATCGGTGGAAATGGTAATAGAATCAAATGGTTGCCACGCCAATTCACCAACATAGTCAAAGCTGATGTAGAGACAGTCACAGCCCCAGCCATCGCGAATCGTTGCGTGCCCATCAGTCTTGTCGATTTCGAGACGATCGCCAGCGAATTCAACGACGAAATCTTTGATTTCAATTGCGTACTCGCCTACATATGGATTGGGATCGGTGTCGGGGCCATTCTGGCGGTAGGTGAGAGACACCGATCCAGGAGGGGCGTTGTAGGCGTCTTGGTTATAGAATCGGTAAGCGGAGCTCCTGTCAGAAATCCCGCTGAACTGCAAGAGCGAATCTGCCTGTGCAGCCGAGGTGAAGTAGCTCAGTGTGAGGAGTGCTACTGCAAACCATTTGATTTCGTTGCTGACTGACGAAAACTCGTTAAGGTTATTCATTTTCGTTCCATTGTTTCTGAGTTGTGAGTGTCGCTTCACTTGAGCAGCCGTGGATGAATCCTTTGTAGTTCGATAATTAGCGTCGTGCAATCACATGACTTGGGGTGTCCGGTCTACTCAGTTGTCGGCGTTTGCCTACGCCCTCTTAGCCCATCGGGAAATTGGTGCATTTCAAGTGCCGGTTTCGCAGCGAGCCTACCGATGATTGCGTTGATCCTCTCGACGAGTCGGTCCGCCGCTTCCACCGAGTCCCAGGCGACGTGTGTCCAGATCGCGATCAAGTCTTCGGCGTATGCCGTGCTGCGGACAATCGGCAGCGTCATCCGTTTGCCTCAAGGCGCCGGCGCGCCTCGGCGAGGATCTCGGCGGTGGACTTCGCCGAAGTTTGCCCCGCCTCGATTTCGGCCCGGGCCTCGGCGAGCTTCGACTCGATGTACACGTCCGGCAGCGTGACTTGAGGGTCGGTCCGCTCGGTTACTAGGAACACCCGGTTGGTCTCCGGATCGACGACCTCGGCCATCCCCTGGCCTGTATCGACCAATTGGCGGAGCGACGAGTGGAGCGAGTCGTTAGCCATTGGACGCTTGAAGCCGTTTGAGAATCATGAGAACGGCAGAGCATCGCGAAGATTCGACTCTGCCTCACTCCAGTCTACGCCTAAAGCAAACACAAAGCAAAGCTCGCTCGAAGACGCCATGCGGTGCAGTCCTCACGGCAGTAATACCCAATATATGGCGGTATTTAGCGGATTCTGTGCTCCATATGTCCCCCCCGCGGCCCCCCTTCCGCTGAGGCTTGGTAGGAGCCGGCAGCGAGCCGGCCCAACGTGCAAGAACGCCGCCCCGAACCAAGCTTTCTAATATGCTCGCCAAGACGCTCCTCGCCGCCTCGCTCTGCCTGATCGCCCACGACGCCCTCGCTAAGACGGGCGTGATTTTGGGGCACACGACCTGGCTGACCGAGTACGAGACCGCCGACGGCAACCTGGTGCGGGCCGAGGTGCGGCTCGAGGGGCAGCGGGGCGTTTACCTCACCGAGCGGGGCGCCATCGGGCGGCTCTCGAAGATCTCTTACCAGCCGGCCGGGCCGGAGTTCGCCGACAAGGTGTGGCTGGTCCGCGGCGAGTGGAAGTTCTTCAACGGCCAGCGCGGCGAGTTCAAGTTCTACGTCACGCCGGACAAGAGCCTGTTCGAGGGCGCCTGGCGCACCGTCGACCAGGAGGGCCAGATGGGGCCGGTCTTGGCCTGGAACGGCCTCCGCTTCGCGGCCCCCGAGTTCGACGACTGGTCGTTCTCGACCGCCGCGCCGCCGGCCGAGCCCGTGGCGCCGGCGCCCTGCTACTCAACGCCCACGATGGGCGGCCGGCCGAGCTGCCAACGATAGAGACCGCGACACAGGCTTTCCATGCTTGTTTGGTCGGTGTGGCGGCGGGGTGCAGAATCCTTGGCGGGGAACCGATATTGGTCAAAGAGCGGCCAAGCCGGTCCTCCTCTCCGCCGTCTACTCGCCAGGTACCCGATGGCCATCACACCGCTCGGCGCCAGCACCGCCAATCCCGCCGCGCCGCCCGTGCTGGGCGAAGACCGCCACGTGCAGAGCGTGTTCAGCGAGGTGCTAGCGGCCGTCGGCCGTGAGGGCTACGCCTCGGCCGCCGAGGTCGATGACGAAGGCCCGCTCGGCGAGTCGCTCGAGGCCGCCTGGGACGGCTGGTTCAACGTGAATCAGGTTACCCGCTACTCGCAGGTCGACTCGCCCGAGAAGCTCAAGCACGACTTCGGCGAGATCCTCGTCCGCGCGCACGCAGAAGGCGGTTACGCCGACCCGAAGGGCTTCCTGAGCCGCCTCACCAGCGACGAGCTGGCGACGGTGCAGCAGGTGCAGCACCTGGCCGATCCGATCGGCGTCGACGGACTCAGCGAGGAGGGAGCGCTGAACTTGCTGCTGCCGCCCGCGGCGCAGGTCGACATGAACCACGACGGCTTGACGCGCTCGGGCGAGGCGTGGGGAATCCGCTTCCCCAGCAGCACGACGCCCGCCGACGTGACCGCCGCATGGGACGAGGCCACCGCCGGAATGGACCTCGGCGAGCGGATGACCTACGAGCTACAGATGGTGGTCGACGTGCTGTTTGCGAACTTCGAGCTCGACAGCGAGGGACGCTACGTCGGCCACACCGAGCCGGGCGAGCCGGGGTTCCGCAACCCGATGGCCGAGCCGGGCTACTCCTACGCCGAGAAGTCCCAGCGGATGCTGGAGTACCTCGATCTATTCAAGGAGCAAATGGCGCCCGAGCGTTACGAACGCGACACGGCGTTCTGGTCGAACTTCGAGCGGTTGCTCGAGCAACGCGGGGCGGCGTGAGGCGTGCTTGGCTGGAGCGTCGTACGGCGGGGAGGTTAGACTGCAGGGGCTAGCTTCCCCCTGCTCCTCTCACGCAAGCGTTTGACGCCATGCCACGCCGCCGTTTTGTCCGCTTCGTTCTAGGTTCCCTTGCGGCGATCGCCTGCAATGGCGCCGCCCTTGCCCAGCGGATCGACGTCGTCCCCGACCACGCCGACGGTCAGTACGCCGTTGGCGAGACGATCACCTGGCGCCTCAACTACAACGCCGAAGAGTCTGGGCGGCCCGCGCCCGCGGAGCTGCGTTACACGCTCAAGCGGGGCGGGCGGACCGAGATCGGCTCGGGCGTGATACAGCTCGACGACGGCGCCGCGCAATGGACCGCAACGCTCGATGCGCCCGGGGCCCTGCTCGCCGAGTTCGTGGCGCCGGGCGACGACGAATCGAAACGCTTGCAGGCGTTCGGCGGGGCGGTCGTCGCGCCGGGCGAGATCGGGCTCTCCGCTGGGGCGCCCGAGGATTTCGAAGCGTTCTGGATCGAGCAGGTAGAGCGGCTCGCCGCGATCGAGCCCGCGGCGCGGCTCGAGCCGAAGGAAGCCAAACGGCCGGGCGTCGGCTACTGGCATGTCACGCTGAGCGGCTGGGGCGGCACGAAGATCCGCGGTCAGCTCGCGCGTCCTGCCGCAGGCGACAAGTTCCCCGCGATGTTCATCCCGCAGTGGGCGGGCGTTTACCCGCTCGAGAACCAATGGGTTGATGACCGGGCGGACGAGGGGTGGCTTGCGCTGAACATCTTGGCCCACGACCTGCCAATCGACGAGCCGGCCGAGTTCTACAAGCAGCAGAAGCAAGGCCCGCTGAAGGACTACTGGGAGATCGGCGTCGAGAGCCGCGACGAGAGCTACTTCCTGCGGATGTACCTCTCCTGCGTGCAGGCGGTGCGCTACCTCACGTCGCGTGAGGACTGGGACGGCGAGACGCTCGTCGTCATGGGCGCGAGCCAGGGAGGGCAGCAGACGCTCGTCACGGCCGGCCTCTTGTCGCTGATGAAGGAGCACGCCACGGCGATCGAAGCCCCCGAGCTCAGCGCCGCCCTGGCGCTCTGCCCCGCCGGCTGCGACGCGCTCGGCCCCCGCGTCGGGCGAGCGCCCGGATGGCCGCAGTGGTACTACAAGACCGAGGGCCGCGACGCGGCAACCGTTCACAGGGCTATCCGGTACTTCGACGCGGCTAACTTCGCGTCGCACATCACTTGCCCGCTGCTCGTGGGCGTGGGGCACATCGACCGCGTCTGCCCGCCGGAGGGGATTTACGCCGCGGTGAACCAAGCCCGTGGGCCGGTCGAGATCGTCCCACTGCCTAATGGCACGCACTACAACGTGCGCGGTTCCCAAGAGCCGTACAATCGCCGCACCCATGGGGCGTGGTTGCCGGCGCTCGTCGAAGGCAAGCCGGCGCCGGTCGGCGCCGCCGCGGTTGAATGATCACTCGACCGGCGGCATGTCCTGCAGCGGGCGCCTGTTGGGGTGGATCGTGAGCAGCGCAGCGAGGAGCCCCAAGGCGCCTCCCACGTAGCCGCCGTTGTGGATGTAGGCGACGCGAACGAACGACCGCGCGTCGGTCACGCCAAAGCGTTCGATCGCCCACTGCCAGCCAGCCAGATCGGCTTCGGGCCCGCGCCACACGCCGTAGGCGTATCCGGCCAGCCCGCCCAGCAGGCCGCCAGCCAGCACCACCGCAAAGCCCAGGGCGATCCGCCGCCATGCGGTCGCGCGCGGCTGGCCCGGGAACAGACGCCGGCCTAAAAACCACGCCGCGACGAAACCGACCCACCAAGTGGCGAGCAAGCCGACCACCGCAGCGAACGCGCGCTCGCCGAGCCCCGGATCGGCGTAGTCGAACTGGTGGAACTTGAGTTTGGTGAAGTACTCACGCGAAAGCGAGTAGGTCAGCTGGTCGTGCAAGGCGCCATAAACCCCCGCGACAATCGCCCCCAGCACGGCGGCGGCGAGCACGGCGCGCAGGTCGTACAGCGATATGCGTGGCAGCAGCAGGCCTGGGATCATCCTAAGCACGCGCCGCATCGCTGCTCCGGGTTCAGTCGTCTTTCTTGATCATCAAGCGGTAGCCCGCCAGCAAGATCATCGTGCCGATGACCGCAAAAAAGAAGCTGCCGATGTTGAAGCCGTCCACCTTGCCATAGCCAAACTGGGTGGCGATGAAGCCGCCCACCACGGCGCCGACGATCCCCAGAATGATTGTGATCAAGCAACCGCCGGGGTCTTTGCCCGGCATCAGCAGTTTACCGAGGGCGCCGGCGATCAGGCCGAACAAGATCCAAGAAAGAATACCCATCGTCGCAAGCCTCGTGGAAGTGTTTGGTTTTGAACTCGATCCCCGCTGAAGGAGGGGCTGAGGGGGCATAGAGCAAATCGGTTGCCAATCAATCGGATTTGTCTTCCGTCGGATCGCCTGTCATCTAAGTCGCTAGCAATCCACTAGCTTGCCTCACCGCGTATCACAGGCTCAGCGGCTAGTGGGCGCCAGCCACGCGACCAGGCCGAACGCATTATCGCCTAGGCTGCTCGCTTGCGATCCGTTTCCGAGAGCATCCCGAGCCGAATGCAGCGGCTACAGGGCGTGGCACGGCGTGTGCATCCTACTCCTCGAAAGCAGCGTGCCTCTCGCGGCCGGCAACAAGCGCCACCGCAAAGGATTCGCTTCTAGGAATCACATTCCCCCACCGACACTCTTGAAAGGAGCCCGAGATGGCCAAACCACAGCAAGGCGAAACGTACAAATGCCAGACTTGCGGCATGCAACTCGAAGTGAAGTCGCCCTGTCAGTGCGATTCGGGCGAGCCAACACTGACATGCTGCAGCCAGCCCTTGGCGAAAGAATAAGGACACGAGGCTACGAGACCGTGGCGTCGAGCCGCTCTCCCCCCTAGCGGCTCCACCCTATCCGCTGCGGCCTCTCTCTCCACGAGTCGCGGGTATTCGTATGCCCGTTGAGAGCACTCCTCCGGGCGCCCCGCGACTCGTGTTTTTATTGAAAAGCCAACGACCCCCTAGGGCACACGTAGGCGTTACGTGTGCGCCGAGATCGCCCACCCTTTGGGCTGATCGAGACCATCCCAACCAAGAAACGAATAGCGAATAGGAAGAATTACCATGAGCGATGCCAAACAATGCGAACCGTGCGACACGACCGAGCAATGCCTCAAGGGCGACAAGATCGCGTTTCTTGCCACCGACGGCGTAGAACAGTCGGAGCTGACCCGCCCGTGGGAGGCGGTCGAGAAGGCGGGCGGCCAACCGGTGCTCGTCTCTCTCGAGATGGGCGAAATCCAAGGCATGCACCACGACCAAAACGGCGACCGCTTCACGGTGGGGATCACCGTCGATCAAGCGAAAGCCGACGACTTCGTCGGATTGGTGCTGCCCGGCGGCGTGGCGAACCCCGACACGCTGCGCACCTGCGACAAGGCGGTGCAGTTCGTTCGCGACTTCTTCCAGCAGCACAAACCGGTGGCCGCTATCTGCCACGGCCCATGGCTGTTGGCCGAGGCCGACGTACTAAACGGCCGCAAGGTCACCTCTTACGCCAGCATCAAGACCGATCTGGTGAACGCCGGCGCCAATTGGGTCGACGAGGAGTGTGTGTGCGACGAGGGCTTGGTGACAAGCCGCTCGCCCGACGACCTCAACGCTTTCTGCGACAAGGCGGTCGAGGAATTCGCCGAAGGCAAGCACGAGAAACAGACCGTCTGATTCGCAATCGCTAGCGAACGATAATCACAACGACACCGCGGGTAAGCCCATTGCTTGCCCGCGGTTTTTTCGTGGCGCCGATCAGCGACGCGTTCGGGTTTGCGGCGGAGAACGCCTCTCGATGAAAGCAGCTTGATGACCTGGCAATTGGCTGTTCTGGCGTCACAGCGGTCGGAGCGAAGCCAGTCCAATTGGTCTCCGGGCATAGGGCGGCGGGATCCTTCAGCAGCGCTGCACTAAGAACGCAGCTCAAAGGCTATGGCGCGACGTTTGCTTTTTGCTTTTGCGAGATGCACGGCTGGTCGCAACCGCCACATGCCTTGCCAAGTATCACCTCGCACACCAAACAACATCGGATATCCCATGAATACTTCTTCAAAATTCCAACGCCTGGCCCGCTCACGATCACTCGCATTCGCGGGTGCTCTTGGCGGGGCTGTCATTTGCTCTCCCGCCCTCGGGCAAACCGCCACGACCGATTCGGCCCCCGCAAGCGAGTCGCAAGCGTCGCCGGACGATGGCAGGCCGGTGATCCATTTCTTCGGCATGGGCGTGGCGCCGCTCAGCGGCTCGGGGCTCGAAGTGGTTCGCGTGGCGCCCCTTTCACCGGCCCACGAAGCGGGGGTGCGACGTGGCGACGTGCTGGTCAAGCTCGGCGACTATCGCACCGAGCCGCTCGACGTCTTCCGCGAGGCGGTTGATCAACTCGCGGAAAAGAAAGAAGAGGGCGACACGCTCAGCTTAGAGGTTCGTCGCAACGGCGACTCGATGCAGCTTGAGCTTACCGAGCGTAAGCTCGTGGAGAGCGATATCGAGAGCGAAAGCGAATCGAATCGCAAGAACAAGCAACAGCAGCAGTCCAACAATCAGAATCAGCAAGGCGGCGAAACGCTGGCCGGCTCGCCCTACGACAGCCGGCAGGCGAGCGGCTCTGCGGGCAGAGCTGCCGCTTCCTCTAACTCGGGTATGGGCGGAGCAGGAGCCGCGGGACAAGACAATTCGCAGGGCGATGTCGACGCTTACTTTTACGGCGGCGGATCGGGTGTGCTTACCTCCTCGCAACTCGAGCAGCAGGAGCGGCTCCGCGGCATCGCCGATCGCCGTGGCCTGACGAACGCCCAGCAGCAGGAGATGCGTCGGCTCGAATCGCTCTCGAACGGACGCTTTGCCGATCTCCAACCGCTGTCGGACGACGACAGGTCGCGGCTCGATCAACTCCGGCAACAGGCCCAGTCGGGCGAGCGCCTAAGCGACGACGACCGTGCGACGCTCCGCCAGTTGACCGCCCGTGAGGCCCAGAGCAACGGCGGCGACGTGTTCGAACTCCGCGCCCGTCTGGAGCAAGGCGCCCAAGCCGGCCTGCTCTCCGACCAACAGCAGCAGCAACTCCAGCGGCTCCGCAACCTGGGGCTCTCGCGAAACACGCAGCAGGCGCTCAACCGCTCGCGCGTGCTCGATCAACTCGGCGCCAACGGCGCCGCGGGCAACGCTCTGAGCCCCGAGCAGCAGTCCCGCCTCCAGCAGTTGAGCAGCCAGCAAGGCGGGCGCACCCGGCAGCAGCTCGCCGAGATGCGACGCCTGCGGACACAGCAGCAGAACCGTGCCGTCGAAGGTCTTCAGAACGAGTACGCCCAGCTGCGCCAGCGGGTGTCCAACGGCGGCCAGCTCAGTCGTGCCGAGCAGGCCCGTTTCCAACAGCTTCAGCAGAACCGCACCGCCTTCTCGAGCGGCGCCGACCTGACGAACCTCGGCCCGCCGCTCAACGCGAACGGAGGTCAGCAAGCAGGCAATCGGGCCGGCGGCGTCCAGTCGACCGGCGAGCAGCCGAGACTCGGGCAGGGGAGCGGCATCGGCCTCGGCGGCCAGCCCGCCACGGGCGGCGCGACGACAGGCAATACGGCGACGGGCAACACGGCATCGGGCGGAACCGCCAACGGCGGAGTAGCGACCGGTGGCGGGACAACAGGTGGCGCCAACACCGGCGGCGGCACGAGCGGCGGGGGTAGTGGCGGCGGAAGCGGTGGCAGCCAGTGATCTGCTGCCAGTCGTGCGACACGCATTCCGGCAGTCATTAGGCTGCGATAAGCGTGATGGCCGAGACCGCCATCGCCCCACCCCACCGATTCGCCGAGTTGTCTAGGAACTGCAGGTTGTCAAGGATTAGTTCGCCGTGATTGATGGCGGCGTTGATTGCGCCGCCGGCTCCACCGGGAGTACCGCCGCCGACAGAGTTGCCGCCCGTCATCGAGATCTCTTTGACGGTGACGGAATCCGACGCTCCCACGTAGATATTATACGCCCGGCTCAACCCCCCCGCGTCGATCGTCAGCTTGCTCCAGCCGAGCAGGCCATCGTCCATGCCGGTGGCTGGGTCGTAACCGCCGCCGTCGATTACCACCGATTGCTCGACCTCTAGCTCACCGTGGATCAGGTCGATCGATCCCGGTGTTCCTGGCGCGCCGAAAAGGCTGGAGTCGAAGACGATCCGGTCGTTCGTGCCGAGAAGCGACACGTTGTCAATTTGCTCTCGATCGTCAGGACTGCCTGGGATATCTGCGGGCAGATAGTCGCCGTTGACGATATCGATGGCCTCACGCAGCGTCAGGGAGCCATCGTTGACGTTCGAAAACGCATCAGCATCGCTGTTTATTGTCAGCGTGGCTAGAACTCGACGGTCTTCAAGTGCTTCAAAACGGGCTCTTCTTCCACCTCTAGAATTGCGATTGCGCATGTAATCTCACATGAGAATAACGGTGTTAATGTGTGTAAATACGCGGGGCTCTACGATACGTGCTCTTGACGACTGGCAAACCTAGGAATAAAGGCGCCAAGAAGCACTATAGCCAACATGATTCCAAAGCCCGATGGTTCAGGCACTGTGAGAACCCGAAATCCAACCACTGAGAACGACAGCTTTGGACTCAGGTCTGCTGGTGATGATAAAGATGACATTCCGCCAGCGCTCACAGCTAACCCCCAGTCACTACCTCGAATTGCTCTGAGGTTAGAAGATGATTTTATGTCGGGTACGGCACTAGCTGGCCCTTCGTGCCACTCGCTGACGTTGCCGCCTTGCCCAATAGTCCCATACGGACTACTTCCGCCGGCAAGCACCACGTCGGTCGGCCCCGTATCTTGATTCCACACCGCCGTGCCCAGGTCGGTCCCGCTCATCACCGGCGTCGGTGGCATGTCGCTGCCCGTGGGGTAGTCGTAGTAGACCTCAGCAAACGGATCGTAGAACGCCGCCTTGTACCACTCGTCGGCCGAGGGCAGCACGTAGCGGGCGAGCGAGTTGCGGAACCGGTTGCCGGGGATGAAGCCGGGGTCGGTCGGCTCCCACAGTTGGAATTCGCCCGTTCCTAGTGGGCCGTCGTCGAACTTGTAGGCGGCGTGAAAACCCGCGTCCTCGTTGAGCCAGTTGACGAACCGGGCCGCCTCGAACCAGGAGAGACCGGTGGCCGGTTTCTGGGGGCCGCGCTCATCGAGCGTGATGCCGAGTTGCTCGCCAGCGAGTTCACTGAGCGCGTTTGCCTTGCGGACCGCCTCCTCGGGGACCTCGTACTTGCCGATGCGGTACGTGTAGCCGACGGCGCCGACCGGGTTGGGCGCGCCGGTCGTGTCGGGGGCGTTGCCGGGGTCGCCCACGGTGACCATCGGGATCGAGAACGCGTTCTCACCGCTGCCGAACGTGTCGGCACGGGCGGCATGGGCGAAGGGGACGAGCAGCAGGGCAACGAAAGCGGCACGGGCGGCGGCGTGAGCGAGGAAGGACATCGGAGGTCTCTCCTGAGAGGAGCGGGAGCAGCAAGCCTCAAGCATAACCGCACACGCGCGTAACGCCGAAATATCGCCTGGGTGGTAATGCCCATGGAACTACCCAAGAGCCGAAGCCGCTGGCGACGGGTGGCGGGGGCGCTCCCGCCAGGGAAGCCCTCGAGCACGCCAGGCCCAATCTCCAGCCGGTCCAGTCTCCCCGGCACGGGGGCTTCCGCTTCGCGCTGTGCCCCCCGCTACCCTTCGTCGGCTCTCTTCGAATCACGCCGAAGTATGGCACAGCAAAAGATTAACGCGACTTTCGACGATTCACGCTGCGCCGCGCGCTTTTCAACTATTTCTGTCCGCGCGGCTGCCCACGAACGCTCCGCACCAACCGTGCGAATGGCAGGTCGCTATCGAGCTCTGATGTGGGAGGTGTCACAGACGCCGGTAACGGTTTGTCAGAGGGTGTGCGGCTGGCGGCACGTTAGTGGCGTCGGAGACGCCTCGCACAACTCTCCTTCGATAACAGCCAACAGCCAAGGCGCCTCACTCCTCGATAGCGAACTCGCGGAGTTCTTCGAGCGACGCGAACTCGAGCGAAGACATGTGGCAGGCCTCGAGCAGCACGCGCGGCGCCATGCCGGCGTCGTACGCTTCCTTCCAACGCGGGGCGCAGAGGCACCAGCGGTCACCCGGCTTGAGGCCCGGGAACTCGAACTCCGGCACAGGAGTCGAGAGGTCGTTGCCGCGGCTGCGGCTGAAGACGAGGAACTCCTCGGTCATCTCGGCGCAGATGGTGTGCACGCCGGCGTCGCCCTTGCCGGTGTGGCAGAACCCGTCGCGGTAGTAGCCGGTCACCGGGCTCGTGCAGCACGGCGCGAGTGGCCCGCCGAGCACGTTCTTGCCGCCGTGGGGAGTCGTTTGCTTTTCGGCCATGAGGTCTATCGTGGGAAGCGGGCGTGAGGGCAACGGGTA
Organism: Pseudobythopirellula maris; assembly: GCF_007859945.1. Taxonomy (GTDB): domain Bacteria; phylum Planctomycetota; class Planctomycetia; order Pirellulales; family Lacipirellulaceae; genus Pseudobythopirellula; species Pseudobythopirellula maris. Next base: position 791,231 of record NZ_SJPQ01000002.1, on the reverse strand, counting down.
GAGGTGGGCCGAAGGCAAGGTTCGTCTTGTCCCCCAACCCCAGACGCATACTAAATTGAGCCGACTCGTTTACGACGGGTCGCTTTCAGTTGGATCGTCTCTAACATACCCGAGGCCGCCGACAAAATAAAAAAGGCGGGGCCCGCAACCGGGCCCCGCCTTCGATAGGTCGAGAGTCTTGAGGTTCGCCGCTCAGCCTCAGGCGTCGGCTGTTTCGAGCTTCCGCTGGCCGTTCTTCGGGGTGACCTTTTGCAGTTGGGTGACGCGGCGGTCGGTCTTGATCGGCACGCCGTTCACCACCGAGCCGATGAGCCGGACGCCGACGCTCTTGAGCAGTTCGGCCGTCTTGTGGATCTTCGGCGTGGAGGAGACATCGCGGAGCACCGACAAGATCGCCCCATCGCAGTGCTGGCCGAACAAGAGCGAGTCGCTCATGTCCAAGACCGGGGCGCCGTCGATGATGACAAAGTCGTAATCTTCCCGCATCTTCTGGAACAACGCCTGGGCGGCGTCGCCCGCCAGGGCTTGGACCGCTTGCGGGTCACAGTAACCGGCCGGCAAGAGCCACAGCCCTTCGGCGGCGGTCGCCCGGACGGCGTCTTTCAGCTCGGCCTCGCCGCGGAGCACCTCGCACAGGCCGTCTTCCAGCGGGGTGCTGAAGAGCGTGTGCAGGGCGGGGCGACGCATGTCGCCGTCGATCAGCAGCGTGCGGCGTCCGGCGCGGGCCAGGCTGGCGGCCAGCTGGCTCGCCACGGTGGTGCGGCCCTCGGTCGCCCCGGCGCTGGTGACGAGCACCAGGCGCCGACGCTTGGAGGTCGACTCGTGCATCAGGGCGGTTCGGACGCTGTCGATCGACTCGGTCAGCTGGGCCACAACCGGGTGGTTCGGGTTGAGGGCCTTGCGGCCGGCGAGCGACGGCAGGGTGCCGATCACGCGGATGCCGAGTCCCTCGTCCACTTGGTCCGGGCCGTTGAGGCGACGGTTGAGGAACTCCATGTAGCCGATGCCGAAGCCGGTGAGCCCGAAGACGGTGAGCCCGCCCAAGGCGGAGAGCAAGTAACGCTGGAGCGTGTTGCGGTGCTCACGGATCTCGGCGAGGGCGGCTCCGGTCGAGTCGGCGCCGATCGGGCGGATCCGCTCGGGGGCGTCCATCTCGACCTGCAGGTTCTGGATCTTGCTGGCGATGCCACGCTGCACCTCCTTGAGCTGCTCGATCTCCGCCTGGCGGACCATCAGGTCGGTGTTCCGCTCGGCCTTGTCGAGGAGCTTTTCCTGGATCGTCTGGATCTCGGTTTGGACCTGCTTCAGCTCGTTGTCGAGCATCGCCCGGGTGACGGAGAACTCGGTGACGGCCGCCTTGAGGTACGGGTCGGGCTCGGTCTCGTTCTGCCCGGCGAGCTGAGCACGCATCTGCTGACGGTACTGAGCGATCTGGCTCGAGAGGTTTTGACGCAACCGGTCGAGGCGGCGGATATCGGGCGACGAACCGCCCTTGACCGTGGTCTGCAGCATGCGGATCTGGGCGTCGTACATCATCATCTCGTTCTGCATCTGGCTCACGGTCGGGTCGCCCGCCAAGGCCTGATCGATGCGCGACTCGAGATAACTCGGGTCCTTGATCTGTTCGTCGATCATGCGGTACTTCATCGCCGCGTCGACCAACTTCGACTTGAGGACCGCCTCGCGCTTCTGCAGCTCGGTGACCGAGTGCATCAGCAGCCGGGTCTGGGGGTCGACGCCGCCGTCGTACGCGGCCGACGAGCCGGTGTCTTTGGCGAGCGAGTAGTAGACCTTCATCTTCTCGCTGACTTGGTTGTCGAGCTTCGTGATATTGGTCTTCAGGATCTGGATCGGACGCTTGCGGATGTTCCGCTCGTTGAACAACACGTCTTGGGTGTAAGCACGGCTGACCGCCTCGACGACCTTCTTGAGGTCCTCGGGCCGCTCGCTGCCCTCGAGCGTGATCTGCAGCAGCTCGCCGTTGTTCGGGAAGCTCACTTGCAGCTCTTCGCTGAGCCAGGCGACCGGGTCGGTCTGATCGCGGAACATCGGCAGGCTGTTGATCTCGCGGTCGCGCAACGCGGTGGTGAGAACCGCTTGGCTCTTGATCCACGCGAGCTGCGTGTTCTTGAAGATGCCGAAGTCCTTCGAGCTCTGCTGGCTCTTCTCGTCGAGCAGCGAGACCGGCTTGCTCTCGACCATGTAAACGGCCGTGGCCGAGCTCGACTCGGGCAGAACCAAAAAGAGCCCGGTGGCCGTGGCGGCGCCGAGCAGCAGGCTCATGCCGAGCACCAGCATCCAGCGGCGACGCAGCGAGTTCATCAGCGAGCTGGCGTCGATGCCGCCGCGGATCACGTCGTGGGGAGAGGGACCCATCGGTCCGGGGAAGGCCGACGGCGGGCCGTACGTCGACAGCTGGTTGTTGTGCGGGGCGGTCTCGACCATCGCCTGGTGGGCGCCCGACGGCGTGACTTGAGGTGTTTCGTTCTCAGGCATCGAAAAGCTCTCCTAGACGGGCGGCTCGGGGTCGGCCTGCCGGCGACACGGCTGAACAGCCGCGAAGCTTGGGGGGACGACGTGGACTGGCAAGACTCGGACAGGGGAGATCAGCCGGCGGTCCGGCAGTCTCTGCGGCGTTCCTTAAGCAATCGTGGGTCCAATCGCATTGGATAACCCACGAATGGCCGTAAACACCTGCACGTAAACGACTTGCGAATCGTTCGCTGCCGCGGCTCGGGGCCCCGGCGTGTTGAGTTTTGGCAACCTCATGTCGCCTGCACGCCACACGCGTCTTGCGGAGCGGAAGGAATCAGCTTGGTTGAGTTTCTCGTTGGGCGCCGGACCACACGCTCCGGCGTGCGGCGACTGGCTCTGCGACTTTACTGAGGAGTGTAGGCGCCGGGGGCGCCGACGCCGGTCGAGTGAATCTCGATTCCCTCCTCTTGCACCGAGAGCAATGAGAGGAGTTTCAGCTCAATGAACAGCAACCCCAGGGCGGGGATCATCATCGCGTAGCCCGCGTAATCGTGGACCGTGCGGTGGAACACTTCTTCCATGTCCACGCCGAACATGTGCCAGTCAGTCGGGATAACCATAAAGAGCAGCGCGATCGCTAAGATCCGCAGGACGTTCGAGACGATCGCGATCGGGATCGCGCTCAGGAGCATGATGAGCTTGTCCCACCAAGGACGCTTGATCAGGAACGCCATCGCCACGGTCATCGCGATGAAGATCGTCAGCATCCGCAGCCCGCTGCAAGCCTCGGCGATGTTCAGCGGCATGCCGTCGACAAAGATGCTGTTGCCTTGTCGCACGACGGGCAGACCGAGAATCGTTAGCGAGATCTCGCTGCAAACCGCGGCGAGTTTCTGGAGATTGGGCATCAGGCGCCCCTCGATCACGGTCGGCAGAGGATACATGAACAGCAGGAAGCCGACCGCGGGCCCGGCCCATGAGATCAGCCGCCACCCGCCCACCAGGACGAACAGGCCGAACAGGGCGACCACGAAGCTGAGGCGATCGACCGGGTCCATGCTGTACTTGGCGGCTATGATCCGCGCGGCGTAGGCCGCCACGATCACCGCCAAACCGATCCAACGCTCGGCCGAAGTGACGCCGGAGAGCGGCTGGCCGAGCAGGATGTAAGCCAGCATGCCGATACAGAGCAAGGCGAAGGCGATGCCCGCGAGCCCCGTAAGCAGGGAGATCCCCGAGAAATACCCGACCACCGCCACCAAGCCGCAGGCCATGGAGCCGTTGCGCAGAGTGTCCGCATCGCAGAGCCCCATGAGCGATTCGCGTTGCTCGACGGGGCCTTCTTGGGCGCCCGGGTTCGGGCGCATCGACCACATCATGTACAGCGCGATCAGCGGGATAATAAAGCCGTGGGAATACTGCGGCTGGTTCCAGGCTTCGCTGGTTAGCTGCAGCATGTTCCAGTAGGAGTACAGCAAAGCTGCGGTCAATCCGACCAGCAGAAAGTAGGCGATGCGCTGCGGCGCGTCTTCCCACGAGAAACGGTCGCTGTACGCGTCCGCTCCGCTCGAGAGGGGGTCAACGTGGGCCGGGCTGATGAACGGGTTAGCCATAATTCCTGCTGCGGCGGAGCCGCCGGTCATAACGGGTCAGTGGTAGGTCAGACGCCAAGCGGCGTGGTTTTGTTCCACGCCGGACTCAAAAAAAGTAGCTTGCCGAGAGGCGAGAGCGGTCGTTCTGGCCCGTTTGCGCCCTGATGGCCCGCTGTTTTTTGCGATACCAGGGGCACTTGCGGGCTCGCCGCCCCGCTCCAGGTCGACCAACCCCGGATGGATAAGAGCCTGAGCGGCTCCTGCCGGCCGAGCACGTGCGGCGGCATCCCGCCGTCTGTCGCTTCTTCCCTCATTTACTCAGCCCGCCGTGGCGTCGGTAAGACGGGTCGAACGGGACGATTGGGAGGGGCTGCGGCGTCGTCTCCGGAGCCAAGAGTTCCTTACTAAAACGACGATACGCGTGCTTTGAAATGCTGTCAAACGGCTGGCGCTGGCCTTCACAAATGCCCCTCGCTTTGGTGTGGCAAGCTAGCGTTGCTGGTGACGGTTGCTCCGGTTTGGTGGAATTTGACGGCTGGGGCAAAGTTGCGGGTCGATCGGGCCGATGAGTACGAGTGTGCAGACAGACTGGCTGCAGGCGCCGTCCCTACGGAGCCGGGCTGCGGCCAGTCGCTCCCCCCTCAAATTCAGCTGGCGACCCTCCAATGAACCAACGACGGAACCAACGTGCCTGTTGGCTTGCGATCCTGGCCCTGGCGATGATTCCAAGCGCCGGCTGCACGGCGTTCATGGCGCCGCGGCAGCCGATCCCGACGGCCCCCGAGGGGCCGTCGGCCCAGTCGCCCGTGCCGCGCGAACTGGAGATGATGTCGCTCGACCGCTACCGCATCGAGCCGCCGGATATCTTGCTGATCACCGCGATCAAGATCGTGCCCAAGCCGCCCCACAAGGTGCAGCCGTTCGACGGGCTGCTGATCCGAGTGACCGGCACCCTGCCCGACCAGCCGATCGCCGACGCGTTCGCCGTCGACCCGGAGGGCATGGTCGACCTCGGACCCGCCTACGGCAAAGTGCCCGTGGCAGGCCTCACGATCGACGAGGCGCAAGACGCCGTCCGTCGCCAGGTCGCCCAGGTGCTGGCCGAGCCCCAGGTGAGCATCTCGCTCGCCTTCTCTTCGGGCGCCCAGCCGATCAGCGGCGAGCACCTCGTCGGCCCCGACGGACGCGTGAACCTCGGCACCTACGGCTCGGTGTACGTCACCGGCCTGACGGTGGAAGAGGCCAAGGCCAAGATCGAAGAGAAGCTCTCCGAGAAACTCGCCGACCCGGAAGTGATTGTCGACGTCTTCTCGTACAACAGCAAGAAGTACTACATCATCACGCAGGGCGGCGGGTTCGGCGACAACCTCGTGCCGCAGCCGATCACCGGCAACGAGACCGTGCTCGACGCGATCGCGGCGGTGGGCGGCATCAGCCAAGTCTCGTCCACCAAGATCTGGATCGCCCGCCCCGCCCCCAACGGCGTCGGCTGCGAGCAGATCTTGCCCATCGCTTACGAAGACATCACCCGCGGCGCCTCCACCGCCACCAACTACCAGATCCTCCCCGGCGACCGTGTGTTCATCGCCGAGGACCCGCTGGTCAAGCTCGACGCCGTCCTGTCGCGATTCTCACGGCCCATCGAGCGGGTGTTCGGCACCGTCTCGCTTGGCACGGCGACGATCAACCGCATCGTCCGGTTCGGTCTGGGCCAGAACCAAGGCGGCTGACACGCTTGATCTCCAACAGCATGGCGGCCCGGCGTCGCCACGATCCACCATTCGGACTTACCTAGAGGATACGGTCGTATGAAACGCTTGCTCATCAGCGCCGCCGCCACGGCGCTCGGCCTGACGGCCGTCCTGTACTCGACCGACGCGATGGCATCCGGCATCTCGACGATGCTCCCGCGAGCGGCTTCGTCTTCCTGCGGCGGCTGCCCCGGCGGTTGCGACGGGTCGTGCCTGCCGTGCCTCGATGGCCCCGGCCTGCCTGCTTGTGCGGCGGACGGGTCGTGCGTTCCCAAGCGATCGACCTACGGTCACTACCCGACGCGCTGGCGCCGTTGGCCGGGCGATGTCGATGTCGACGCGGCCGATCCGTCCGAAGCGATCGACTCGCAAGACCCGCTGCTCAGGCCTCTCGACCCGCCCCAACCCGCGGTCGAAGACCGTCAGGCGCCCCCCTCGCTCGCCGAGGTGGAAGAAGAGAACCGCGCCAGTCGCGAAGCTTCCTCCGGTCGGGCGAACGGACCCAGTCCGACGGGTCGTCCGGCGGGTCGCCCCGCGGCGGGACCGATGGCAAGACCGGCGGCCCCCGGGCGTCCCGCGCCCCGGCCGATGGTCGAGCCCCCGGCGTCCCGACCTCAAGAACCGGAGTTCCAACCGCTGTTCGACGAGCCGGCGGACGACGATTCGGGTCCGCCCGCGTTCCCGTTCGACGACTTTGGCATGAAGCCGGGCGCGGCGCCCGCTTCGGCGCCCATGGTCGCCAAGGCCCGCATCTCGGTAGCGGGCGAGCCGCCGGTGTTCGATCCCTCCGTGTGGCGGGCGAGCGGCGCCATGCCAGCCGAGGCCTCGGATCAAGCTCACCGCTCCGCACCCGCTTACTACACCGCCCCGCTGGGAACGCCCTACGGGGCTGTCCGTCAGGCGAACCTGCCCGAGGCGGCTACGCGGTGAGTCTCCCCAGCCGGCTGAGCCCCCCCCCTCGCCTGGGCGGCGGGCGTTGCTTGACTGGATGCGGTCTCAGACCTAACGTTTAAAGAGCGCCCCGAAAGGCGTGGCCCAGCGGCCACGCCTTTTTTTGCAAAGTGGTCGCCCTTTATTCCGGTTCCGACGCGCCCTCCCCGGGCGTTCGCCGCCTCTGCCGGGCCGTCACGGCCCGGCGACCTGTACGCCGAGAGTCGAAATGCTCCGCTTAATCCCGTTCGTGCTCGCCGCAGTCGTGATCGTCTCGATGACCGTGATCGAGGGGGGCATCTCCGACCGCTGGTCGACCTCCAATCACATGCTCGACGCCTACGTCGAACATCTCGGCGACGCCCCCAACGAGTTGGGCAACTGGGTCGGCACGGACGAGGTCGTCGACGACCGAACCCAGATCATCGCCGGCGCCAAGGGATACGTGTCGCGTGATTACGTGAACGAGAAAGAGAAGGCGTTCGTCAACCTCTGGCTGATCGCCGGCCACGCCCGCGACACTTCGGTTCACACGCCCGATGTCTGTTACCCCTCGCAAGGCTACCAGCCGGAAATCAGCCCCGCCAAGCACGTGATGACGCTCGGCAATGGCGACGAGGTTGAGTTCTGGACCGCGGTCTTCACCCGTTCAGACGAGACGGGCGAGCATTCGGTACGCGTGTTTTGGACTTGGTTCAGGCCGGAGAAAGACGGCGGCGAGGTGGTCTGGCAGGCGCCGGGCGACAAGGTGAAGAGCGCACGCTACGCTTTCGGCGGCGCCAAGACTCTCATGAAGCTCTACTTCACCGCGCCGACGACTTCGGGCGAGGCGCCCGAGGACAACGTGGCGATCGATTTCGCCGAGCTCTTCCTGCCCGAGCTCAACAAGGTCCTCGCCGACGCTTGGCCCCCGACCCAGGAAGGCTGAGATCGCACGACGCGACGGAGAGTGAGACGCCCCTGCGTACCGCTCTGGCAAACGAGCCGAACAACCCGCCGAACCACACTTGCCGCCGAACCACACTTGGTCGAGCGAGCAAAAGCCGAGCAAACAGAAAAGGCCGCGCCGGGCAGTCGCCCGACGCGGCCTTTTTGATGTTGATGGCCGGCGATCGCGTCCGTCTCGCAACCGGCGCCGTCGTCGCCTCGCCACGAGGAGACGACGATCAGAGGTCGGCTTCCGAGGGCTGCGGCAGCTCGCGATCGGGCGTGCCGTTGGGGTACTTGCCCGAGGTGATCGACTCGTCGTAGTACTTCGACCGCTTGTACTTGGTCGTCATCATCTGGGCGTACACCCGCTGCTCGATGTTCTCGTTGATGTACTGCAAGTGGCCATCGGCGAACGAGACGTTCACCCCGCCCGGGTGGTTGCTCGACGGGTAGCCCCACTGCTCCGGCACGCCGGCCATCGTGTCGAGCGGCGCCTCGAGCGTGGCGCCGTTGATCCGCTGCTGCTCGGCCGGGAGCGTCGAATCCGAGAGATCGGGCAGGTTGTGCCAGACAAAACCGAAGTGGTGCTTCGAGTCGCGCACGTCGTTCACGTTGTTGAAGTCGTCGCTGGTGGGCGGGTAGGTGTACCACACCGCGTGCATGTTCTCGCTCACCAGGAACGTCTTGCTCGTGCCATCGCCCGACGAGATGTAGTTCATCGACGACTGCACCGCCGTTTGGTTCGCCGATCCACCGATCTCGCGGCCGTCGGCCACGAATTCCGGGTTGTTATCGCCCGTGTTCGGGTTGCGATTCAAATCGAAGAACACGCCGTTGGCGCCGTACTCGAAGTTGGTGCAGGTCATTCCCGCCGGGGTGTTGTCGCAGCTGCTGGTTCTCGAGGGATCACCGAACGCCTGGCCCGCGTTGCCGACGTAAGAGTTGGCGGGGCTGCCGGGGATGATCGACGTGTCGCTCGGACAGAGCAAGCTCTCCAGCGCGGGCGTGTAGTCGACGCCCCCCGCGGAGCCGTCTGAGAGCGCCGCGTTGGCGTCGCTCGGGAAGGCCTTGGTCCAGGTGTCCCACAGAGCGCCCTGCTCTTGGTAGGGGAACGTCATCACGATCCAGCTCGCCCGACGCCAGTTCTCCACGTTGCCTTCGAACTTGTCGCTGGCGGGGTTCTTGATCTCGTTGATCAGCCCCGGCAGCTCGCGTTGCGTGGTGTCGTAGTTGATCAGCGCCGTGGTCAGCTGCTTGATGTTGTTCTTGCACTGCGTGTTGCGGGCCGACTCGCGCGCCGACTGCACCGCGGGCAAGAGCAGGCTCACCAGCACGCCGATGATCGCGATCACCACCAGCAGCTCGACGAGGGTGAAGCCGCGACGAATGCCATCGGCCGAACGGCGGGAGAATGGGTTGTGCCTCATCGTCTCTTCTCTCCTGAGAACGGGCGCCGCGGGCCGAACGGCCCGGGCGAGTCGCGCGGCGGGGCGAACGGAGCGCCGCGTCGCGGGGGGTCAATGGTTCTTGGGGCCATGCACAGCGGTTCCGGCGGCGCGCACAGGCTCCCTCCGTCGTACTGGTTCGCACACAATCGCGGCAGGTATTCCCACGCGTGCGAACGCCGAATCGCCGGAACCCCTATTGTGACAAGGTTTTGCGAAATTGTCCATCAAACGCCGATCGGCGGCCGCCCCGCGACTTTCACGCGTTTTGCGGCTTCTACGACGCCTCCACACGCCCGCTGCCCCACTGCTTGTCCTGTTGCGACAAACGCGCTCAGCATGAGTAGCGATAGCGTCGTGCGGCTTACGGCAGCGGGATCGACTCGATCTTGAACTCGATCGGCGTGCGGACAATCCCGGCGGGCGACTCGTAGACCCACGAGTAACCCGCGGCGGGGTTGGCGTCGCCCTCGTCCGGTTGCGAATCCTCCTCGCTCGCGGTGGGGAGATCGAACAAGTAAGCGACGCCGACCTCCGTTTCGGTTTGCATGAGGGTCTCGAACCCGGCATGCTCGATCCGCTCGCCCGCTTCGTCCACTAGGTACGAGGTGTTCTGGAACACCCACCCACGGTGCGACGCCAGGGCGTCTTGGGCGTCGTCGAGCCGCAGACGCATGTGCAGTTCCCAGATCGAGTTGTTCTCGAAGAACCGCTCGAGCGTCACGGTCACGCCGCCGCGCGACTCGCGTTTGGGCTCGAGCACGCGGTCGAGCTCCTCGAAGCGGAACGACGCCCGCCGCGCCGGGGCCAGCGCCCGCAGCACGCCGCTCAAGGAGGCGATCTTGTCGGTCTCGCGGTCGGGCAGCACCAGCGGCAGCGTCATCTCGACCGCCTTCGAGCCGGGCGTCACCTCCACGTCGATCGATTGCTCGGGACGCAGCATCGACAGCCGCGCGTCTGACGCGGTGCGCGCCGTGAGCTCGGAGAGCGGCACGGACAGGGCGATCGGCCGCAGTCGCGGCTCCCAGGCGACCTCGAGCTCCACGTTCAGCACGTTCTGTGTCGGGTTGCGCAGCGATCTGACGGCGACCACCCGCAGCGGCTCGAAGCGGAACGGCCCGGCGTAAGCGGCCGAGCCCACACGCTGTCGGGCGCCGTCGTCGCGTCCCACCAGGGCGAGGGCGTCGTCGCCGCCGTAGTTGTAGACCGTCAGACCGGCCGTATCGAGCAGCGAGTCGACCGCCTCCCAGAACGGGCGGTCGTCAAACGAGGCGGTGATCGGGCTCACCGCGACGTTCTGGCCGAAGTTCCCCCGGTTGTCGGCCAGCCGGTTGCCGGTCTGCTCCTCGATGAGCGTGGCGACCTCGGCGAGCGTGGCGCCCTCGACGTCGAGCGTCACGCGGCTCTCCACGGTGGACGACTGCGCGACACGCGTCTCCACCTCACGCTGCACCCGGGCGAGACCGGCCCGCACAGCGGGCGGCATGCGGTCGTTGGCCCGCGGCAACGCCGCCAGCAACCGGTCGGCGCTGTCGCTCGTTGGCCCGGCGAGCGCGACAAGGCCCTCAAACGCCGCGGCCCGCTCGCCGGCGCGGCGGGCGTCGAGCTGGCGAACGAGTCGCATCACCTCGTCTTTGAACTCGGCTTGGGCGTCGGTCTCTGCGGCCTCCGGCTCGGCGGGCGGAGCGGTTTCTTGGGCGACGCCGAGGGTCGGCAGCCACACGATCGTGGCCAGCGCCACAGCGGCGGGAAGTCGGGAGAGTCTTCGCATGGGCCCTGGCCGTTGATGGGACACGTTTGCAGAGGGGCGTGGTGTGGGGCCGGTCGTGCCGGCAGCTCCGATTGTACGCCGAGCCGGGGCCTCTTGGCGACTTCGCTAGTCGAGAGTTCCCGGCGTGGTGGGTACTAGGTTTGAAGTAGGCGCCCCCGGTCCGGTTCCGATCCCGCCCTCCCCGCCCAGCCTCCAAGCCCCGCTCGACTCCGCCCGATGCCCCCCAAGCCGAAGCGTCGCCTCGCCCTCGCCCCCCGCGGCGCTCTCTTTGCGCTGCTTGCAGCGGCCGCTGCAAGCAGCCCCGCGGCGGAGTTCATGTTCAGCGCGAAGGTCGACGGCCGCCGGCTCGAGGGCCGGCCGCTCACCTGGACCGAGACCTCGATCGCGCTGTTGGGACGCGACGGCGCCCTCTACGAGTTCGCCGCCAAGCAGGCGCTCGAGCCGAAGAAGACCGCCCCCACGTTCCGCGGCTACACGAGCCAAGAGATGCGCCGGGCGCTGGAGGAGGAGTTCGACGGCCGGTTCGGATTCACCTCCACGTCGCACTACCTGGTGGCCCACCCGCGCGGCGACAAGGCCGAGTGGGCCCAGCGGTTCGAGGACCTGTACCGCTCGCTGGTCGCCTACTTCCGCGTGCGCGGCTTCACGCCGCGCGAGCCCGACTACCCGCTTGTCGCGGTGGTGTTCGCCAACCGGTCGGACTATCGCAGCTACGTGCAGGAGTCGTCGGTCGCCACGCCCCAGGGCGCCCTGGGCCATTACGAGCCGAAGTCGAACCGTGTGTACCTGTACGACCAGAAGTTCCGCGGCGACGACTGGGCCGAGAACGCCGCCACGGTGATCCACGAGGCGACCCACCAAACGGCCTACAACACCGGCCTGCACCGCCGCTTCACCGTCACGCCGCGCTGGGTGGCCGAGGGGCTGGCGATGATGTTCGAGGCCCGCGGCGTGTACGACCCGCGCGGCTACGACACGCAGACCCAGCGGCTCAACTGGGGCCGGCTGATCGACTTCCGCGAGATGGTCGTCTCGACTCGCAGCCCGGGCAAGATCGCGGCGTTCATCGCCAGCGACCAGTCGTTCGAGCGCAACACGCTGCCGGCCTACGCCCAGGCGTGGGCGTTGTCGTTCTTCCTGTGCGAGACCCGCCCTCAGGAGTACAGCCGCTACTTGGCCACGACGGCCCGCCGGCCGCTGTTCGCCAAGTACCCGCCCGCCCAGCGGGTGGCCGACTTCCGCGAAGCGTTCGGCGACGACTTGGAACTGCTCGACGCGCAGTTCATGAGCTACATCGCCCGGCTGCGCTGAGCTAAGCGGCTTGGCCCAAAAATTTACTCGCCGCCGCACCGCGCGGTCCGCTCGAAAAAAGTCGCCAGCGGATCGCTGCCCCGTTCGCCCCCAATAACGCAGCGGATCGGCCAGGCGGTGCGCCTTTGTCTGCTAAATCGCAGCGGGCCGCTCGGAAAACGACCCCCTGCGGCGCCCAATTATCTTGATAACCGATCGATCGCCAAATCTCTGCAATCGTTATTGGGCCAGCGCGCAGAAATCAGTTTTGGGCCAGAGGCATTTTCGCCCAACCAGCTTGCGGGCCAGCGTTTACGTTAAATTTCGTCGCCACACGCCGCGACGTAAGTCGGCTAAAATAATTCGCCAGAAAGAATTGGCCGCCTACGCAAGCCGTCAGCCGTTAGTTGCTGGCCGCTGACCGCCAACCGCCAACCAAGCGCTCCCCCCGCCGTGCGAAGCATCGAGAAGACTTACACCGACCCCCTGTCGCTCGTGTGGATCCATGCCGCCGAGCGGATGGGGATGCGCGTCGAGCGGAGCGCTGAGGTCAATGCTTCGTGGGATGGCGCCGGGCTGCTGACGATCGGCACGGCCGACACGCTCGACCCGGACGATTGCCTCGCTCAGATGGTGCTGCACGAGGCGTGCCACGCGCTCTGCGAGGGGCCCGAGAGTTGGGACAAGCTCGACTGGGGGCTCGTCAACAACAGCGACAAGAAGGCTCACGAACACGCCTGCCTGCGGCTGCAAGCCGCGCTCGCCGACCGGCACGGCATGCGGGCGTTCTTCGCCTCGACCACGATGTTCCGGCCGTACTACGACGCCTTGCCGAGCGAACCGCTGAGGGGGGAAGACGGCTCGCCGGACGCCGCGGCCATTGCGATGGCCCAAGCGGGATGGCGCCGCGCGCAAGAAGGGGAATGGGGCGCCGTGCTCGACGAGGCGATCGCCCGGTCGGCCCAGATCGCGCGGGCGCTAGACGGGCTGACGACCGGCGACTCGCTGTGGCACGCCCAAGGCGGGGCGGGATGAAACGCACGCGGCGGGCGTCAGCCGCAATCGCCGCAATGGCCTCGCAGCAGCACCTCGGTGATCTCCCCGATCGCCTTGCGACGCGGGCCGCGCTCCGGGCTGAGCTTGACCGAGAATCCCTCGAGGCAGGTCATCTTGCCGCAGTCGACGCACATGAAGTGGGCGTGCTCGGCGACGCCCTCGCTGTCGGGCCCGGTCAATTCGAACCGCCGCACCTGATCGCCCAGGTCGAGGCGCGCCAGCAGCCCGGCTCCGGCCAACTCGTTGAGGCAGCGGAACAGCGTCGACTGATCGAACCCCGCGTCGCTCAGGTGCTGGACCACCTCGGCGTGGCTCTGCGGGGTCGAGGTCTCGGAGAGCCGCCGCAGCACGGCGGACCGGGCGGCGGTCGCACGGAGTCCGGCGTCGCGGAGCAGGCCCTTGGCCCAGGCGGCGTCTTTGGAAACAGGGGTGGTCACGGCGATGGCGTCCTGCGGTGCGATAAGGTCGATCTCCGCAGTATACCCCGCACGTGGTATTGGGCGAGGCTCGGCGTCCGGCGGGCCGCTTTCAGATCGGGTGGCCGCGGTTCTTCAGCCGGGGCGGCGCAGCCCCTGTAGGGGCCGCCCTCTGTGGCGGCCCGGGCCCCGGCGGGTGGGCGTGTACCCGGGGCAGGAACGCCGCGGAGGGCGTTCCCTACAGTTTCGAGATGCAAGGCTACCCGCTACGCCCCTGTAGGGGCCGCCCTCTGTGGCGGCCCGGGCCCCGGCGGGTGGGCGTGTACCCGGCGCACGGAACGCCGCGGAGGGACTATGGGGGGCAGGCTGTGTCTGACGTAAAAGCTGGGCAATCGGATTTTATAGACCCCAAGAATAATCGAAGTAGAACTCGGATGAGGAAAGTGACTCAGCAGCATAGATCGCGATCCTCCGATTGCTTGCTCCGATATTCGATCCAGTAATCCACATCCGGTCTTCAGCTACAAACATTCCACTATTGTTAGTGCTGCTACGCAGCGACTCCGGCATACGCTCTAGCATCGTGTCTGCGCCATTCGTGCTCGTGACGGTATCGAGCACAGGAAACAGATCTGGCAGCGTAACGCCCTCCTGCAGTCTCCCTTTCAGGCACACACGTTCACCGTGGGGGCTGCTGATGCTCACTACGGTGCACGGGATACTTTCACCCCGCTTGACGAGGTCTTTTCCATAGGGAATGTCCCCTAATTGCATCTCTGCAACCTGCCCGCCAGTGCAGCCCGCAATCGCGATGCAACAACCAAAAGTAACCAGCAGAGGCACGCGACAGCTAGCGGCGAGAACTCTCTTACCACGCCGATGGCTAGTCGGCACATCCGATCCAAGAGGGTGTTGCTTTGTCTTCACGTCTTGAAACCCTTCGGTGCGCTGGGATCCCTTCGTCACACATGCGTTGAGCATGGCGCCCAGACTTTGCACAGGCAAGCACAGTGGGCTGATTCGACTTGTCGAGCCGTGGCGGCCCGGGCCCCGGCGGGTGGGCGTGTACCCGGGGCAGGAACGCCGCGGAGGGCGTTCCCTACAGTTTCGAGATCCCGCTATGCCTCTGTAGGGGCCGCCCTCTGTGGCGGCCCGGGCCCCGGCGGGTGGGCGTGTACCCGGGGCAGGTACGCCGCGGAGGGCGTTCCCTACAGGCGAGGTTTTTTTCTTCGACGCGGACGTTAAGACCGCCACGGCCCCGTGATCGCCAGCGTCAGTCCCTTTTGCTGGATGTTGACGAACAGCGTCGTGCCGTCCGGGGCGAAGGTGGCGCCGGAGAACTCGCACTTGGCGTGGTGGTTGGCCAGTGTGTAGCAGCGGCCCTCGGGCGTGACGCCGACCAGCCGGACGACCTCGTCCGAACGGTCTTCGCACACCACCAGGTCGCCCCACGGCGTGGCGGTGAGGTTGTCGGCGTTGTGGACCAGGTTCGTGTCGTTCGGCTCGATGAACAGCTCGAGCGTGGCGGGTTCGTCGCGCTCGCCCGGCTGGCCCTCTTGGGGGCTGGGCGTGTAGCGCCACAGCTGGCCGAGCTTCGCCTCGCCGCCAGAGGTGCAGGCGAAGACGATGTCGCCGCCGCCCGCTTCGTTGCGGCTGTGCCACATCCCCTCGCCACGGGCGAAGCGCGACGCGCCGGCGTCGAACGCGCGGTAACGCAAGTCGTCTTCCGGCGATTCGGGCTGGTCCATGTCGATCCAGTCGACCTCGAAGCGGTCGCCCGGCGTGATCGTGGTCCCTTCCCAGTTGCGGGTGTCGAGGCTCGGCTTGTCGCGCACGGCGAGCGCTTGCAAGCGGCCGCCGTCGGCCAGCTTGCCGGGCATGTTAGGCAGGAAGCGGTACAGGGCGCCGTCGTCGAGGTCCTCGGTCTGGAAGACCACGCCGCTGGCGGGATCCACAGCGATCGCCTCGCGGCGGAAACGGCCCATCGCCTTGAGCGGCGTGGCGTCGGCCACGGCGATCTCGGCCGAGGCGGGCACTTCGAACGCCCAGCCGTGCGACTCGCCGAGTTGGAAGTCGCCCTCGAAGGTGCGCTCGGGCGTGTCGGTCGTCTCCTCGCAGCTGATCCAGCTGCCCCACGGCGTGGGACCGCCGGCGCAGTTGCGCTGCGTGCCGCCGAGGCTCAGGTAGGAACGCACGAGCTTCTGCTGCTTCGTGTCGTAGACCAGCGTGGTCGTGCCGCCGGGAACCGGCTTGCCCGGAGTTCCCTCCTTGCTTGGCGCCCCCTTGTCGAACAGCTTCGCGGGGTCGAAGCCGCCGAGCTCGTCGCCGTTCTCGCCGAACGGGCCGGCGTCGCCGGGGCTGATCTCGTGGTTGCGGACCACCACGGTGAGACCGTCGGGCGCGCTGAACGCCGCCATGCCGTCGGGCAGCGCGGGAGTGAGCAGCCCGTCGTCCATCACGTCGCCGCAGCGGGTGATGATGCGGTACGAGAACCCGGCCGGCAGATCGAGCAGCCCCTCGGGATCGGCCACCAGCTCGCCGTAGGGCGAGGCGCCGGTGGGCATGGCGACGAGCGCGTCGGCCCAGGCGGGACCGGCGGCCACTAGCTGCTGGAGTCCGGCAAAGCCGGCGGCGTAAGCGGCGGAACTGCGGAGGAAATCGCGACGCGTGGCGGGCATATTCGTGCGTGTCGAAAGGGGGAGAGGCTCGTGCGGAAGATCGCAAGCCGAAGGGCGATAGCCGACGTCTTACCAGTCGTCGGAAAGCTTCGCGGCGGGTGCGAAACGCGTCACTATACCCAGGAAGACTTGGGGCGAGCGGCCCTACACCAAATCTTCACATTCGCCCACGCATGGCGTCCCCTCACGGCGCCCGCTCACTCCGCCCGCTTGTCGCTGTGGCCGAGGTCTTTGGCGGGCGAAACGGCGTCGCGCACGCGCTGCTTGAGCAGCTTGATCTCCGGGAAGCCGCCGTCGCGCTCGCGCGACCAGAGCAGCTCGGCGGGGCCCGCCGCGGGACCGACCTTAACCTCGAACACTCCCCCCGAGCCGGGCCGGAGGGCGACCTCCGCCAGCTCGGCCTCGAACGTGGAGAGCAACTCTTGGGCGTACCACGCGGAACGCAGCATCCAGCGGCAGCCGGTGCAGTAGGTGATCTCGACGCGGTGCGTGCGGGTCGGTTCAGGCATGGCGTGCGTCATAGCGGTTTTCCTAGAGCGTTGCCCCAGGCTACGGAGAAACAGGCCTTCGGCCAATGACCCCATCTTACGCGTGGGGCGGCGGACGAACCTTACCGCCGGGGGGTTGGGTTGTGGTATATTCGCTCTCCTGTCGCTGTTCTGCCGCTGTTTTCTTCACCGCACCCTTCGAGCGAGGGCCGAGCCTTGGCGCGATTCCCCTTTCCGATGCCCCGCCAAACGTCGACCCGCCGGGGCGGCTACAGCCAGCGGCAGCGGCCGATGTTCGGCGTCGGCCGGCCCTCCTCAGCCGGCGGCGCCTCGCGCGGTCGCGGCATGGGCGGCCTGAAGATGCGGCTGCTGATCGCCGTGGGCCTGGCGCTGTTTGCGCTCGTCTCGTATTACGGCAACCCGGGGGACGAGAACCAGATCACCGGTGCGATGGAGCGCGTGGCGCTCGCCGAGGAGGACCAGGAGATGGCGCTCGGCCGGCAGGCGGCGCCGCAGATGGTGCAGCAGCATGGCGGGGCGAGCCGCGACCGCGGCGCCCAGCAGCTGGTCGACGAGATTGGCGACGAACTCTTGGTGGCGCTCGATCGCTGGATCGCCGATCGCGAGGCCGAGACCGGCGAAGAGCTGACGAACCCTTATCAGTTCGAGTTCACGCTGCTGGCCGACCCGAAGACCGTCAACGCGTTCGCGTTGCCGGGCGGGCAGGTGTTCATCACCGAGGCGCTGTTCGAGCGGCTCGAGACGCACGGCCAACTGGCCGGCGTGCTGGGGCACGAGGTGGGGCACGTGATCGCGCGGCACGGCAACAAGCGGATGGCGAAGCAGAAGCTGTTCAGCGGCCTAGCGATGGCCGGCGGCGCCCTGGGGGGCGACGCCAACTCGGCCCGCACCGCCCAGATGATCACCCAGATGGTCAGCATGCAGTACGGCCGGCAGGACGAGCTGGAGAGCGACGGCTGGGGCGTGGAGCTCACGGCGCTCTCGGGCTACGACCCGCGGGCGATGATCGGCCTGATGCGCATCCTGGACGAGGCGTCGGGCGGCGGCGGTCCGCCGGAGATGCTCAGCACCCATCCCAAACCGGCCAACCGTGTGCAGTACATCCAGGGCGTGATCAAAGAGAAATTCCCGAACGGCTTGCCGGACGGGCTGCGTCCGTGAACAAATGCGGATTGCGGATTGCGGAATGATGCGCCGCCCGAGTCAGCCCGCGAGCGATTCCGCACTCCGCAATCCGAATTCTGCATTCACCCCACAAACGACAACCCATGCCGACGCCCATCTCGCCCCAAGAAACAAGACTCGGCTGGATCGGCACGGGGGTGATGGGCGCGAGCATGGCCCGCCTGCTTCGTGAGGCTGGCTACACCGTGACCGTCTACAACCGCACACGGGCCAAGGCCGAGCCGCTGCTTGCGATCGGCGCCGAGTGGGCCGACACGCCGCGCGCCGTGGCCGAGGCCTCCGACGTGGTCTTCTCGATCGTGGGCCACCCGCACGACGTGCGTGAGGTGCTCTTGGACGAGACGACGGGCGTCCTAGCCGGTAGCCGCGCGGGGATGATCGTTGTCGACATGACGAGCAGCGAGCCGTCGCTCGCCGTGGAGGCGGCCGAACGGTTTGCTGAGAAGGGCGCGGTGTCGCTCGACGCGCCCGTGTCGGGCGGCGACGTCGGCGCCCGCGACGGCAAGCTTTCGATCATGGTCGGCGGCGACCGGGCGGCGTTCGACGCGCTCGAGCCGCTGTGGCGTGTGATGGGCGCCAAGTGGGTTTACCAAGGCGCCGCCGGCGCCGGGCAGCACACCAAGGTGGTTAACCAAACGCTGGCCGCCTGCACGATGATCGGCATCTGCGAGTCGCTCGTGTACGCCCAGAAGGCGGGGCTCGACTTGGACACGGTCCTCGAGTCGGTCTCGTCCGGCGCGGCGGGCAGCTGGAGCCTGTCGAACCTCGGCCCGCGGATCGTCAGGGGCGACTTCGCCCCCGGGTTTTACGTGGAGCACTTCATCAAGGACCTGGGCGTCGCCCTCGCCGAGGCCGAGCGGATGGGGATCGAGTTGCCCGGCGCGGCGCTCGCGCACCGGCTCTACCGCGAAGTTGAGAAGCAAGGCGGCGGGCGCAAGGGGACGCAGTCGCTCGTCTTGGCGCTGGCCAAGATCAACGGCGTCGACTGGCCCGAGAACGACTGAGCCAGCGGATGGCCAGCGTGACGAGGGCGGCGCTCGCCGTGGCGTCGGCCGTGAGCAGCGTGCGGGCCAGCTCGCCATGGGCCGCGTCCCAGCGAGCCAGCAGGGCGACGAGTAGCAGCACGGCGTAGACCGCCCCTTGCAGCACGAGCAGTTCCGCGGCGGCGGGCCGACCGGCCAGCCGGTCGCGCAGCAAGAGCGTCGCCCCCAGGCCGATGAGCAGCATCGGCGTGAGCACGGGCGCTAAGGGCTGAATCATGGCGAGCGTCACGCCGAGCAGGCCCGCGGCGATCAGCCACGGGGCGACAACCCCCGGGGCGAGGCGCTCGGCGGCGATCACGGCGGCGTTGCGGCGGGGTGTGGGCATCTTACTAGACTGATCGCCCCACGGCGGTTTGTCCAACACGGCTTAAAGAGCCCTGGGAGGCGGCTCGCGAAGCCGCAGGATCAGCCCCACGGCCAGCAGCCGCAATACGAACCCGGCGAGGAAGAGCCCGCTGTAAACCGCCTCGGCTCGGGCGCCGCCGGCGACGAGCCGGTCGTACATCAAACCGCCGCCGATCAGCATCACGCCGTTTGCCAAGTCGCTGAGCGTGTAGTAGACGGCCAAATGAGGGGCGTTGTTCTCGGCCGGGGCGAGGTCGAGTTTGATGGTGTCGAGTCCGACGTTCAGGCCGACGTAGGCGATCCAAACCAAGAACGCCCCCGCCACCCACCACGGGGCCGCCGGTGTGGCGATCCAGAAGAACAGCGGCCCGGTCGCCACGAGAAGCTGCGAGAGCGTCATCACACGCCGCGCGCCGAGCTCAGCAACCCAGCCGCCGGCCGCCGGCGCCAACGCGGACTGGCCGGCGTACATGGTCATCCGCATCGCCAGCATGCCGCGGTATTCAACGCCCAGCACGCGCAGCGGGTACATGCTCTGGGCCATGCCTGTCAGCCCGTTCGCCACGGCGAGGTAACAACTGAAGACCAGCAGCCGCCGGTAGTCGGCGTCCGCTAGGCAAGCGAGCAGCGAGCGCCAGGGACGCTGGGGGGCGGCGCTGGGGCGTTTGGCGAGGCCCGGCATCCGTGCGAGCGGCAAGACCGACATGACGAGCAAGAGCGCGCCAACGACGGCCGACCCGGCGAGCGGGCGCCAGCGCTCGACATCGGGATCGACTTGGTTCCAAAGCGCGATGATCGCAAAGCTCGCCGCCATGCCGATCATCCGGCCCACGGTGAGCCAGCGTTCGCGTCGGCCGATCAGCCGGCCGCGGGCATCGGGGGGCATGAGGTCGCCGAGCCACGACCACAGCGCCACGGTGGCGACGTACTCCAGCAAGTGGTAAACGCACCAAGAGGCGACGAGCACAGCGACACCGACCGCCGTGTTACTGCGTCCCAGCCCGATCGCCAGGAAAGGCATGCCCACGAGCACGGCGCCGCTCAGCGCGTAGCCGGCCAGGCAGAGCGACTTGCGCCGTAGCGTGCGGGCCATCAGCGCCGGCGCCGCTAATCGCAACGCGCCGGCAAAGCGCGGGGCGGCCAGGATCGCGCTGATCGCCAAGCCTTGGGCGCCCAGGTCGAGCGCTAGGTAAACGACCAGCGTCGTGGAGACGAGCCCGTTGCCGACGGCCCACAACGCGGCGTTGGCGTTAGCCAGCCGCATGCCGCGTCGCACGAGTTGGTCGTCACCGCTTTCCATCCGCCCACGCTAGTCGCGATGGGGCGTCGTCGCAACGTCGGAAGAGTCGATCTCAGAAAGGATTGATGCTGATGTGGGAGGCGTCTCCGACGCCGATAACGGCATGCGAGCCGATATGAATAGGAGAATGTTATCGGCGTCGGAGACGCCTCCCACATCCGAATGGCCCGCCTACACCGACGAGTATTACTCTCATCGGTCACTCGTCCAGCCCCGTCAAAGCCGCCCGCACGCGGGTCATGCGTCGGGCGCCGGCCGCCGTGTACTGGTAGCCGATCATGCCGACCACGATGAGCGCCGCCACCAGCACCCGCAGCGAGCGGTTCGCCTCGTCGGGCGCCACGAGCAGCAGCACCGCCGCGGCGCCGAGCGGCACCGAGCCCGAGAGCCACTGCATCAGCCGCAGCCGCCATGGCACGCCGGCCAGTTCGCGGCGGGCGGTCTCGCGGCAGCGGGCCGGGTCGACCCACAGCCGCGGGTAGAGCGCCCGCGTGGCGACGTGCTGCACGGCGCCAAACGAGTAGGCGGCGGCGATCAAACCCGACAGGGTGAACGACGTCAGGAAGTGAGCGAACACGTGCGGCGCCAGCGGCCCGTTGTCCGCGTGGATCACGAGTGGGAACAGCACGCCGCCTGGCAGCCAGCCGACGGCGGCCAGCATCAGCAGCCAGAGCGGCGCCCGCAACGCGGCGCGGCGGCCCTCGTCGACTAGCCGGGCGTCGGGCGGCCGCGCGCCGGACATCGCCCGCCACGCCCGCACAACCGGCCGCAGCACGCGCCACCCCACTGCCGCGGCGAACGTGTAGGCGACCAGGTTGTAAATCATCAGCACGTTCACAAACTCGCGCTGCTGCGGCTCGGTGAGCTTGGTGACGATCTCGGTCGTGTTGTAGGTGATGTTCACCGCGCTGCCGACCAACTGCGGGGCCAGCGCGGCGATCAGCAGCCAAACGATCGGCCGCCGCAGGGCGGCCCGGGTGAGCCAGCCCGGGCGCGGGAAGCGTCGCTCGGCCTCGCGCAGCGCGAGGCAGCCGTCGAGCGAGGCGGCGAGCGCCTCGCCGCTCGCCGGGCGGAGCTCTTCGTTGGGAGCGATCGAGCGTGAGAGCACGCAGCGCAGCGTCTTCTCGGCCGACGGGAGTGAGGGGGCCCACGGCGTCGGTCCCCGGCGTCGGTCCTCGGCGATCCGCCGCAACCGCTCGAGCGGCGCCAGGTCGTGCGACGGCGGGGCGAACGGGATTTGGCCCGTGAGCATCTCTTCGAGCACGAGCCCCAGGCCGTAGAGGTCGGCCCGTTCGCCGACCTGCGACGCGGTGGTGTCGAACTCGGGGTGCAGCGCCTCGACGTGCTCGGGCGCCATGTAGGCGAGCGTGCCGCCCAAGGTTTCCTGCGCCGTGTCGGCGCGTTCTTGTGAGATGTTGAAGTCGGCCAGCATCGGCTGGCCGTACTGGTTCACGAGCACGTTGGCCGGCTTGATGTCGCGGTGCAACACGCCCTGCTGGTGGGCGTGGTGGATCGCCTCGGCCAAGCGGGCGCCGATCCAGGCCGTGGCCTCGACCGCGTCGGCGCGGGCGAGCAGCTCGCGGTCGCGCAGCGCGGCCGTGTCGAGCGACGCCCTCACGCGGGCGTGCGTGTCGACCGACGCCAGGTAATCGGCCCCGGTCCACTCGGGGCCGACCTGGCCCTGGGTGGCGTGGCCTTGGCCCAACATACCGCGTCGGACACGGCGGATCGTCTTCAGGTCGTCCATCACCGTGCGCAGCGACGCGCCCGGCGCGAGCTGCATGCAGAGCAGCCTGAGGTCGCCCGACTCGTCGACCTTCTCCGAGTAGACCGTCACGATGTGCGGGTGCTCGAGCCGGGCGAGCGTTCGCCCCTCGCTGCCGTGGTTGGCCGTCACCTTCAGCGCCACCGCCCGGTCGAGCGACAGCTGGCGGGCGAGGTAGACCACGCCGAACGCGCCGTTGCCCAAGATCTCAACGACCTCGAAGTCGTCGATGCGGCCCCCCTTGTCGAGTCGCGGCAGCGCGTCGGAGGGCGCCGAGCCCGAGCCGAACGGCTCGGCGGGCGGCCCGTCGGCGGGGCGTCCGCCGGTCGGCGCGGGCGGGGCGGGGCCGGGGTAGCTGGGCGGGCGGGCGGTCGCCAGCAGCGAAGCCGACAGCGAGCCCCCCGTGAGCGGCGGCACGGTCCACGAGGCGTCGTCGGCCTGCGAGCCGCCGCCCGCGCCGATAGCCGGCGGCGCCAACGGCCGATCGTCCGGCGGAGCGGGCGTGCGCTCCATCAACTCGGTCGGGGCGTGCGGATTGGTCCCGTTCACGCGCCACCCCGCTGGACCGGGCGACGCTCGAGGATCGGCTTGCAATAGCCCAGCAGGTCGAGCGCGATCAACTCCTCCTCGATCGCGTTGCGGTCGGGGGCGTCGAGCGAGTGGGCGACCTCTTCGAGCAGCAGCTCGGCGAACGCCTCGCGCGCGCGGTGCAGCAGCACCCGCGCCGCGCCCGCCTTCACGTCCTTGCCCAACAGTTGGGTGAACTCCACGGCCAGCTCGGGCGAGCGCAGGTCGGGGTGCTCGACCCGGCAACGCAGCACGGTGTGGTGCGGCTTGCCCGATTCGGCCTCCAAGAGTTCGAGTCGCTCCCACGCCTTGCCGAGCAACTCGTCGCGCCAACTCCTGACGAGCATCGCGTCGTGGTCTTCCTCCTCGCACGGCGCGGCGGCAGGCTCGAAGCCTTCGGGCATCGGCCCCGCGCGGCGGGCGTTGCGCTGCCGCAGTCGGCACTGGTCGATCACCAACCGGTAGACCGTTGTCTTGACGAAAGCGCGGAACCGGCCACGCTGCGGATCGGCCGAGCCGAAGTCGCCGCGCACGAATTTCAGGGCGAACTCCTGATACACCTCGTCGGCGCCCTCGGCGTCGCGCAGCACCGCTAGCGCGTAGCGACGCACGGCGCCGCCGTAGCGATCGAGGATCGCCCGCCGCGCTGCGGCCCGCGAGGACGTGTCGCCCTCGGCGCCGGTCTCCTCGTGCGCCTGGCGCACCACGGTCCACAGCGTCTCGATCCGGCTGAGCCGGTCCTCGACCGATGGGCCGTCGTAGCTCGCGTCGTCGCCGAGCGGGGCGTCGTTGGTCGCCGGCTTTTCGGGGGGCATGCCAGATGCGCCTGGGCCGAGGGGACGGGTAGTGTGTAACATGGACGGGGCGAGAGGATTCTACCTCTTCACGCCACATGCGCCCAAGCCGAGGACTTCCTATGGGCCGCCTCTCAGGTCAAACCTAGCACACCCGCCCGCATGCCATCCGCTCTGCTGAATCCGCGTATCACCCTCGCCCTGCTCGCCGCGGCCGCGATCGCCCCGCCCGTGCGGGCGATGGAGCACGTGGTGTTCAACGACGAGGGCGTGCAGCGCAGCGTCACCGGCCGGGTGCTGCTCGGCGGCCTGCGGGGCGACATGCTGCTGGAGGGCAGGGCGGGCGGGCTGTGGCTGATCGACAGCAAGGATGTGGTCAGCGGCGAGAGCGACGCCGAGCCGTTCGAACCGCTCTCGACCGAGGAGCTCGGCGAGCGGCTGCTGGCCGACCTGCCGGATCGCTACCGGCTGCACACGACCGAGCACTACGTGGTGGCGTACGACACGTCGCGTGAGTACGCCGAGTGGACCAGCTCGCTGCTGGAGGGATTGCAACGTGCGTTCCTCGCCTACTGGCGCAAGCAAGGCTTCGAACTCGAGGAGCCCCACTACCCGCTGCCGATCATCATCCACCAGAGCTACGACGACTACCGCGCCGCCGTGCAGAAGGATATCGGCGACGGCGGCGAGGGGGTCGTCGGTTACTACAGCATGAAGAACAACCGTGTGACGATGTTCGACATCACCGGCAGCCAAGAGCTGCGCGGCTCGGGGCGCCGCGGCTCGCGCCGCGAGATCACGCGGATGCTCTCCACGCCGCGCGCCGTGCCGCTGGTGGCGACGATCGTCCACGAGGCGACGCACCAGATCGCCTACAACTGCGGCTTGCAGGAGCGCTACTCCGACCTGCCGATGTGGCTGGTCGAGGGGATGGCCGTTTACTTCGAGGCGCCCGACGCCGGCAGCACCCGCGGGTGGCGCGGCATCGGCAAGGTGAACTACCGCCGCTTGGACACGTTCCGCCGCCACGCCCACCAATGGAACCTCGCCTCGCTGACGAGCCTGGTGGCCGACGGCGCCAGGCTGCGCGACCCAAGGACGGCGGGCGTCGCCTACGCCGACGCCTGGGCGCTGAACTACTACCTGATCAAGTACCGGCCCGACGACTACGTGGCGTACATGAAGACGCTGTCGAAGAAAAAGGCGTTAGAGCAAGACACGGCCGAGACCCGCCTGGCCGAGTTCCGCGAACACTTTGGCGATCTGGGCCCGTTGCTGAACGACTTTCTGCGCCGCATGTCACGCGTCGATTAAACAAGCGGTTGGCGAACAGTTGGCGAGCCGTCGGCGTAAGCCGCCGGAGTTTCGCACTACGAGTACGCGGAAGTAAGCGCACCGGCGGCTTACGCCGACGGCTTGCCACGATTACTTCGGTGCGAAGTACTTCTTGATCGCTGTGACGATCCGCTCGGACGCTTGGCCGTCGCCGTACGGATTGACCGCTTCGGCCATGCGGCGGTAGGCGGTCTCGTCGGTCAGCAGTTCGGTGGCGCTCGCGACGATCGCCTCGGCGTTCGGCCCCACGAGCCGGACCACGCCCGCCTCGACGCCCTCGGGCCGTTCAGTCGTGTCGCGCATGACGAGGACTGGCTTGCCGAGACTGGGGGCTTCTTCCTGCACGCCGCCCGAGTCGGTCAGCACCAGCGAGCAGCGGCCGAGCATCGCGACAAATTCGCTGTACGCCTGCGGCGCGACGAGCCGCAGGTTCTCGCGGCCGCCCAATCGCTCGTGGACCACGGCCTTCACGTTCGGGTTCAGGTGCACCGGGTAAACGAACAGCGTGTCGGCGAAGCGGTCGGCCAGCTGGGCGATGGCGCCACAGATCTGCTCGAAGCCGCCTCCGAAGTTCTCGCGCCGGTGGCCCGTGACCAGCACCGACGGGCGCTCGGCGTAATCGGCGCCGACGGCCTCGGCGAGCCGCCCGGCGATCGGCGCGCCGACCGCCGGGTCTTGCTGGCGGGCGAGTTCGAGCATCAGTGCGTCGATGACCGTGTTGCCGGTCTCGACGACGCGCGCGGGGTCGACCCCCTCGGACAGCAGGTTGCGGGCCGACTGCGGCGTGGGGGCGAAGTGCAGCGTGGCGAGGGTGGTCGTGAGCCGGCGGTTCGCTTCTTCGGGGAAGGGCGACGCCAAGTCGCCGGTCCTCAGGCCCGCCTCGACGTGGCCCACCGGCGTTCGCCGGTAGAACGCCGCCAGTGCGCCGGCGAGCACCGTGGTCGTGTCGCCCTGCACAAGCACCATGTCGGGCTCGAGCGCGACGAGCGCGTCGTCGATCGCGCCGATCAGCCGGCCGGTGAGCGACGCGAGCGATTGGTCGGGCCTCATGACCGCCATGTCGCGGTCGACGTGGATGCCCTGCAGGTCGATCACCTGATCGATCAACTCGCGGTGCTGGCCGGTGTTCACCACCAGCGGCTCGAAGCCGGGGTCGTCGCCCAAGGCGGCGATCACCGGGGCGAGCTTGATCGCCTCGGGGCGGGTGCCCATCAGAACGAGGACGCGGCGTTTCATCGGGTGCGGTGTTTCTGTTAAAGAGATAGCGAAAAGGCTACGGCCCACCGCCGCCCCGTTTCGGGGAACCGATCAACCATACCACGCGTCTGAATCGTGGTCTCTCGGTGGTCGGTCGCAACGGCTGTGCGGGTCGCTCCGTTTGCCGGCAAAGCCGGCGGGGAGATCCCATGATATGCTGGAGCGTTGCCCGCCCGCCGCTCCGGCCCACCATCTTTTGGCCGACTCCCCCCACCGATCCGCACCGCCCCTTGGCGACCCCGCACGACTACTTTTCGAACGACTCGCTCCGCAAGGGGCTGAAGAAGAAGACCGTGCGCGGCGGGGCGTTTGTCGCGGTGTCGCAGGCGCTCAGCGCGGTGATCTCGCTGGTCGCGCTGTCGATCCTGTCGCGGCTGCTGGAGTCGGCCGACTTCGGCGTCATCCTCAAAGCGGCGGTGTTCACCGGCTTCGCGGCGATGTTTGTCGACGCGGGCATGTCGATGGCCACGGTGCAACGCGAGGAGATCAACCGCCGGCAGGTGAGCAACCTGTTCTGGTTCTCGACGGCCATGGGCCTCGCGATCGCCTTGCTGGTCTCGCTGCTATCGCCGCTGGTGAGCCTCTTCTACCAGGACCCACGGCTCACGCCCGTGGTCGTCATCTTGTCGTGCGCGTATCTGTTCAGCGGGATGACCTCGCAGCATCAGGCGATGATGAAGCGCGCGATGCAGTACGACCGCCTGACGATGACGGCCGTGGTGTCGTTGATCATCGGCCAAGGGGTTGGCGTCGCGATGGCCTGGTGGCTGCACGAGAGCGAGCACGGCTACTGGGCGTTGGCGGCGATTCCCGTCGCCACGGCCGCGGCCAAGATGGCGCTCAGCTGGCTCGTCTGCCCGTGGCGTCCCGACGCCCCGAAGCGCGGGGTCGGCACGCGTGAGATGATCGTGTTCGGCGCGGACCTGACCGGCTTCAGCACCGTCAATTACCTCTCGCGGAACCTCGACAACATGCTGATCGGCTGGTGGTGGGGCGACGCCGCTCTCGGCTTCTACGGCCAGGCTTACAAGCTGTTTGCGTTGCCGATGCGGTTGATCAACGCGCCGGTGGCGAACGTGATGGTGCCCGCCTTGAGCCGGCTGACGAGCGACCCGCAGCGGTACCGCACGGCTTACCTCAAGGTGACGGGCGCCACGACGCTGCTGATCATCCCGGCGGCCGCCTACGGGTTGGTCGCCGCCCCGTGGCTGATCCCCGCCGCGTTGGGCCCCGGCTGGGAGCCCGCCGTGCCGATCTTCCGCGCCCTGTTGCTGATGGGCATGCTGCAGCCGGTCGCCAACTCGACCGGCTGGCTGTTCGTTTCGCAGGGCCGCAGTCGTGAACAGCTGCAGTGGGGGCTCGTTGGCTCGTCGCTCTGCCTGCTGTCGTTCCTTGTGGGGCTTCCCTGGGGGGCGGTGGGGGTGGCGTTGGCGTACTCGCTCGGCGGGCTGCTGGTCCGCACGCCGCTGCTGTTCTGGTGGGTGGGACGCAGGGGGCCCGTCTCGGCCCGCGACCTGATCGGCACGCTCCTCCGCGCCGCGCCGCACGCGGCGGTCGTCGCCCTGGCGAACCTCCCGCTGCTGATGTGGCTCGACGAGGAGACCGCCCCCCTGGTCGGCGTGGCCGCCACGCTGGGGGTCACGGCCGTGGCCTACGCGGCGAGCCTGGCGGCGATCCCCAGCAGCCGTCGCTTGGTCCTCGAACTGAAGCGGGTCGGCGGCGAACTGCGCGGCGGCGGCGTTGCCCAGGCAGCCGGCGGCGGGGATACTGGCCAGCCGGATCCCGGCCCCGCGCCTCTCAAGCCGCAAGAAACAACCTAGTCTTTAACCGCAAGCACTCAGCACGCTGGCCGAACAAACCGGCGCCCAACGGGGGCCCGCAGCTCGGCCTCGGAACCAATCAACGAAGCGATGTCCTCGAATCCGATATTCATTGTGGGCTGCGACCGCTCGGGAACGACCCTGCTGCGGCTGATGCTTATTCAGCACTCGCAGGTCGCGATCCTCCGCGAGTCGAACTTCTTGTCGGTGGTCCGCGACAGGCGAGACGACTACGGCCGTTTCGACACCGCCTGGGCGCGGCACGCTTTCATCCGTGACTTGCAGTGGTCGCAGGCGACGTCGAAGACGATCTCGTTCGACAGCTTCGAGCTGGAGGTCGACGAGGCGCTGGCGGCGCTCGAGGCGGCCGCGCCGTGCGAGCTGCCGGGGGCCATCGCGGCGCTCTACAACGCGCACGCGGCGAAGCAAGGCAAGACGATTTGGGGCGACAAGACGCCGGCCTACATCCTCGAGATGGAATGGCTCGCCGAGGCGTTCCCCGGCGCCCGCTTCGTTCACATCATCCGCGACGCCCGTGACACGGCGCACAGCATCGTCAAGGCGCGCTTCCAAGCCAATTACCGCAAGGCGGGCGAGATGTGGGCCACGCGCGTGGCGGCCGGAATCGCCGCCGGCAAGAAGCTCGGCCCCGAGCGGTACTACGAGATGCGCTACGAGGGGCTGCTGCAATCGACCGAAGACGAGCTGCGGCGGATGTCCGAGTGGCTCGGCATCGAATACGAGAGCGGCATGCTCGAGTACTACACCACTTCGGACAAGAATATCGCGAAGGAGCACACGCAGCTGTTCGAGCTCGCCAGCAAGCCCGTGGACGCCTCGCGGGCGTTCGCTTGGCGCGGCTCGATGCCGCGTCTTCAGGTGGCCGACGTCGAAGAGAACGCCGGTCCGCTGCTCGCCGAATTGGGATACGAGGTCCGCGGCGCCAAGGCGCCGTGGGTCGTGCGGGCTTCACGGGGCATTTCGCGCGCGGCTTTCTCCTTCGTGAAGACGCGTCCCCGCATGAGGTCGATGCTCCGCTGACACCGCGTGGCGACACGCCTGCGGGGCCGCGCTCCGTTGGGCGCACGATCCCACTCACCGGCGCAACCGGCCCCTCGCACAGCTGGGACAAGCCCCGGCACGGCGATCGGCTATACTTGATGACCCGTCCGACACCGCCGCTCCCGACACGCTCTCCACTCGCAACACCGCTATGCCCGAAGCAACGACCACCAGCAGCCGCGAAGAGATCGCCGACTTCTACGACACGTTCAACCGCCGGTTGATCGGCGACTACCTGAAGGGGAACCCGCGGATCGAGGAGGCGATTGACCTGGTGAAACGCAGCTTGCCCACCGGGCCGGCGAGGGTGCTCGACATCGGCTGCGGTCTAGGGTTCTCATCACACGAGTACGCCCTCGCCCACCCGGGGGTCGAGGTGCTCGGCGTTGACATCAGCCCCGAAAACGTGCGCGTGGCTAGCGCGCTCTTCGGATCCGACAGGGTCCGCTTCGAGGTGTCGAACCTCCGCGACGGCGTGGTCGAGGGCCCGTTTGATCTCATCGCGATGATTGACGTGCACGAGCACATCCCCCGCGACGCCTGGGCCGAGTGCCACGCGAGCTTCCGGCAGTGGCTCGCTCCGAGCGGCGCGCTCGTTATGACGATCCCCTCGCCCGAGCACCAGCGCTACTTGATGGAGCACGAGCCGGAAGGCTTGCAGGTGGTTGACGAGATCATTACGACCCAAGACATCGTCGGCATCGCCGAGAGCATCGACGCGACGGTCGCCGACCTACACTACGTCAACGTCTGGAAGCGATCGATGTACGTGCACGCGGTCTTGCGGCGCGACCTAGAGTACGGCGCCCCGGCCAACCGGAGTCCGCGCAAGCACTCGCCGGCTTGGTTCCGCAGGATGGCGCGTAGGCTGATGCGGCGGCGATCGCGTCGGGCACATGTGCTCCGAGCTCTTGGTCCCGAAGCGCTTGAGGGGCTCTAAGTTCTCCTAAGGCCCGGCCAGACCAGCGGCGCCCGCCCCCTCGTCCCTCGATCGAGCAGCATGTCACGCAACCCAGAAGCGAAACCCATCTGCCCCCGCGCGTGGCTCGTCGTGCGCCGGTTCGGCGTGGGGAGCGAGGTGTGGATGCACCGCCAGGCTTCGCTGATGCGGAGGCTTGACCTGCGGGTGATCACCAACGAGCACGCCGATCCCGGGCGTTACGGCCCCAACGGCTTCTCGGTCGACGATATCGGCGTGTACAGCCCGGTCACCGGCGGCAAGCTCGCCTGGCAGGCGAAAACGCGCTTGTGGGCTTGGCGCAACCGCCGGTCGGGAGGCTTCCGCGGCTCACCCCGCGAAGTCACCAAATGGGCCGAGCTCGTCGAGCGCGACCGGCCCCGCGTCGCCCTCTGCCACTACGGCACATGGGCCGTGCGGATGGCGCCGCTGCTCACGAGCCTCGGCGTGCCGGTCGTGGCCCACTTCAACGGGTTCGATCTCTCCTCGGCGGTTCGCGGCCGGGTGTACAGCGAGTCGCTGGCCCGCTCGGCGCCGAGGTGGGCCGGTTGTGTGGTCGTGGCCGATTACATGCGCGATTGGCTTGTTGGCCACGGGTGCGACCCGGCCCGCATCCACAAGATCCCTTACGGCGTGCCGCTCGATGAAATGCCTTGCGCCGACCGCGTCGGCGAGCAGCCGTGCCGCTTCCTGATGGTCGGTCGGCTCACGCCGAAGAAGCGGCCCGACCTGTCGATCCGCGCGCTGGCCCGCTGCCGCGAGTCGGGCGCCGACGCGCGGCTCGATGTGGTGGGCGACGGCCCGATGCTCGAAGAGTGCCAAGGGCTGGCGGAAGAACTCGGCGTGTCCGACCGCGTGGAGTTCCTGGGCGCCCGACCGTTCTCGGAAGTGAAAGAGCGGATCGCTTCGGCCGGGGCGTTCGTGCAGCACTCGGTCACGGCCGACGATGGCGACAAAGAGGGCTGGCCGGTGGCGATCGCCGAGGCGGCCGGCGCCGGCTTGCCGATCGTTTCCACACGCCACGCCAGCATCCCCGAGCAGGTGGACGACGGGGTCACCGGCCTGCTCTGTGATGAACTCGACTGGCGTGCGATGGGCGACCACTTGGCCCGTTTGGCCGCCGATCCCGAGTTGCGACAGAGCATGGGCCGCGCGGGCCGCGAGAAGATCTCCCGCTTCGACACCCCCGGGCAAGTCCAGCTGCTCGAAGACGTGCTTCTCCAGGCCGCCAACACAGCTTCCTAGCCTCAGCCCAAGCAACCAACGACACACCGCCGTGCCGCTGTTCTCCGTTGTCATCCCGACCTACAACCGCGAGTCGCTCGTTGCCGCGACGCTCGACAGTGTCTTTGCGCAGGAGCTGCAAGACTTCGAGGTGATCGTCGTCGACGACGGCTCGAGCGACGCGACCCTCGACATCGTGCGCGACTACGGCGACCGGGTGAAGATCTTCGAGCAAGACCACAAGGGCTGCGCGGCGGCCCGCAACCTCGGCGCCCGCGAGGCGACGGGCGAGTACCTGGCTTTCCTCGACAGCGACGACCTGTGGCGCCCTTGGGCCTTGGCAACGGCACGGCGTGTGATCGAAGAGGCCGATCGCCCGGCGATCGTGGCCGTCGCCCTGGCGCCGTTCTTCGACGAGTCCGAGGTCGCCCAATGGAGCAACGAGCCGCTCCGGTACGAGACCGGCAAAGACTTCTTGGGCGACGCCCTGCGGCTCGGCTTTGCGATGGGGGTGGCCCACACCGTTTGTCGCCGCGAGGCGTACCTCGCCTGCGGCGGTTGTGTTGAGAGGAACGTCAACGGCACCGACAGCGACGTGCTCCTACGAATGGGGGTCGCCCCCGGCTTCGCAAGGATTTACGCGCCGCCGATGCTCGCCTACCGCCAGCACGGCAGCAGCGTGATCGGCAACCCGGTGATGGCGCACGCTGGCGCCGTGATGCTCCTCGACCACGAGGCTACGGGGGAGTACCCCGGCGGCGAGGCGCGTCGCCGCCAGCGGTGGGAGCAGGTGCTCCGCCGTGTCCGCGCGGTGAGCCTCCGCTGCCTGCGGCAAGGACGCGCGGACCTGGCGCTCGACCTCTACCGGCGGACGCTCGGCATGAACGTGTCGCTCGGCAGGGCTCGTTATTTGCTGCTGTTCCCGCTGCTGTACGCCGTCCCGCCGCTGCGCCAACTCACCCGCCGCGTTTGACCCCCGCCCCGCAGCTATGCGCATCTTGACGATCTGCCGAGACCTGGGCCGCGGCGGCACGCAACGCGTCGCGCAGACGTTGTCGCTGGAGTACCACAAGGCGGGGCACGAGACCGGTCTGCTGGCGATCGACGCGGGGGGCGTCCGCGAGAAGGCGTTGCACGAAGCCGGGCTGCCGGTGTTTGTCGGGGGCGAGAACGCGGCCCTCGAGGCGGCGCTCGGCCAGGCGGACCGCTTCGGCCCCGATGTGATCCACATCCACCGCCCCGGTATGGCCAACGCCAAAGAGGGGGCGGTGATGCGGCGCCTGAAAACAGCCAATCGCCGAGTGGTCGAGACCAGCCACTTCGGCCGCGCCGACCATTCGCTCGACGGCGAGCTGATCGACGCCCACCTGCAGATCAGCCGCTGGTGCCTGTGGCGTTGGCGCCGCTGGGGGGGACGCGCTTTGCGCAACAAGCCGGCGGCCGTGGCGCCCAACCCGGTCGACGTCGAACGGTTCCGCCGTGCGCCGGCCGAGCAAATCGCCGCATTCCGCCGCGACGAGCTCGGCCTGCCCGAGAACGCCTTCTTGTGCGGGCGCATCGGCCAGGCGTTGCCCGGCAAGTGGAGCCCCGCGTTGCTCGAGTCGTTCGGCGCCCTTCTCGAGGAGTGCCCCGAAGCCCGGCTGCTCGTCATCGGAATGCCCGAGACTGCCCGCCAGGAACTGGCCGCGGCGCCGGCGAAGATCCGCGAGCGGTTCATCGAGCACCCGCTCGTCGACAGCGACGAGCGGCTCTCGTTGCTGTACTCGTCGTTCGACGTGTTCTTGCACGCCGCGACGATCGGCGAGACGTTCGGCCTCGTGCTGGCCGAGGCGATGCTGTGCGGCTGCCCGCCGCTGACGATGAACACCCCGCCGCGCGACAACAGCCAATCCGAGATCGTCCAGCACGGCGAGGCGGGGCTCGTGGCGCTCTCGGCGGGGGATCTGCCGCAGGCGCTCCTCGAGGCTTACCGCGACGACGCCTTGCGCACGCGGCTGGCGGCCCGCGGTCGTGAGTCGATCGTCGAGCGTTTCGAATCGAGCCGGGTTGCAGCGCTCATCCTGCGAGCGCTCACGCACGCCGTCGATTCGACCGATCGGGCCGACCTCGCTCGCCGCTTCGAGGGCGACCCCGATCTCACCACGCGCATCCCCAACGCCGAGGTCCGCCGCACGCTGCGCAATGGGATCGGATCGCCCGCCGCGCTCGACCTGCTTAAGTTACGGCTCGTGACGCAGCCGACGCTCTACCGTTTGCTGCGCGCCGTGCGGGGCTGACCCACGCCGAGGCCGCGGCTGCCGAGCGGCGGGTCTCACGACTCGATCCCGACGCTCCGCAACGCTTCGCGGAGCCCCTCGACCGGGTCGCCGTTGCGGCGCCAGGCGTCGAGGACTTCGGCCGAGGCGGCCTTCATGCGGTCGGTGTTCTCGGCCGCGGTGACTTCGAGCAACGCGTCCTTCAGGGCCTCGCCGTTGTCGCGGGGGATCACGCGGCCGTTGACGCCGTCGCGCACCAGCTCGGCGGCGGCGCCAACCGCGTCGGTCGCCACGATCGCCATGCCCGCGGCCGCCGCCTCGTTGACGACCAGCGCCCACGGCTCGTAGCGGCTCGGCAAGGCGAGCACGTCGCTCGCCCGGTAGATCTTGCTCACGTCCTGCTGTTCGGCCACGAAGCCGGTCCACACGACGCGGTCCTTGAGCTCCGGCGGCACGGCGGCCGCGAGTTCGCTGCGCAGCTCGCCATCGCCCAGGATCACGAGGTCCCAGTCGGGCCGCTCCGCGGCGAGCGCCACGAAGGCCTCGATCAGCAGGTCGACGCGCTTGACCTCGGTGAGACGCCCGCAGTAAACGATGCGCCGCCGGCCCTCGGCCAAGCCGTAACGCTGGCGGGCCTCGTCGATCTCGGCGTCGGTGAGCCCCCAAACCTGACCGTAGTCAGGCTCGTAGGGCGAGATGAACACCCGGCTGGGGTCGGCGCCGTAGTGCTCCCAGTATTCCTTGCCCAGCCTGCCGCAGGCGAAGCAACCGGCGGACCAGGCGACGACCTTCGGCACGTAGAGGCGTTTGATCGCTTGGGTGAGGGCCCCGCCGCGGTGGGCGGAGTTGATGTTGCTGTCGCCCCACAAGAAGCACGGCACGCCGTGGCGCCGGCACCAGCGGATCGTGCGCAGCCGGCCGGCGTCGTTGTAGCCGTTCATCACGACCGCGTCGGCCCGCTCGCGCTCGAGCGTGTCGATGACCCGCCCCCCCTTGCGCCACTCGCGCAACTGGCCGGCCGAGCCGCGGTCGCCGTCGCTCACGTCGACCAGCCCGATCGACTCGGGGAGCGACACGCTCCAGTCGCGGGTGGCGTCTTGGTGCGTGTTGATCGTCAGCAGCCGCACCCCCTCGAGCTCCGAGGCGAAACGCCGGTGGGCGTGCAGCCGGTAGGGGGGGAGCGTGTTGCAGACGATCGCGACGGTCTTCTCCCGGCGGTCTGCCGAGGAGGCTATCGTGGCGTGATTCGTCATACGCGGGGGCGGGGGGTCGCCGGGGGTCTTCGTGCGGTGAAGAATACTATACTAGAGTCTTGTCGCGGATCTTCCGAGGACCTCCGCAGACGACGACCGACCCACCCGCCGGCTAAGGACTCCATTGGACCAAGACGCAGAACCCGCAGAACTGCCCCAACCGGCCGCGGCCGAGGTCGCGCTGGCCGAATTCGAGATCGCCGAACCGGTTACGCTCTCCGGCTTGGCCGCGGACCTGATGCGCCACGCTCCGCCGCGGCTGGGTCGTGGTTGGTGCCGGTACGGGTTGGGCCTCGCCGCGGCGGCGCTGCTCTCCTCGGGGTTCCACATGGTCGCTGCCTACCGATTCGGGGCTTTTTTCCACCGCTGCAAGCTCTACCCGCTCAGCTTCCTGGTCGAGAAGTTCATTTTCCACTGGTACTACTGTGTGATCCCCTCGAGCGTGAAGATTGGCCCCGGCCTGTGGGCGCCGCACCCCCTGGGGATCGTGCTCAACAGCCGCGCGAGGCTCGGAGCGGGGGTCTACCTGCGACAGCACGCCGAGATCGTGCACGTTTGGGAGAGCGACGACGTCTGCTCGGGCGTGGTCGGCGACCGCGCGCAACTCAACAGCGGTTGCATCTTGGTCAAGGGAGGCGTCGTGGGGCACGACTCGATCGTGGGGGCACGCGCCGTGGTCAACAAGCCGGTGCCGCCTGGGCACGTCGCTGTCGGGGCCCCGGCGAAATCGAAGCCGATGCGCCCCGAGCAGTTCCTCGACCGCACGCCGCGCTGGGTTTAGCCCTCGCGCCGATCGCCAACGCCTCTGTCTTTCGAACCCGAGACCCCTCGCCATGCAACCCCAGCCGCGCCTGCCCGAGCTGCTCATCATCGGGGCGATGAAGTCCGGCACAACAAGTCTGTACATGGACTTGGCGAACCTCGGTGCGGTTTTTCTCGCCGAGAACAAGGAGCCGCACCACCTGTGTGACGACCGCGTGCTCAGCGAGGAGGGGCGGCAGGAATACGCCGATATTTACCGTGGCGCCTCTCCCGACACGCCGCTCTGCGACGCCTCGACCGGCTACACCAAGTTGCCCGACCAGCCGGGAGTCGCGTCGCGGGCGTTGGCCGTGCTTCCCGATGGCTTCAAGGCGATCTACGTTGTCCGTCACCCGGTCGAGCGCGCCCTGAGCCACTACCGTCACGACCACGTGGCGCGGACCGTGGGCGACGACATCGATGCGGAGCTCCGCGTTCACCGCCGGTATGTCGACTACAGCCGCTACGCGATGCAGCTCGCCCCGTGGCTCGAGGCGATCGGGCCCGAGCGTGTTCTGGTCGTGCGTTTTGAAGACTACACCGAGCGCCGCCAGGAGGAGTTGGCGCGCATCAGCGCGTTCTTGGGTCGTGAGCTCGACACCGAGTCGAGCCGCCAGAAGGCCTACAACCAGTCGCAGCGCAAGCCACGCCGCAACCGTTTCTGGGACGCGGTCCACGGCAGCTCGCTGTACCGACAGGGGTTGCGGCGGCTGGCGCCGCTGAGGCTGCGTCTGTGGGCCTACCAGCTGCTGCTGCCCAAGGCCGACCCACCCGCGGCGCCGCCGAGCGAGGCGACGCTGCGTTGGCTGCGAGCAGAGCTATCGGACGACGCGGCGGAACTGGCCGCCATGCTGGGGCGTCCGACGCTGTGGGACGATCTGGCGCCCCCAGCCGATAGCGCCGCCGATAGCGCCGCGGCCGGCGGAGCAACGGCCTCCCGTAGCGATGGGGCGTCGCAGTCGGTGTGACCGCTATGATCGGACCGCCCGAGCGAGCGGTAGCGGATCGCCTCTCTCCCAACCGTGTCGTAGGATTCAGGGTTCCCCACTACGCGCACCTACTGAACACGACTGCGTTCTGACCATGAGTGACCTGCTGGCGCCCTGTTTTTTGCTGCTCGCCCTAGGGCTGCTTGCGCTGATGGTCTATCAGGGCCTCAAACGCCAGGTGGAGCTGCTCAGCGTGCGCAACTTGTACCTGGGTGGCTTTATTGTCTATCAGCTCTACAACCCGGCGGTGGTGGTCAGCACGCAGATGACCGGCATGTTCCAGGTCGAGCGGATCAACTCGGCCGCTTCGGTGCTCCTGGGGTACGCCTGCGTGTTTATCCCTTGCTTCCTGATCGCCTACCACTACGGCGTGGGCTTCAAGTGGCTGGCGCGTAAGATCAGCCCGAAGGCGACCGATTCGTCTGACTACCTGCTGCTCACGCTGTCGCTCTGCATTAGCGGAGCGGTGATCCTGATCCGTCTCGCTCCGCCGATCCCCGTGATCTCGTCGGTCCTCTACCACCTCTCGATCGGCCTCGCGGCGATCGCGTGTGGCATGATCGGATGGGTGTGGGCAAAGCGGTCGTTTAATCCGCTGGTCGTGGCGGTCGGCTTGCTGGTGTTCAGCATTTGCATGGGCGTGGCGATCTGGGGCGCCTTTGGCAGGCGTTCGATCCTCGCCGTCGGATTCGGGCTCGTGTGGGGCGTCTATTACCGCTACGGCCGCAACCTCAACCCGCTGCGGGTGCTGATCTGGACTTCGCCGATGTTGCTGGCCACGCTGCTGGTCGTGTCGGCATTCACGGCGATGCGCGGCGAAACCCGCGCCGAGGGATGGAGCCTCTCTCAGACCTTCAAGTCGATGACCCAGTCAGACGCCAGCTCGGGCGCCAAGGACGTGCTGAGCGGGCAGACCTGCGGTTCGGCGGCCATGTGGTGCGTGGAAAACTACCCACGACCCAACGAGATGCGCCACCTGTTTTCACTCCGTCAGATGGTGATCCAATTCGTCCCCCGCATGATGTGGGAGGACAAGCCCAAGCCATTGGCGAACGACCTGGCGTCCCTCGCCCAGATCCAGGGGGTCGACCACAGCAAGATCACGCTGCCGCCAGGCGTGCTAGGGTACGCCGCCGCCGAGGGGGGCATCTACGCCGCGATTGTTTACGCGGTATTCTTCGGCGGGTTTGTGCGGTTGTTCGACGAGCTCATCAGCCTGAATATCGACAACCCGTACATCGTGCTCGCGACCGGGTCGTGCTCGGGTCACTTCCTCGGGTTGGCGCGGGGCGATATCGCGAACTTCACGATCAACATCGTCGTGACGTTCGTCGGCTCGCTGCTGATCCTGTACGTGCTCAGCAAGCTGCTAGGCAAGCCGGTGCAGCGCTACGCGCCGCAATGGTCGCATCCGGCGGGCCATGCCACGAGCCGCCACTACCAACACCACGACGGCTGACGCCCCCTGTGGGTTGGCCCCGTCAGCCCGCTTTGCGGGCCGCGCCGTTCAGGTACGGGTTGAGCGTCGGGTCATTGTACATCTTCATCTGGCGGTAGACCTTCAGCAGCTTGCGGCCGGCGAAGATGTCTTCGAGCAGCTCGGTGAGCGAGTGGGCCAGATCGGCCGCCTGCTCCTCGCAGCGGGCGAGTTTCGTGCGGACCTTCTCCACGTGCGCCCGGTCGACGCCGTCGCGGCTGAGCTCTTCCTCCAGGTGGAATACACGGAGCGACATGATCGACAGCCGGTCGACGGCCGAGCCGGGGGTCTCGGTGTTGAGCCGCGCTCCTTCGACGGGCTCGACGCCCCACGCGCCGAGCGAGCCGATCAGCGTCTCGTCGATGCGCTCGATCCAGTCGTTGCGCTGCTGATTGAAGCCGTCGATCGCGCGCTTGACCTGGGCGATCCGCTCGTCGGTTACGTCGCGGCGCCGGGCCACGTCTTCCTCGTGCCACAGCTGGTAATTGAACTGGTGCTGCTGGCAGGCAACCGAGAGCAGGCCGGTGTACGGGTTGTCGAGCGGGTGCTGGCGCCCGTCGAGCACGTGCCAGCGCACGACGGCTTCGGCCTGGAGTTCGGTGATTTGGCGCACCAGCACGGCGGCGTCGAGCGTCATCGGGGGAGTCCTTTCCCAAGCGTGTCGGTAAATACGGGGTGGGCTTATAGAGGATTCTCGCCCAGCGAGCCAAGCCTGACTTGCCGCGATTTGCAGAGCCCCCGCAGCTCCCCATGCCAAAAGAGGGCGAGCCGGGGGCGTAAGCCCCCGCTGTGCTAGCAGCACACGGCGGTGCGCTGAAGACACCGGGGGCTTACGCCCCCGGCTCGCTGTTTTCTTGGGGCGAGGCGCTTACTTGACGCTGCTACTCGATCGGCGTGGCGCCGGGCGGCGGGGCGCCGCCGCCTTGGCGGACGTAGTCCGCCCGCTCCGCGGCGTACGCCTCGGGCGTCGGCAGTTCGGCGGCCGTTTCCGCCCCTGACGTACTAGCACAGTGGGCCTCGAAAAGCCGCCGCAGGAACGGCCGGCACCAGCCGCAGCCCGTGCCGGCGCCGTGGCACTCGGAGAGCTGCGAGGCGGCCCGCACCCGCTCGACCCGCAGGTAGTTCTCCACCTTGCGACGCGAGACGTGGAAGCAGAGGCAGAGTTCGTCGTCGGGATTCAAGAGAGGGGGAGGGGGCAGGGGTCGGGGGTCAGGGACTGGTCGCCAGTCGCAGGGCGATGCGCCGCGCCAAGTGGAAGTCCTTCAGGTTGAGCCGCTCGTCCACGGTGTGGATGTTCTCCTGGCCACAACCCATGGTCACGGTCGGCACGCCGTGGGCGGTGAGCCAGTTGGCGTCCAACCCGCCGTTGGCCACGGCCATCACCGGGTCCGAAACGCCGCAGCAGTGTTCGATCGCCATCGTGGCGGCGACAACCACCGGGTCGGAATCTTTCAGCCGGAACGACTCGTAGTCCTGCCGCACCTCAATGGCGACGGCGCCACGGCGTCCTTCGCTGGTCTTGAGCTTCTTGGCCGCGCGGGCGAACGCCTTCTCGATCTCCGAGACGATCCGCTTGCGGAACGCCGGGTCGTGGCTGCGGGCCTCGCCGCGGAGCTTCACGCGGTCGGTGAGCACGTTGGTCGCCTCGCCGCCGTGGAACACGCCGATGTTGCTCGTGCCGGTCTTCTTGCCCTTCTCGATGAGCCCCTGCCAGCCGTTCTCCACGAGGTCGGCGATCGCCACCGAAGCGATAGCGATGGCGCTCACCCCCTTCTCGGGCGCCATGCCGGCGTGGCTCGGGATGCCGCTCACCGTGATGTCGAGCCGGAACGCCCCGGTGGCGCCGACACGCAGCTTGGCCGAGTCCCCGCCGTCGAAGTTGTAGCCCTCTTCGGCGCCGCCGAGCTTCGAGACGGTCACGTTCTTCGCGCCGTGCAGGCCGGTCTCTTCCTGCACGAGCCACAGCAGAGTGAGCGGCAGGTGCGCCGCGCCGGTGCGGAGCAGCGCGATCGCGGTCGTGAGCAGCACGGCCGTGCCCGAGCGGTCGTCGGCCCCCAGGCCCGTGGCGGGGTCGCTGGAGGTGATAAAGCCGTTCTTCTTCACCGGCCGGGCGCCGAGGCAGATCGGCACCGTGTCGGTGTGGGCCGAGAAGAGCCGGCGGGGGCCCTTCCGCTTGCCGGGCATGCGGAGGATGGCGTTGCCGATCTCGCCGCCGTGAACACTGCGGCGGTGGGCCGTGTCGTGACTGAGCTTGCCCTCCGGCAGGCCCGCCTTCGCCAGCTCCGACGCCACGATCGCCATCACCTCCGCCTCGCAGCCGCTGCCGCCGCGGGTGGCCAAGAGCCGGGTGACCAGGTCCTCCGCCTCGCGGTCGGAGACGGCCTGTTCGAGTTCGGAGAGCGGGACCGCGGTGCCTTTTTTCGCCATGGAACGCCTGGACCTGGGGACTCGGGAAGAGGCTCTATTGGACCACGCATCGCGTAAACTTCCACCCTCACCGTGTCCGCCCTCACAATCGTTCCGCTGTGGGAGGCGTCTCCGACGCCGATGACGCGCTGCTAGCCTGATAAGCTCCGAAGCCGATATCGGCGTCGGAGACGCCTCCCACAGTCCATAGCCCACGCCCCGTTGGCTTTGCGGGCGCTGTCCCGATAAACTCACTGCCATGATCCTGATTGTCGACAACTACGATTCATTCACGTTCAACCTCGTGCAGCGGCTGGGCGAGATCGACCCCTCGCTCGACATCCGCGTGGTGCGCAACGACGAGCACACGGTCGAAGAGCTGGCGGCCATGAAGCCCGACCGGCTGATCGTCTCGCCCGGGCCCTGCACCCCGAGCGAGGCGGGCGTTTCGGTCGAGTGCGTCCAGCATTTCGCCGGCAAGCTGCCGCTGCTGGGCGTCTGCCTCGGGCATCAATCGATCGCCCAGGCGCTCGGCGCCACGATCGTGCGGGCCAAGAACCTGATGCACGGCAAGACCGATCAGATCCACTACGCCGAGGGGAGCCGGCTGCTCGCGGGCCTCGACAACCCGTTCCAGGCGACCCGCTACCACAGCCTGGTGATCGACCCCAACACGCTGCCCGATGAGCTGGTCGCCACCGCCTGGTGCGACGAGCCGCACGGCGGCCGCGAGATCATGGCCGTTGAGCACAAGGAACTGCCGCTGTTCGGCGTGCAGTTCCACCCGGAGAGTTTTCTCACGCACCAGGGCAGCCAGCTGCTGAAGCGCTTCTTAGAATTGTGAATCAGCCGCAGATCGGCGCAGATGCACGCGGATGATTTGCGTAGGACCCGCGATTCCTTGCTAGCCGATAGTCGTTTGCCTAGCGTTGTGCATCCGCGTTCATCTGCGGCTAGTTTGTATGTCGGAACTCCTCACCGTTGACGAAGCGCTCGCCCTAGTGACGGCCGAAGCCCGGTCCTTGGAGCCGCGCCGCGTGGCGCTCAAGACGGCGTTAGGTTGCCTGTTGGCCGAGGAAGCGGTGAGCGATGTCGACTCGCCGCCGCACGACAAGGCGATGATGGACGGCTTTGCGGTCGTCGCTTCGGACACGTCGGCCGAACGCGAGGTGGTCGAGACGGTCATGGCCGGCGCCGTGCCTACGGTCGCCCTCGGGCCGGGGCAAGCGACGCGCATCATGACCGGCGCCCCACTGCCGGCGGGCGCCGACGCGGTGATCCCCGTCGAGCGGAGCGAGACGCTCGGCGAGGGCCGGGTCCGGTTCTTGGGTCCCACGATCGCCGCGGGCAAGCACGTGATGCGCCGCGGCGAGTCGGTCGCGGCGGGCGATGTGGTGGTCGCCGAAGGCGCGCGGGTGCGGCCGATCGAGATCGCCGTGCTGGCCGAGGCGGGTTGCGCCGAGCCGAGCGTGGTCCCCGCCCCGCGGGTTGCGGTGCTCTCGACCGGCGACGAGCTCGTGGGCGCCGACCAGAAGCCCCGGGCGGGCCAGATCCGCAACTCGAACGGCCCGATGCTCGTCGCCGCGGTGCGCGACGCGGGCGCCACGCCGCTCGACCTTGGCGCCGCGGTCGACACGCCGCAGGCCCTCCGGCTGGCGCTGGGCGCCGGCCTCGCCCGGGCCGACGTGCTGCTGCTGAGCGGCGGCGTGTCGGCGGGCGACAAAGACCTGGTCCCCGGCCTGCTGGCCGAACTCGGCGTGCGCAAGGTCTTCCACAAAGTCGCCGTCAAACCGGGCAAGCCGCTCTGGTTTGGCGTTCGCGACGCGAGCGAGAACGACCCCTCGGGGGCCGGCCACCGCTGCTGGGTCTTCGGCCTGCCGGGCAACCCGGTGAGCAGTTTGGTCGGTTTCTCGCTGTTTGTCCGCCCGCTGCTCGCCGCCCTGGGGGGCGCCCCCTTCGTGCAGCCCGCCACGGCGCCGGTGCGGCTCGCCAGGGCGTTCTCGCAGCCGCCGGGGCGTGAGACTTACCTGCCGGCCCGCGTCGATGCAGGCGTGGCCCAGGTGCTGCCGTGGCGTGGCTCGGCTGATATCGCCGCTTTGGCGGGGGCGAATGCTCTGTTGCGAGTACCCGCAGCGGGAGGCGAGTTCGCTGCTGGCCAACAGCTCGACGCGCTGCTGATTTAGGCCGCAGCCGCCCGCCCGCCGTTCGCCTCGAACCGCGTTGCCCGGCTACGGCCAGGCGCGAAGAGTCCCCAGGGCGGAATAATGCCCCGTGGGGGCGGCGAACCGTCATCACAGGAACAACCGGCACGCGCCGGGCTCGAGACGCGTTAGAGGCAATTCCCATAGGGACTTACGTCGCGTCAAAAGCTTGACAGTTCGGCAGCAGCGTGGCGAAAATGGGACGACCGGGCGGGGTTTGACGGCCCCCTC
Source organism: Pseudobythopirellula maris (assembly GCF_007859945.1). Classification (GTDB taxonomy): domain Bacteria; phylum Planctomycetota; class Planctomycetia; order Pirellulales; family Lacipirellulaceae; genus Pseudobythopirellula; species Pseudobythopirellula maris. Next base: position 748,120 of record NZ_SJPQ01000002.1, on the reverse strand, counting down.
GGTGGGGCGCCCTCCTCCGACCTCGCCCCGCATGGCGTTAACCGCCGCACGCCGTTGGCGTCGCGAGTCGCCCCGCCCGTTAAGAACCCGTCATTGAGAACAGAGAACAACCGAGGCCAATTTCTATCCGTCGCTGGGGGTCTACGAGGACCAACGGCGAGCGTGTGGTGGGAAAGTGTCTCTTTAGCCGCCGTTGCGCCGCAGCTTGTGTATTTCGCCTAAACTGCGGCGAGCTGACCCCCGACGAACACGACCCCCCCGGCCAGCCAGTAATCCTCTGGCGAGCCTTACGAAGGAGTTCCCCCGCGATGCGTCGCAATTGCCACTTTTTCAACGACCTGACGCTCGCCCCCCTGACGCTGGCTCTCGCCGCTGTGGCGTTGATGGCCGCCCCCCAGGCGGCCCGCGCTGCGGTGAACTGGGAAGGCGATGTCCGGCCGGTCGGCACGACCTTTGGCGTCATCACGATCGACGAGGATAACGATTTCATCGCCGACGTGCTCGACGATCAAGGCAACAACGTCTTCGACTTCTTGGTCGACCCCAACGACCCGGACGGCGGCAACGGCAACGGGCTGGCGTGGGACGATCCAGACGTGTGGGTCGACTACGAGACGACCCAAAACATCCTGGTCGGCTACACCGGACAAGGCTCGCTCGAGATCAACGCCGGCAGCGCGCTGCGGTACCAGCACCTGGTCCTCGGCGGCGCCACCGGGGAAAACAGTGAGCTGGAACTCGGCACCCTTGGTGACAACGACTACGAGTTCCAGATGGACATCGTGATGGCCGCTCAGGGCGGCACGTCGGCGCCCAGCTCATCGGGTATCGGCTACATGACGATCACCGGCGCGGGCAGCGTTTTCAACAACGATTACAACGTGATCCCCGGCGAGTACCAATCGGCGCTTAATTTCACCGCAGGTGACCCACTCGACACCTTGGTGCTTACGACCCCCGACGTCTCGGAGCGGCAGCAGGTCGAGAACGCTGACGGCTACGACGTACACGTTGGCCTGCTCGGCAGGGGCGTGCTCACTGTCAACGCCGGCGGTCGCATGGAGATCCAAGACGCCCTGTTCTTGGGCCTCGGCGTTGGCGCCAACGGCAAGGCGTTCATCGATGGTTCCGACACCTACGTGGCCGCCTATGGCCGTGACGAACTCGACGATGATGGCGTATCGACTCCCGCCACGCAGCTCCCGTCGGTGATCGGTGGTTTTGGCAAGGGAACGCTCACCATCACGAACGGCGCCATGGTCGAGATGTTCAACGGCGCCGGAGTCGGCACGTGGCTGACCGATGCGGCCGGCAATCCCGAGGTGCCGCAGATCGCGAATCCCCAGACCGTGGGCGAGGGCGTCGTCGAGGTCACCGGCCCCGGGAGCACTTGGAATGTCTACGTCACTTCCGCCCCCACCGGCGCGAACGCATTCACCGGCAACCGGACCGCGCTCGCTATCGGCGAATCGCCGGTCAGCGGTGATTCCGATCCCGGCTCGCTCGGCACGGGGCGCCTGACGATCGGTCTGGGCGCCGAGGTCAACGTGCTCCACAACCAAAATTATGAGAACACCCAGGAGAGCAACGCCAACATGTGGGTCGCCGACAAGGGCGTGGTGACGATGTCGGGCGGCGATTTGAACGTGACCAACGAACTCGTGAACCTTGGTGAGTTCAGCGGCTACGGCGACATCAACGCCAAGTACCTGTTCAACGGAGCGACCGGCTCGGCCGTGGGGTCGATCGCCGCCAGCACACAGCCGGGTGAGACGCTCCGCATCGTGGTGCAGGACAGGGTGGACGGCAACTCTCCCCGCGACGATTCGACCCCTACCGGCTCGTTCTACAACCTCGGCGATGTGTCGGGCAATCTGAGCGTCGACGTGGTCAACGGCTTCTACAACGACGGCTCGCTGCGGGCCAACGGCACAATCACCTCCGGCACGTTCTACAACGGCTCGCTCGGCGAGGTGGTCGTCTCCGCGGATCAACACCTGCGGCTGATCGCCGCCGACGACGACGCCTCGCCTCGCCTGAGCACCGCCGACGCGATCCTGTTCGACTCACTCGACGCCATCCTCTCGGACGACGAAGACGGCGACGGCGAGATCGACGGCTCGCGTCGTGACTTCTTCCAGGCGAACCTCGGCAAGATCGAGGTCACCGGCGGCGAGTTCGAAACCGGCAACATCCAAGACGCCTTCCCGGTGGTCACCACGCCGCTCGAGCAGAAGTTCTGGAACGCCCGCGTTGTGGAGCTCGACAGCTCCGTCGATCCGGTCGCCAAGGTAGGGGAGGTGGTCGGCGTGATCACCGGCCGCGACGCCACGCTGCGGTTCGAGTCGGGGCTCTACAACACCGGCGTGATGCAGCTAGTGAGCGGCGACAACATCATCTCCGGCGACGTAATGAACGCCGGCTACGATTACGACAGCGACGCCGATCCGGTCGTCGACGTGCTTGTCCAAGAGGGCGTGATCTTGGTGACCGGCAACGAGACCACGGCGACCTTCCAGGACAACGTGATGAACGGGCCCGACGCGGTCTTCGCCATCGGCCCGAACAACGTGTCGGTGACGATCGACGGCGACTTCCAGAACCAGGGCGAGCTGCAGTTTATCTCCGAGTCGCCCTCGACGCTGACCACCTCCTCGTTCTACGTGGCGGGCGACGCCGACGTGGGCGGCACGCTGTTCTTCTCGTTCGCCACGGGTGAGACCGCGGCCCCCGGCTTCGCCACCTCGCTGCTGAGCGCCGGCGGCGACCTGAGCGAAGATAGCTTCTTCACCGGCTTCGACCTGCCCGCCCTGGCGGTGGGCGACTTCTGGGAGGTGACCTACGATTACGGCCTCGATCAGATCCTGCTCGGCGTGGTCTCCGCGCCTTCTGCCATCGGTGGCGACTTCGACGGCAACGGCATTGTCGACGACGCCGACATCGCCATCTGGAGCATGAACGTCGGCATCCTCAGCGGGGCCTCGATCATCCAGGGCGACGCCGACCTCGACGGCGACGTCGACCTCGACGACTTCGCGGTGATCATCGCCCAATTCGGCGGGGCGCCGACGATGGTGTCGCTGGCCGCGGCGGTTCCCGAGCCCGCCTCGTGCCTGCTCGCCTTGCTGGCGGCCTGCGGCCTGATCGGTCGCCGCCGCCGCTGAGGCTCGCGGCGATGAACGACCGGCCCAGCGGCCGGGGGCGCCTGCGGCCGAGCCGCCGGGGTAAAACCTAGGGCGTGTCCGCGCCGCATACGCATCCCGACAGCCCCGCCACGCCTCCCGATGGGCCACGGCCTCATGGGATTTCTCTGGTCACCGGGGCCAGCGGATTCATCGGGCGGCGGCTTGTCGAGCGGCTCGTCGAGCGTGGCGACGAGGTGGCGTGCCTCGTGCGGAGCTCGTCGAGGACCGAAGGTCTCGAGCGGCCCGGCGTGCGGCTGGTGCGGGGCGACGTGACCGACCCGCCGAGCGTCGCCGCGGCGCTGGAAGGGGTGGGCGCCGTTTATCACCTGGCGGGCAAGACACACGCGTTGTCGCTCGCCGACTTCCTCGCCGTCAACGAGGCGGGGGTGCAGAACGTCTGCCGCGCGGCGGCGGAGCGGTCGGCGCCGCCCGTGGTGGTGGTTGTCAGTTCGCTCTCGGCCGCGGGCCCCTCTGCCTCGGCGGGGGCGCTGGCTGAGAGCGTCGCCCCGGCGCCGGTTTCGGATTATGGCCGTAGCAAGCTCGCCGGCGAGCGGGCCGCCCGCGAGTCGGCCGCCGCGGCGCCGATTACCATTGTCCGTCCGCCGGTGGTTTTTGGGCCAGGCGACCGCGACGGCTTGGTGATGTTCCGCGCGATCCGGCGCTGGGGCGTTCACCTGGCCCCTCAGCTCGACGGGGTGCCACTCTCGCTCGTGGCCGCGGACGATCTGGTTGACGCGCTGCTGCGCGCCGCCGAGCGTGGCGAACGGATCGCCTCCGCGGGTCCGCCCGGCCAGGGCGTGTACCACGTGGCGGACCCGCAAGTCTCTTCCTACGCCGAGATGGGCCGCCTGGCGGCCGACGCCATGGGGCGCCGGGTTTGGGTGCTGCGACGCCGGAAGTACCCGTTCCTGCTGCCGGCGATGGCGGGCGACTTGCTCGCGAGGCTGCGCGGCAAGCCGTCGATCGTGGGCATGGACAAGCTGCGCGAGGCGACCGCCCCGGGGGGCTGGGTCTGCTCGTCACAGAAGGCGATCGAAACGCTCGGCTGGGCGCCCGCCGCCTCGCTAGAAGAACGCTACCGACAAACGGCCGAGGCCTACCGCGCGGCGGGCTGGCTGTGATCTCGCGCTACGGCGTCGCCGGACCGTCGACGAGCTCGAATGCCCCGCCGAGCGTGGCGGCCGAGTCGCCGCCGATCCACAAGCGGAATTCGCCCGGCTCGAGACGCGACTCGCCCCGGTTGTCGAAGAACGCCAGGCGCTCGGCCGGCAGCTCGAACTCGAGCTCGGTCGATTCGCCCGCCGCGAGCGTCACACGCCGGAACGCTTGCAGCTCACGCACCGGCCGTACGAGACTCGCGGCCACGTCACGCGTGTAGAGCTGCACGATCTCGGCGCCGGCGTGGTCGCCGGTGTTGGTCAGGCGGCAGCGGGCCGTGAGCGTTTGCCCGGCTCGCAGCTCGGCAGTCGTGATCGCCAATTCGCTGTAGCCGAACGTGGTGTAAGAGAGCCCATAGCCGAACGGGTAGAGCGGGAAAGGGTCGACGTCCAGATAGTGCGAGCGGTATTTCATCTCCTCGGGGAAGTCGCTGCGGTCCGAGCCGATCAGCGCCCGCACCTCGGCCTGCGCCGGGCGGCCGGTCCTGGGGTGGTTGTAGTAGAGGGGCGACTGGCCCACGTGCTTCGGGAACGAGAGCGGCAGCTTGCCGCTCGGCGAGGCGGCGCCGAGCAGCAGGTCGGCGATCGCCGGGCCGCCCATCGTGCCGGGGTGCCAGGCGTAGAGCACCGCGTCGGCGAGAGTCGCCTCGTGACCGATCGTCAGCGGCCGGCCGGCCAGCACGACGAGCACCAGCGGCGTGTCGGTCTGGGCGAGGGCTCGGACCAAGGCGGGCTGGGCGCCGGGCAGGTTCAGGTCGGCCCGCGAGCGGGCTTCGCCGCTGAGCCACCAATCCTCGCCGACGAACGCGATCGCCACGTCGGCGCGCGACACCACCCCCAGGGTTTGCTCGAATCGCTCTTCGCTCGTGTCCGTCGAGGAGTCGAGCGCCGGGGCGTGCGTGACTTCGGCTTCCGGCAGCGCGTTGCGGAGCGCCTCGAGCGGCGTGATTGCTTCCTCCGGCTTGCCGTCGAGCATCCAGCAGCCGAGCTGGTCGCGGGCGGCGTTGGCGAGCGGGCCGACCACCGCCACACGCCGCAGCGCTGCGGGGTCGAGCGGCAAGATGGCTTGACCGCGCTGCGGGGCCCGCTGCTTGGGCGGCCGGTTCTTGAGCAGCACCACGCTTTGCGTGGCGAGCTCCCGAGCGGCGGCGAGGCTCTCTTCGGCGGGCTCGTTGAGCGCGGCGGTCGACTCGCGGGGAGGCCCGACCCGCAGCTTGAGCCTCAACACCCGGCGGACCGCTTCGTCGATCTCGGCGAGCGGCGTCTCGCCCGCCTCGACCAGTTCGAGCAGGTTCTCGCGGTAGGTCTCGGAGGCCATCTCCATGTCGACGCCGGCGGCGATCGCCTTCTGCGCAGCGTCGCGGCTGTCGGCGGCGTAGCCATGCTCGATCATCTCGACGACCGATCCCCAGTCGCTCACCACGAGGCCGTCGAAGCCCCAGCGGCGTTTGAGCAGGTCGCCGACCAGTTCCCGGCTGCCCGTGGGCGGCACGCCATTCACGCTGCTGAAGCCGGTCATCAGCGTCAGGCAGCCGGCGTCGAGCGCCGCCCGGAACGGCGGCAGGAAGGTGTTGTGCAACTCGTTGATCGACACCATCGACCGGTTGTAGTCGCGGCCCCCTTCGGTGAGCCCGTAGGCGACGAAGTGCTTCGCGCAGGCGGCGAGAACCGGCCGCGCAGGGTTGTCCCCCTGGAATCCAACGACCATCGCCGCGCCGAGCGTCGAGGCGAGCTGCGGGTCTTCGCCGAGCGACTCGGCGATGCGACCCCAGCGGGCGTCGCGGCTGATATCGAGCATCGGCGCGAAGGTCCAGTTCACCCCTTCGACACGCGCCTCCTCGGCGGCGATGCGGGCGGCCCGGCGAACGAGCTCGGGGTTCCAGCTGGCGGCCTGCCCCAGTGGGATCGGGAACACGGTCCGGAACCCGTGGATCACGTCGCGCGGCGTGAGCAGCCAGAGGCCGAGGCGTGACTCTTGCGTGGCGACGCGTTGCGCTTCGCGTGTTTGCTCGGCGTGCCCAGTGTAGAAGACCGACCCGACCCGCCCGTGGCGGATGTCGTCTGCCAAGTCATCGGCGAGCGTCTCACCCCCGGGGGCCACTTGGCAGAGCTGTCCGATCTTCTCTTCGAGCGTCATGACCGCCAGCAGACGAGCCACACGCTCTTCGACCGCGCCGCTCTCGAGGTCGATGTTCAACCGCTCGATCGGCGTTTGCTTATCGGTATTAGCCCGGCGCGTCGTTCCGTACTGAGGGCCAGTCTCGGGCTGCATGTTCTCTTCCGATGAGGCGTCGTTCGTTGGCGGCAAGCTCTCTTGCTGCGAAGGCCCTTGTTGGGCGCTAGTGGTCGGCGACCAGGAGCCGCCGGCCACGCAGGCGACCAGCGTGGCGATCAGCGCCCATCGGCGCGTGGAGCTTGTCATCGTGCCCATGCCGCTTGGTTCTCGTAGATCAGTAGAGTGTCAGAGAAGGCTGCGCGCAAGTTTTGCATGGCGGCGCAGCGGGGTCAAACTAAGGACGCCGATTGCGTTGGGGGCAACCGTAAAGAGGCAGCCGTGCAACCAGCGTGGCGCCGAAACGTCCAACTCACGAACCACCTATAAACAAACGCCGCCCTGGGCGAGCCCAGGGCGGCGTGTGCGGATAGCGGTGTGGAGAGCTTGCCGAGCTGCGATCAGCGGACCAGCATGCGGCCCGTGACCGGCGAACGGCGCCGGATCGGCCGGCTGGAGGTCGACGCATCGGAGCCCGATTGCGGATTCGACCCTTGCGCTTGCGACCGCTGGTCTTGCGTGCGGCGGGCGAGCGAGTTCATCGGTTGCAGCGACGGCTGCGTCGCAGCCGCGGTCTTGGAGCCCGACTGCCTCGACGCGGTTTGCCCGTTGCGGGCCGGGGGCGAGGCCGGCGCCGCCGCGGGCGCCTGCGCCACCTCGTCGTTCGGCTCCGAATCGGGGCGCGACAAGCGAGCCATTTTGCTGAACTTGGCCGCCGTCTCGCGGTTGCCAAGCCTGCGGTGCATCGTCGCCAGGTTGCCGTACGGCACGGAGAGAGACTTCTCCTCGAGCACCCCGGCGGTGTGGGCCCGTTCCATCTGCTCGGCGCCCGTTTCTGTCAGTTCGATCGCCACTTCGCGTTGGTCCTGGTCCCAGTACGAGACCGCCATGCTGACGAGAGTCTCGCCCTCGCGGCGCGGCACGAAGAGCTCGCTCTGCGGGCGGTCGATGTCCATCATGCTGCGGGCCTTGTCGAACCAGGCGACCGCCTCGGCGTGGTCTTGCTTGTGGATCGCGTTGACGGCCCCGATGTAGAAGTAGAGCTGGCCAACCTGGAGCTGGGCTTCGCTCGACTCGGCCCGCGGTTCGGCGCCGCCGCTCAGCAACTCGATCGCCTTGGCGCCGTAAGCGAGGGCGGCGTCGGGTTCGCGGCGGGTGTGCTCCACCCGCAGGGCGTGGGCGTGGGCCACGCCGTGGAGCCAACTTGTGTTGGCCCGTTCGAGTTCGTCGTCGCAGCCTTCGAGCATCGCCTGGGCGGTCTCGTCGGCCTCTTTGATCCAAGGGCCGGGGTCCTTGGTCGGCTTCATCTCGGCGAGCGTGTCCAGGGCGCCGATGGCCACCTGCATACGCAGCCCCAGGTCGCAATCGCCGCTAACGATCGCCTCTTCGGCGAGGCCCGAAGCGCGGCCGATCCATTCGGCCACGACCTCCGCCTGGCGGGCGTATTCGCCGCGGGCGATCTGCTTCGCGACCGCCAGATGGGCGCCCACGAGCAGCTCCTTGGCCGCCCTGCGGTCGGCGCCTTCCGGCAGCGTGGCGACCGAATCGGCCAGAGCGATCGCGGCGTTGTGGAACCCGATCGCCTTGCTCTCGATCTCTTGATCGCCCAGCGAGGCGAGCCGGCCGAGCGTGTGCAGGGCTTGCGCCCGCGCCGCGTCGGGGGCGTCCTGGTCATCGATCACCTTGCGGGCCTCGAGCACCGCTTGGTCGTATTGCCCGACTCCCAGCAGGGTGTCGGCCCAACGGATGCGGTAGGAGGCGTTCTCCGGGTCGAGCCTAACGGCGGCCGCCGCGTGGGCTTCGGCCCGGTCGCTCTTGCCGATGCGTGTTTCCCAGCCGGCCATCAGCCACTGCGCGTGGGCGTTCTTGGGGTCGAGCGCCAACGCTTGCTCCAGATCGGCCAAGGCCTTGGTCGGCTCGTCCGCGGGGCGCAACTCCGCTCGCAGGGCGAACGCCTCGGCGTCGAGCTCTTGCAGCACAATGTGGGTGGCGGCCGGATCCTCGTCGGCTCCGCTCGCCTCGGCGTCGCCTTCGGCGATCAGCAGCATCACGCCCTTCTCGGGGTAAGCGACGCCAAGCAGCTCGCCCGTGGCGTCGCGGATGTCGACCGACTCGACCGACTCGATCCGCAATCGCTTGGCGAGCGCGGCGGTCGGTTCCGGCTCGGCGAGTGTGATCCGCAGCAGGCGGACCACCCGGTCCTCGACGAGCACGTCGACTCGCGAGTCAGACGCGACCGGGTAATGCAGCACCTCGGCCGATCCCTCGCCCACGGCTTGCGTCGAAGCGGCTTTGCCCCAGGCGTCGACCAGCTCGACCCGGCTCGTGACGCCGGGCGTCACGCCGTGGAAGCTGGCCGGGGACACGGTTGTGCTGTCGTCTTCGAGCGATCCGTTGAGGTCGGAAACCGACACCCGCTTCGACACATCCCGCGGCGCGGCAGCCGGCTGGGGCTCGGCCAACTCGGGCTCGTACTCGGAGAACTGCGAGATCGGCTCGAGCACGTCCTCGCCTTCGGAGGGGGCCCTCTCGCCTTCTTCTTGGCGCACCGCGACCAGAACCGAGTCGAGCGTCAGCGCCGAGTCGGAGCTGGGCGACGCTTCGGCGGCGGGCTCCTCGGAGGCGACCTGCACGATGGCGTCGTGCGGGGCGGCGTCGTTTGAGGCGTCGGCTTGCTCCGTCGTCGCTTGCTCCGTCGTCGCTTGCTCCGTCTCCGGTAGCTGCATCGTTGGCTGCAGGGGTGTTGGCTGCAGGGGCGCCGCCGGCTGGGGTTCGGTCAATTGGGGGATCGCCAATTGAGCCTCTGCCGGCTCCGCGTCGGCGGCCGGTTCGGTCGCCAGCGAGGCGCCGGCGCCGAGCCACAGGGCCCCGGCGAGCAATCCTGCGGCCGGGCGAATCCAGGGGCTCGCCTGGTGGGCGGGGGCGTCCTTCGAACGGTTATGCATGACCATGGGTGTTCCTCCTTGAACACACTAGCGGCTCATTCACCCGGCCTGCGCCGATCGCAGCTCCCCACGCATGGGGGGAGCGGTAGAGGCCTGGGCGTATTCTGTGCGCTTCTCAGCATCCGGTATCGTCGCGGTCGGCAGAACCGATCCAGGCGGAATAGCCGGAATCGGCGTAAATAGCCTGCAGCAGGGCGCCGGCGCCGCTGGCGCCAGCAAGCCGTGGCGACCGCCCAGCCCGCGACTGAAAGGCAAGCGGCGGGTGTGTAGAAAAAGGCTGCTAGCAGCGACGAGAAAAGGCGCCTAGCTGCGATGACTCATTTCGCATGCATGCGAGGAACTATTCACGATCGCGGGGCTCGCACGCCTATCGCATGATTCTGCGACGCGACAGGCACGCGCCGGTGGCGAGCATGGCCCAAATGGCGGCGGTAGCCGGCTCGGGCGACTCGCCCGGAGGCGGCGGCGAGACATACTGGGTTGGGTCGCCTGCGCCGAGTTTGGAGCTGCCGTTTCGCGAGCCGCCGATAGCACCGACCGTCTGGGCGCGAACGCCAGCAACCAAGCCCCCGCTAACGCTAGACGCCGAGGGGAAGAAAGTACCCACATCGAGCGCTGCAGTCGCGTGAGAGAGCACGAACATCGCGGTCTGATAGTCGTCGACTCCCCCTGCCCCGTTGCCAAGACCGATCTCGACGCCAACGTCGAACGGGCCAAGCGGGTTGATGTTGGGATTGCCGCCTCCCATGTTCGCTACGTTGTTGGCGGAAAACGTTTGTGCGTTGCCGAGCACCGTGCCTGGGCTGCCGGTCGCACTGAGACCAGAAAGAAGCGATTCGTTAGCCACGTGGAAGTAAACGCCGCGCAGATCGCCCGTGTTGACCGAGTCGACGATCGAGACAGTGAACTTCAGATCGTCGCCCGCTTGCTCGACGACCATTTCGGTCGCCAGCGTCGAATCGGAGAACGTGAACAGCAACGAACCCTGGGCGGTTGAAACCGCCATCAGGACGAACGCTGCAATCAAGACTTTACTAGCTTTGTGGAAAGCGAAATTCATCGTTGAGCGACCCGGTGGAGGGGTGCGGCGCTTGGGGGGGAATGCGCTGACATTGCGGATGTCTGCACAGCCTACTCCAATGGGGGGGTGCGGCGCCAGTAAAATCCGGGTTGATTGAAGAGTCGGTAGCTATTCAGCCGGCCAGGCTTTGTTGGCCGCTCGCAGCAGCCAGTGCTTGCCGTCCGGCATGCGGTCTTGGTGCAGGGCCCAGAAATGCATGCCCCGCAGGCTCTGCTCTTGGGACCAAGCGGCTTTCTTGGCGACCGACGCGGGGTCGTCGTATCCGATCACCTCGCTGCGGCCTTCGATCGCTTGGAGCCAGGGCGCCTGGCTGTCGTTGTCCCACTCGCTGGGCCAGCCCTTGCCGACCAGCTCGCGGATCTCGGCGTAGCCGACCGCGCGGTGGTCTTCGGCCTTGGCCGGGTCGAGGCGGTCGTACGGCTCGGCCACGGGCAGCAGGCGGCCGTACATCGGCAGCCCCATCACGAGCTTCTCGGCGGGCACGCCGCGCGTGTCGCGCCAGTACCGCATCGCCCCGGCGACGCTCCGCTCGTCGGCCTCCGGGTCGCGGGGCGAGGCGAACAGCGGGGCGGGGTGGCCCGCGAAGCGAGACCACTCGCCGCTCAGGTCGTACGCCATCACCGCCAGCCAGTCGACATGGGGCGTGATCGCCTTGGCGTCGATCCACTGGCCGAAGAACGCCGTGGGGCTGACCATCGCGGTGAGCAGGTAGGGAGCTTCGCGGTCGGCGTCGTCGGCCGCGGCGTCGAGACCTTCGCGCAGCGCCGCCACGAGCGCCGCGTGGCCCGCCCGGGTCGCGGCGTCGCGGGGGAACTCCCAGTCGAGATCAACGCCGTCGTAGCCGTTGTCCCTCACCAGCTGGACCACGCGGTCGGCGTAGCCTTGGAGCTTGG